>QCBP01000040.1 GCA_003279055.1 Prochlorococcus sp. AG-347-I21 | reverse complement strand
AGATGCATAAATAAATAAAACTGGAAATATCAAAATTACCGCGCCAATAACTGCTAACTCTATCTTGCCGATCCCCATCTCAGTTACTGTTAAAGCAAAATAATTAATCATTATCTTTTTTGAATTAAAATTTATATCTACATAATTTACAAAAAATTTTAATTCTTTCACTTTTCTATGAGAAATCTTAATTTTTTATAGTGAAAGATATTTGTATAAAGTACCTATTTTATTGGTGCAGACTTTTTAATAATTTTAATAATATGCTTCTGTTTGATGGTTATGAATCATGAAATTATTATTTTCACACCTATTTTTGCAGTATTGTTTGGATTTATAGTTTTTAAAATTTTAAAAAAAAGAAAGAGATCAGCTAAGAGTATTTATAAATTAATAGATGATTTAGAAAAAAAATACATTTATTAATTTATTTTGTAGGAATAAAATCAATCAAATTCTATACCAACTTCTTCTTTTAAATCTCTCTCTAAATCTGGAAGATGTGGTTCAACCCAATGGTCTTTATTATCAATACCAGCTGCATTTACATAATTCATAATGTGTTGATCCACTTGCTTGTAAAGATCATGCAAATTTAAATCCATACGAATATCATGCGCAATTTCAGAAACTTGTTTTTCAGTTAGACAATGATCTGGATGAAGTAAATCACAGCATGGAATTCTCTTCTCAATCAATTCATTTAAATTGATTTTTATTTCGTAATCTTGATGAACAGCCATTTATTCTAGATCTTTTTCTTTATTCTAATTATGTTTAAGGGTTTGTATATATTTAGTCAAGAAACAAAGTTTTTTATCATGAATTGAATAATTTTAAATAAATAGATCCTCTAAATCTTTATACAAATCATCATTTTCTTTTTCTTTAGGGTCAAGTTGATCTAGCGAAAGTTCTTTTTTTGAGGTGTAGAAAAGATATCCAAGGGCTCCTAAAAATAAAGTTGTTGGTAAAATCATTAGAATTTAATTGACTTATAATGAATATAGTGCAACACTTATTACAGTCAAGTGCTGAACCTTAATTAATTTATAAATGCCTACCAAGAAAAAAAGAGTTGGTTTTATCCCTAGAGAAGATGTTATGAGAATAATTGATAAATTGAGCATCGAGAATAATTTAAGTAATTCAAAAATAATAAGTATTTTAGTAGAAGAAGCACTTACTATAAGGGGCATATTTAATAAAAATGATGGTAAAGCAAGCACATCATTTAACTTGTATGAAAATTATTCACAAAACTCCTCTGATAATTCTGCTGACTTTTTAGATAAATCAGAACCCTCAATCAATTTTAAATTATTAAATCATCTTAATCCAAGTAATTCCTCTCATTTTAATGAAGTAAAAAAAGAGACTTTTGACTTGAAAACTTATAAAAAGTTTTTAACATTCCTTAAATTTCAGGAAATGACAGAAAAATATGATACCTAATAAGTGTTGCATAGTGATGTACTGTGCGCTAAATTTGATTTGTATTTATAGGGGATCTTCTTATTAGAAATTATTTATTGCCATTTCAAAAACCTAAATAAAATTTATCCATAAAATATTTATTCCTATGAATTCATCTCTCCCAGTTTTATCTGTAAATCTACTCCCTCCAGACAAGTTATATTGTAATTTTAGTTATTGGAGTTCTTTGTTCTCTCAGGATATGCAAATTTTATGGGATCGAGCGCATGGAGTACCTTTAGAAAAACTGCCAAAAGGGGTTTCTGATATGATTTTTCCGTATTTATTGCTTGCACTCTCAGACTATAAGACTTCGCAAATAAATAAAATGAATGGAATAGGATTAGACAATCTATTAACCCTTTGGTTTGATAAGTACTTATTAAATAAAAATGGTTACTTTGAGCTAATTAAAAAATAATTTTATATACGATTTATAATATCAATTTTGATTGCTATAAAAATTTATTGTGTTTAAACATTTTTTAAGTGATTCTTTACGAATTGGCACATCAATAGTCTTGCTATAAATATATTAAATGGTTTGATGATGAATTCTTTAAATTTCTTTTTAGCAAATAT
>QCBP01000039.1 GCA_003279055.1 Prochlorococcus sp. AG-347-I21 | reverse complement strand
CAGTCAGGCACAGAATGCAAAAGACACCATGTAGGTTTGCCAAGTCCTGCAGCAAGGTGAGCCACAGAAGTATCTGAGGTGATAATTAAATCACAATTGGAAATGATAGCAGCAGTCTCAAGGAAATCCCAAATTTGATTTACTTCATCTTGACAGGAAACAAAACTATCCTTAAATAAGCAATTTTCTAATTGTTCAGAACCAAATCCCTTTTGCAGAGAAAGAAATTTAAAGTCATTATCTTCCGTTAGTTTAGAAAAATATTTCAAAGGTATAGAACGTCCTTTTAAATGACTTTTCTCTGCATTGGGATTACCTTGCCAATTAATACCTATAATTGCTGATTTTTCTTTAGCAAGAATTTTTTTCCATTTATCGTTAAGTTTTTTGGGAGAATTTATATAAGGATCTACAATTATTGGATTACTTGGATTTATATCTAGTAATAGTGGCAGAGACATCAATGGTATCCACTTACCTTCCTTAACTTTATTACCCTCTTCAGGAGTAAGCAGTTTTTTAGAAATATTAGAAGCTTTGATAAGTTCGTGTAATTTTTCAGGGACACAAAATGAAACTTCAAAATCCTGTTTTTTGAGATAAGGAATATATCTCATAAATTGAAAAACATCTCCAATACCTTGTTCGCTAACAACCAATAATTTACCTTTAGTTTTAAAATTATCTTTATTTAATTTTTCAATATTTGGTGTGGCATTTGGGAGAAGAGGTTCTGCTTTCTTAAATCTATATTCATATTCCAACCAGCCCTCTTTGTATTGACCTGATATTAAAAGAGAAAGACTTAAATTATAATGTGCCTCTGCAGAATTAGATTTATAACTTGTAGATTTATGGAATGAATAAATAGCTTTTTCAAAATCCCCCTTCTCATGAAATGAATTTCCTAAATTTATATGAGCGTCAGTAAAATCAATTTTATATTTTATAGCTTCTTTGTAATAAAATATAGCTTTATCAATATCCCCCGCTGCTTTAAACAAATTACCTAGGTTATAATAAGCATTTGGGAAATTAGGTTCTAATTTTAAAGCTTTCTTGTAATAGAAAATTGCTTTTTTAATTTGATTTTTTTCAAATAATAAATTTCCTAGATTATTAAGAGTCTCTGGGAAATCAGGTTTATAATTTAAAGCCTTTTGATAAAATAATATTGCTTCATTGATATTACCTAAAATATAATAAATATTACCCAAATTATAATATGATTCTGCATTTCTAAATTTATATTTTATGGCTTCTTTAAAATATAAAATTGCTTGTTGAAATTTACCCTTGTCTTTGAGTAAGATTCCAAGACTATAACAAGCATTCGGTAGATTAGGCTTATACTTTAAAGCCTTTTTATAGGAGAAAATTGCTTTATCAATTTCACCTTTTTTGTTATAAATATTACCTAAATTAAAATGGGCATCCGAATAATCAGGCTTGAACTCTAAGGCTTTTTTACAAGAAGCAATTGCATCATCGAAATTCCCTTTATTTAGTAAAACTACACCTAGATTATTATAGGCATCAACGTAATCAGGTCTTAACTCTATTGCTTTTTTGAGTAAATCTAGTGTCTTATCTAATTGCCCTGTTAATAAATAAATTGCAGCTAAATTTCCATAAATAATATGATTATCAGTACCTTCTTTAATGAATGATATGTAAATTTCTTCTGCTTTTTTATAATTTCCTAAGTTAATAAAATTAAGTGCATTTTTTTCTTTGATTTTGTTATTTGAAGAATTGCTTAATTCTTTTATTATTTCAAGATTTTTTTGATCATCTCCAGAGATATTTGTGTTCTTTTTATTGGAAAAATTTTTTTTCATTTATTAAATAAAAAATAAATTATCATCCTTTAAAAAAATTTTGAGACGATTAATTTTTCTAACCTTACAACAATTTAAATATAAATTCATAAAATTAAAAATAAACAAAGACTGTTATAAAAAAGTATGTATAAAATTCTATAGGTTAAAGTGAATCGGGGAAATTCAGGAGAAAACATTAAAAATAATGAACTCTTGAGAGAGGAACTAATTAATCAAGCTTTTCAATATCATTTAGAGGGAAATATTGAGGCGGCAGCAAAACAATATCA
>QCBP01000038.1 GCA_003279055.1 Prochlorococcus sp. AG-347-I21 | reverse complement strand
ATTTTAATTCGATTGACATCTAATTTGTCTGATAATTCTTCTTCTATTGTTGGTGCTGGAACACCAAAGTAATATCTTTGTGAGTAATGGGGAGATAAATTTTCCTCCATATAATCCAGGTAACCTTTAATGGTGTTTTCACATACTTCAGCAATATTTTTATTGTTCTTGAGTATGTAATTAATTATACCTTCGTCTTTCCTACAGTCTATTTCCCCAAAAGAAATTAAGGCCTGATTGCTGTAAGTGTGATTTTCTATTTGCCTCTTAAAAGAGTCTTTCCATTGATTTTGCTTTTTGTTGGCAAAATGCCACGCTTTCCCTCCTGTAATAAGGACGGGTTGAATCATTTTTATTTGTGAAGATATAGATAGAGTTTGATGAGCAAAAGAAAAACAATGACTTTCCCCAAAATGAGGTATTTTTGAATAAGTATTTTTATTATCTTTCTCAAGAAGAGGGTAGAGTGAAATAATAAATTTGTAAAATGTAGATGCATACTTCCTATTTTTTTCATCTTTAATAAAATCGATTGCTCCTCGATTTATTAAATTTTTAGTTTTGTTTATGTTTATTAGTGTTTCAGGAAAATTTTGAAGTAGTAAATGCGCAATTGTGATTCGTAGTGAAGCGAATAACTTATATCCTTGATTAATTGAGTCTGATAAAAGAGTTGCTTTTGATAAAAGAATTAATTCTTGTATTTTGCCAAGATCTAGCAGAATATTCCCTAGATTTAAATGGGCATCAGCGTAATTACTATTGAGTTTGATTGCTTTGCGAGTAAATATTTCTGCTTCTTGTAATTTGCCAAATTCTCTCAATATGTTTCCCAGATTTGAATATGCATCAGCATAATTAGGATTGAGTTCAATTGCTTTTTGGTACGAAAATTGTGCTTCTTTTAATTTACCTAAACCTTGTAAAATTACTCCATAATTAGAAAATACTCTGTGATCATTACAACCTTTATTTATCAGCTGTTGGTAATATTTTGATGCTTCTGGAATATTTCCTTTTAGATGTAACTGAATTGCTTGATTAATTTTTTGTTCTTTAAAAGGGTTAGTCTTTTTAGAACTTTTAATATTTGATTTATAAAGATCACCAAAACCTTTCATTATGCAAAAAATTAAATATTTAGTTTTTCAATTTAGTGATCTTATTATAAACGAGCTAGATACCTAAACCTTTTATCCTTGTAAGTAAATGATTATTGAAGAAGTTGAGGGTTTGATATTGAATTTTGGACTGCTAAGAAAGTGAAGGAAAAAAAATTATTAAAATTTAAGGAACATAAAAAAATTAAATTTGATAATAAAAAATTTTAACTTTAGAATTTCTCTAAATAGTTCTCACTATTACATACCCATCCAGTAGGTAATAGAACAGGACAAGAAGCTACTTTAGTTCTTGAAATACCATATAGATTTGAATTAGATAAGTTAGCATTTTTAAGTTTTGCATTCCTAAGATTCGCATAACTTAAATCGGCTTTATTCAAATCTGCTTCTGTTAAGTCTGCAATAGACAAATTTGCTCGCTTTAAATCTGCCTTAAAGAGACTGGCATTTATTACTAATATAAGAACCTAGCTCCGTGATGAGACCTTTGTTTCTGAAAGACATTTATTAAGAGCTTCAAAATGGTATTTACTAAAACAACTTAAGTAAATTTTTTTGAGAGGATTAAGAGAAAAAATCCCTTATAGCTAGAATCAATAAATTAATTATATTAATTACTAAAGCTAAAACTATTAATAATGAGAATTAAAAATCTTAATGAATTAATTGAGACATATAAAGATTTTCCCGAAAAGGGGATTGATTTCAAAGATGTTCTTGGAATTATGCATGAGCCGGAGGTATTTAAGGAACTCATATTGAAAATGTCATCTAGTCAAATTATAAAAAATGCTGAGGCAATAATTGCTATAGATGCAAGAGGCTTTATCTTTGGATCTGCGATCTCTTTGCAAGCTTCTAAGCCTATGGTTGTAGCAAGAAAACCTGGAAAACTTCCAGGAGAAATTTGTGAAAAAAATTATAGTTTAGAGTATGGAGAAAGTTCATTATCCATACAAAAAAAAGCCATACAAAAATATAATTCATTCGCAATAGTCGATGATTTATTGGCAACGGGAGGTACAGTCAATTGTGTTTCAAAGATACTACAAAGTAAAAATAAAGAAGTTACTGGACTTTTAGTTGTGGTTGAATTAATAAAACTAGAAGGGAGATTAAAACTAGATTTTCCTATTGAATCTTATATAAATTTTTGAAAATATTTTGTATTTAGTAATAATTGATTCCTTATTAAATTTGGTTACTTAAGGTTTCATAAGAAATAGTTTAGATATGATAAAACCATCAATTAAAGTTTTTTATTGTTGT
>QCBP01000037.1 GCA_003279055.1 Prochlorococcus sp. AG-347-I21 | reverse complement strand
GATAAATAATTCTTGAGAAAGTAATTAATATCGAAGGCAAAAACCCTTTGTATGAATAAAGTATAAATCCTGAAAAAAAGTATAATGCCCAAATTAGAACCCTTTGAATCAGAATTAATCCCTTGCTTTTGCCATACATTATTAATTAATTTTTTATAATTTTTGTCATTTTATATCTTTCAAAAAAAATGTTGTTTATAGTTACTTTTTCTTTACGTATAATTTTCCATTCATTTTTAAGAAATAATTCATAACTTATTAAGC
Source organism: Prochlorococcus sp. AG-347-I21 (assembly GCA_003279055.1). GTDB lineage: Bacteria > Cyanobacteriota > Cyanobacteriia > PCC-6307 > Cyanobiaceae > Prochlorococcus_A. Next base: position 2,152 of record QCBP01000037.1, on the reverse strand, counting down.
TCGCTTCAGTATAAAGAGAGTCTAAACCTTCTTTCTTTGCTTCATCTTCTAATTTATACAGTAACTTAGAGCCGTAGCCTTTTCTTTGGAATTTACCTTTACAGTAAAATAGTGCAATTCTATCGGTGGGATACCTTATAGCAAAAGCAATAATAATTCCTTGTTTACTTATAAGCCATCCTTTTCCTTTAATTATAGACTGATCAAAATTTGGGTTATTCCAAGCTTGGCTTGACCAGGCTCTTTTTTGTTCTTGACTATAAATTTTTTCATCTAAAGATTGGATTGAATCAAAATAAACCTTCTTTAATTCCAGTTGATCTTTAATGGTAATTTGTCTTAAATTCATATACAAATCTATTATTTAATATGCTTAGTAAAAATATAGTGGCAATTGGGGGAGGTGGGTTTGGACGTTCATTAGGCTCTCTTGAAATTGAAAAATATATAGTTTCTTTAAGTAATAAAAAAAGACCTAAGATTTGCTTTATTCCAACAGCATCTGGTGATAGTAGTTTGTACAAACTAAATTTTTATAGAGCATTTTCTAAACTTGATTGTATAACAAGCCATATTGATTTCTTCTCTAGAACAGAAAACTTAGAAGAGAAAGTTTTAACTCAAGACATCATTTATGTTGGCGGAGGAAATACAAAAAGCATGTTAGCTGTTTGGAGAGAATGGAATTTACATAAAATTTTGCGAAATGCTTATGAAAAAGGAATTGTAATGAGTGGTGTAAGTGCTGGGGCTATTTGTTGGTTTGATAAAGGTATAACTGATTCTTATGCTAAAGAATTAGCCATAATTGATTGCTTAGGTATAGTTGAAGGTATTGCCTGCCCGCATTTTGATGAAGAGAAAGAGAGGGAACCTTACGTTAATGATGTTATTCAGAGAGAAATTATTAAATCTTGTATATGTATTGAGGGCAATTGTGCCCTGCATATTAAAAATGATTTTGACTATTCCTCAATTGATTTTGGTAATGGTAGAAACTGCTTTAAAGTTACAAGGGAAAATAATATTGTAAAGAAAGAAATTCTTTGAAAAGAAAATATTTTTACTATATTTCAGATCTCATCATTCTTCGAGATAGAAGTAAATTCAATCCCTTTGTATTTTACGAAAGATGCTGTCCATACTTCTTTTGAGAGATTGCCAAGGTATTTTAGAAACTGTTGTGTATCTCCATCTCTTATCCATTCAGATTTAATGAATGGAAGCTCTTTCTGCATTCTTTTAGGATGCATATGAACAAGGAGCAAAGCTTTTTCTTCAGAAGCCCTTTTTAATGCACCTTCATCACTTCTTTGAAACACTCTCATTAGAAGATTTAAAATTACCTCTTCTCCAAGTTTCTTGAAATTTTCTAATTCCTCTAAATTATCTTTAATTTCTTTACCTCCAAGAGGCATTGCTCTAACTAAGTTTTGCTCAATTAAAGCTATTGCAATTAGATAATCTTGGCTTGCCATATTCTAAAATAATACTTTTTTGTTATTCTAACCTCTCAAGTTCATGAAAATCTTTCATGAATTAAATATCTGCGATAAGAAGAAAGGAAATAATTTATTAATTATTTTCCAATACAATTTAACTATTGTTTTTATATTAATTAATAAATTAAAAAATTTATTTGTTATGAGGTTTTTTTTATTTTTACTTTTAGGGATTTTTGTAGGTCTTTACTTATCATGGCCAGGTTTAGTAATACCAGAAAACTGGAAATGTTTTAATCAAATTATTGCAAAATCTGCAGAAGATAAAATTTCTTTAAAAGCTGTATTAGAAATTTCCCCCAGTTATTTTCTAAAATCTAAGAATAAAAAGACTACCTCAAAAATAAGAATCGTAGCAGATGCTTGTTTTCGTTAATATGTTGAGTGATTAAATATGACTACACAATAATGAATAATAATATAAGATTTGAATTATCATTTAAAAATATCTCTCAGTTAGACAATAAACTTAATTTCTGCAAATTAAATAATATAAAAAATATCAATATTCCATGTAAAGGACTTATAAAGAAGGATTTATTTAATTCAACTGTTAAATATATATCTAAAAACTATAATGAATTTAATGTGACCTATCACTATAGTCTTTATCATCAATATTCAAAAAATAAAGAAAAATCGTATCAGAA
>QCBP01000036.1 GCA_003279055.1 Prochlorococcus sp. AG-347-I21 | reverse complement strand
GTAGCTGTATCGATAACTCTTTTTGGGATTAATTCAGGAGCTGCTTTAGCCACTATAGTTGGGGTACTAGTAGAAGTTCCTTTGATGCTTTATTTAGTAAATATTTCTAAGTCTTCCAAAATATTATTTATAAAGTAATATTTTCTTCATACCATTGAATTCTTTCTTCTAAATAAGTGCTCATACTTCTGCCAAATCAAAAGCCTTTTTAAGATCTTTGGTCATAAATCTAGCGTAACTTTCTAGGTGTGTTTGTAGATCATGCCCCATTGCATCAGCAATTTGTTTAGGTGCTCGCATTGTTCCATCTTCCATAGGTCTAGTGTGAGCAACATATGCGTATCTATGACGGAAGGAATATGGTTTGCACTTTTGTCCTTCTGCTTCTGCTTCTGCACAAATAGACAACCAAGTCTTTCTAATGCTCTTCCTCCTAAGATATTCTCCAAAGTTTTGACCGCCATTACCTAGAGGAATTTTTGGCAGTTCTTCTCCCGCTGCCAACCTTTGCACTAAGTTGTAGTTCCAATCAAAAGGTTCTCCATCTACATCTCTAACCAATAAAGGCAATAGTTGTCTTTCTTTAAAATTAGAATTTACTTTTTGGTATATACACCAAAGTTCTGTCTTGTTATTTCTGAGAACCAGATGATTAAGTTCTTCTGGTCTTAATCCATAAACTGAACAAAGTTGAGCAGCAAACTTCCATCTTTGGGCTTGTGGTTGGTCAATAAAGTTATCTACTAATCTTCCAATCTGGGCATCTGTTAATGGATAACCAATATCTTTCTTTTTAGCTATATTTTTTTCTTCATTATTATCTTTGAAATTTCCATAATTTGGTCTCCAATAAGAAGGGAAATCTTCATAGTTGCAGCAATAATCTAAAAAACTATTAAAAGCTAATCTCATATGCCTTCTTATTGTTGCCTTGTCAGGTGGCCAACCAACTAATTGATTGTATTGTCCATGCTTATATTCATTAATTACCTTTTTATATAAAGCTCTAGCATTTTGCGGTCTATGATTTGCTCTATTCATATAGAACATAACTCCCTCTAAAACAGGAAGATGCTTTTTATTCCAAGTGTTTTCTTTAATATCTGATCTTTCTTTTCTATATCTAACAAAAGCCCCTTCCCAATCAAGTTTGACTTCCGAAGAAGAGTTTCTTGCATATTTAAAAGCGGTCTTTAAAAGGATCTTTCCATTATTTTCTAAATAAGTGTTTGCTCCTTCTTCTATAAACTTCAATGCTTCAATCATTTGATTCTCTTCCCATAAGTAAGGAAGGTTTATAGATTTTCTTCCAGTTGTCTTAGTTCCATATATTAAACGCATATTCCCTCTATCATTTTCTACTGTCCAACCAGATCCAATAGATTCCTTTATTGCCCTTCTTAATGTTTTTACCCAATTGTTTGATTGTGGCATTTAATGACCGAGTGCTCTACCTATTGTCCACGGATTTCCGTGGATTTTCAACTGAGTAAGGCAAAAGTGTGCAGTCTCGTGCAGTCTTATGCAGAGTATGACTTCAGTTATAGCTTAGATCCCTTTGTCTCACTAGAAGAGTCATAGTGCTTTGGGAGCACTAGGTCGCAGGTTCGAATCCTGTCGCCCCGACTCTAAAAAATCAAGTCATACTAGCGAGTCTCTCAACTCGCTTTTTTATTATTTGTTGTCTCACATTAAGAAAAGGTAGCTAGAGGGGTAGCTAGGATACAGTTGTTGCGGTCGTCACTTACTTATCTAGTGCCTTTTATTGACAATTCCATCAATTAGGTTGTTCCCAAAAAATTTTAGAACACTTATTAATCAATAAGTGCTTAATCAATAAGTGCGACCCATGAAAAGGCTGCTCCAATACCGATTAAAATTCCCGAAACCAAATTTTTATTCTTTAAAATTTTTCCAATATGCTCTGATAAGTATAGGACTATTAAGAGCAAAGATCCTTGCCCTATAAATATTCCTAAAAAGTAACTTAATAGAGGACTTTGCTCAGCACCAATAATTGCACCTCCTATCAAGTAACCATGCAAAGAGATCATGGGTAAAAGTAATGAGCTAGGTAAATAGCCCAAAATTATCAAACTTTCTAAAACTAAGCTTAAAGATACTAATGCTTCTGCGTAGGGAATCATAAATTCTGGCAATGACAAAATTTGCGCAATAGCACTTCCAATTAAACCAAAACCTAATAAAGGTAATATCCATTTTTTTGGGAATCTCAATCCAATAAGACTTATTGCCAAAATAAAAAGGAGATGGTCTGGACCTAATAAGGGATGACCAATACCACTGATAAATCCCTGCCAGGAAGTTAATGTGGAACTCTCACCCATACCAAATGGATGATGAGCAAATACTGGATTATAGATACTAATAAAAAACAAATATACAGGGAAGATTATTAAAGAGACTTTTAAGTTCTTATGAAAAAAATTTTTAGAATTCATTTTTCTATTTAAATTAATGATCTTTGCATGGTGAACATTCTTCACAATCTGTACATTCGCAAGGACAAACACAACCACAACCT
>QCBP01000035.1 GCA_003279055.1 Prochlorococcus sp. AG-347-I21 | reverse complement strand
CTTTAATTTAGCAATCTAAAATCATGGGGCAAATAGTTGGAATTGATTTAGGTACTACTAACTCTGTAGTCGGAGTTATAGAAGCTGGTCGTCCAATTGTTATTGCAAATTCTGAGGGATCTAGAACTACACCTTCAATTGTTGGATTTACAAAAGATAAGGAAATAGTAATAGGAGACCAAGCGAGAAGACAACTTGTTCTAAATCCTAAGAATACCTTTTATAACCTAAAAAGATTTATTGGTAGTGACTGGGATGAATTAGATGAGAATAGTATTTCTGTTCCTTATAACGTAAAGGCTAATAACAATGGAAGCGTTAGGGTTCTTAGTCCAAATACAGAAAGAGAGTATGCACCAGAAGAATTAGTGAGCTCATTGATTAGAAAATTAATTAATGATGCTGAAACTTATCTTGGAGATACTGTTGACTCTGCAGTTATTACAGTCCCTGCTTACTTTAATGAATCTCAAAGGCAAGCTACAAAGGATTCTGCAATATTAGCTGGTATTAAAGTAGATAGAATTCTAAATGAACCTACTGCTGCTGCTTTAGCTTATGGTTTTGAAAAAAGTTCTTCTAATAATGTTTTGGTTTTTGATTTAGGAGGAGGAACATTTGATGTTTCATTATTAAAAATTTCTAATGGTGTATTTGATGTGAAAGCCACTTGTGGTGATACACAGCTAGGAGGAAATAATTTTGATTCAAAAATAGTTGATTGGCTAGCAGAAAAATTTCTTGCTAAACATGATATTGACCTAAGAAGGGATAGACAAGCTTTACAGAGATTAACTGAGGCTGCTGAAAAAGCTAAATGTGAATTGTCAGGATTACAAAAAACAAAAATATCTTTGCCATTTATCACAACAAGTAAGGAAGGGCCATTACATATTGAAGAAACCTTAGATAGAAAAATATTTGAATCATTATCACAAGATTTATTAGATAGATTATTAGAACCTGTGCAAATAGCCTTAGATGATTCTGGGTGGAGCGCTGAAGATATTAATGAGGTAGTTCTTGTTGGAGGCAGCACAAGAATTCCAATGGTTCAACAATTAGTGAAGACCCTTGTTCCAAATGATCCTTGTCAATCAGTTAATCCTGATGAAGTTGTAGCAGTTGGAGCTGCGATACAATCCGGAATTATTAGTGGTGATTTACAAGATTTACTACTAAATGACGTTACTCCCTTATCTTTAGGCTTAGAAACTATTGGTGGTCTTATGAAAGTGCTCATCCCTCGAAATACGCCAATACCAGTAAGACAATCTGATGTTTTTAGTACGTCTGAAGCTAATCAATCATCAGTCGTTGTTCAAGTACGTCAAGGAGAAAGGCCTTTAGCCTCTGAAAATAAATCACTTGGTAAATTTAGACTATCGGGAATACCTCCAGCTCCAAGGGGAATACCTCAAGTCCAAGTGGCATTTGATATAGATGCTAATGGTCTTTTAGAAGTAAGTGCAACTGATAGAACAACTGGAAGAAAGCAAACAGTTACAATTTCTGGAGGTTCAAATTTAAATGAGCAAGAAATAAATTCGATAATTGAAGAAGCTAAAGCAAAAGCTAATGAAGATAGGAAGAGAAGATCTGTAATTGATAGAAAAAACAGTGCTTTAACTCTTATTGCACAAGCTGAGAGAAGACTTAGGGATGCTTCATTAGAATTTGGACCTTATGGGGCTGAGAGGCAACAACGAGCTGTTGAATTAGCCATTCAAGATGTTGAGGATTATATAGATGATGATGATCCTCAAGAATTAGAAATTTCAGTAAGTGCTCTACAAGAAGCATTATTCGGCTTAAACAGAAAATTTGCCTCAGAAAAGAAAACTGATAGTAATCCCTTACAAAGCATTAAAAATACATTTGGATCATTAAAGGATGAACTCTTCTCAGATGATTATTGGGATGATGATCCTTGGGATAATCAAATGAATAGAAATTATAGAAATTCGAGGTATGGTAATTCTAGGGACGATGATCCATGGGACAATGACTACTTCCTCTAAAAAAGACTATTTGTCGATTTTGGGTTTATCCTCTGATTTCGATGATAAAGAACTTAAGAAGGCCTTTCGAAGAGAAGCACGAAAATGGCATCCAGATTTAAATAAAAATGATATTAATGCGGAAGAAAGATTTAAATTAATTAACGAAGCATACGAATATCTACGTGATCCTAATGTAAGAAAAAATAGTTGGGATGAAAAAAACCAGAATGATAAGGAAAATAATAATTTCGAGAAAGGTTTTCCTGAATTTCATGATTATCTTGATTCATTATTTGGATATGAATATTCACCAAAGAATTTCGAGGAATATGATGAAGAATCATTTGATGATGAATCGATAAATACAAATAATGATGAATTTAATAATCATGATTATCCAACAACCTCTCCAGAAGAGCCGCCTCCAGTTAAAGTAGACCACGATATTGAAACAGTTATTGAATTAACTCCTGATGAGGCCTTACATGGATCTTCAATTTTAATAGAGCTTGAAGATGAAACCGTAGTAGAAGTTGATACACCTCCTTTCGCTGGAGATGGATGGCGATTAAGACTAGAAAAAATTGCAAGAGGAGGTAAAGATCATTATCTACAATTAAAGGTTCAAACGGAAAGTGGTTTAAGAATTGATGGTTTAAGAGTTCTTTATAAATTAGAGTTATTTCCTCATGATGCTCTTCTTGGTTGTGCAGTAGAGGTTCCTACCCTAGATGGAAATGTCACACTTCAAGTGCCACCAAAATCATCTACTGGAAGAATGCTACGTTTAAAAGGTAGGGGTTTAACATTCGAAGATAATGTAGGTGATCAATATGTAGAAATTTTGGTAGTAATACCTGCTGATATTAACGATGAAGAAATTGCTTTATATACAAGATTACAAGAATTATCACTTTCTGATTCTTAATCAAATATCATACATACAGAAAAGTCAA
>QCBP01000034.1 GCA_003279055.1 Prochlorococcus sp. AG-347-I21 | reverse complement strand
CTTCTGGCCTTGCCGTACCATTATCTTTACAATTTAGTAGAAATTCTAGAATTGGATTTTGCGGAGACTGGTTTGAAGGAGATGGTTTTGGCAGAATTGAAGGCTCAATTTTAAGTGCCTTAATATTAGAGAAAAAATTAAAGACTTAATTAAATAATTTTTTCATAATGTGATCTATATCAGTGCTTTTTTCAATAATGAATTTATTTGTATTATTCTTTATGCTATTAGGTTTGAATTTTTCGTGATAAATGCTCCATGATTTTAAGAAATCATTCTCAGCTTGTTTTTTATCCTTCCCCCTTTCTTTGATATCTCTTTGGACAACTCTTTTCATGCATTCATTTTTTTTAGTTTTTATTTCTATAAATATATAATCCTTATTATTTAAAGTATGTGAGAATTCTCTAGCAAATATACCCTCAACAATTAAAAAACTAATATTATTTGTTTCGTTTATGATATTTGTAATTGATTTCTTTTCGAAATTATAATAACGATCACAGGTTGAAATTCCATTCTTATAAATAAAATCAAAATCTTTTTTGAATAGTTTGTTATTAAAACTAATACTTCTATCAAAAAAACCTTCTACAAATTTTGTTAGTAATTTACTTATTAACCCTGTCTTATAGTAATTGTCAGTACTTAATACAATACCATTTTTATTTTTTTTAATTATTTGATTTGATAAAGTTGTTTTCCCGCTTCCCGAAGGTCCACTTATAAAAATAAGCTTCATTTTTATTATCTGTTCTTTAATAAGATTTTAACTTTACTATTAATAAATATCTTTAAATTTAGAATATACATTTTATCTTTTTTAGTTTTTAAAATAATTTAGAATACCTTGCAATGGCTTGTAAGCTTGCATAAATATTAAATGTGTGTCTTTATATAATTGTAAATAAATTATTTTTATTCAATTAATTATTGTCTAGTTATTAATTCCTCTGGAATTTGATAATATTAAATTGAAGAGCTAATTTTATTACTTATATATTGCAATGATTTCTAAATTTCTCAGCAAACTAAAATCAATTTTATTTAAAAGTGCAGTAACTCCTGAAACTCCTTTAAAGAAAGAAAAAAAAGCAGCAAAGTCTGCAAAAACAAAAACAAAAACAAAAACAAAGTCAAAAACCAAAGCAGTTAATTCTAAGAAAAATGTTGAAACTTTGACTACACTTCCAGGTGTTGGAGCAAAATGTGCAAAAGCTTTGTATGAGGCTGGATTTAAAACAACAAAGGCAGTTATCGCTGCAGATGAAAAAGATCTTCTTGCTGTGTCAGGAGTCGGGATAAATCTTGTTAAGAAGCTTAAGGAGCTTAAATAGTTAAATTTTTTTTAACCTATATAAAAAATAATATTAAAAATACACAAAAACCTTTTAAGTTATAGGAAATTATCTTCTTCTTGCTTTTCTCCTCTGTTGTAACTTTCTTTTGTATTTTTCAATGGGAGTTTCGTGATGCCTAAGTCTTTTTAAATCTGCAAAGATTCCAGATTTAGATACTTGTCTTTTAAATCTTCTGAGGGCTGACTCAATTCCCTCATTCTCTCCAACTGTTACCTGTGTCAAAATTTTCTAAATAAAGATTATTCTAGCACCTCGGTAGATAAAATTAAAATTCAAACTTCAAATCAAGAATTGATGGTTTATATAGCTTATTTTATTGCCCACTCAACAAATCTTTTTTTATTACTTTTGATATCTTGTAATGATTGAAAATAATATTTTTCCCAATCATCTTTAGGAAGTCCAAGAAATAACATTAGATTTAATGGGTATTGATCGCTATCGGAACAATTTCTAAAATCATCTCTGAATAAAAAGATTTCCTTTTTTAGAGCAATTGCGATACCCAATTCAATCATTACACCTTCATCTGGTGGATTTCCATTAACAATCGCAAAAATACAATCACATTCTTTTAAATCATGAAAATTACTTCTTGCTACGTCATATGCCCATTCACTTTTTTGTTTTATTAATGGTTTTGCCCTTTCAAAAGGTTCAAATACTTCTACATTTAAATCATTGAAGATTTCCATAAATTCATGTAAGAGAGTTTTAGTTTGTTTTGAAAATCCATATGGATTTGCCAAATATAATTTCTTTCTCAACTTAAACCTCTTTTTTTGATGTACTCTTCGCGGTCACTTTTTGAATCTAAAGTATTTTCCCAAGGGAAAACTATCCATTGGCTTTTTTTTGATATAAATACTGTATTCCACCATGTAGGTTTAATTTTACTAAATAATACAAAAAATACTGCTCCTTCAATATCTTTGAAGGTCGTTAATGTAAGACCAGTTTCATAAACATCATCTACTATTAATGAATTTTTTATTGGTTTTGAAATTAATTCAATTTTTAATTTATGGCTTAGTGCTACAGCAAGACATAATCCACCCCGAGGAACTCCATATATGCCAGAAAACTCCTTAAACCTACATTTATCAGCTATTTCTTCTACGCTCTTATCAAATTCGCTCCAAGTAAAATAACTTATCATCTTAATTTTCGTTTTTTTCTGTTGTAGTAGCGTAATTTGAAGCAATTACACTTAAAAGTGCTACTACTTGCTCATTTGGACAATTAGTATTTTTTTTTAAATATTCACATTCATTTATTATCTTGGCGTATGTATCCTCAACTATCCCGTTCATTTGATCGATACTAAAAGAATATGGTTTATTCATTTTTTAATTATTAGTTATTTTATTTTTACTCAAATATCCAACGAAGTAAATATTTTTAGTATTTTAAGATAAATTTATTCCCACATGGGATCATTTAATTTTTCAATTCTAAGTGAAGAAGGAACATAAGTATGTAGAGTTTCAATTTTTATAGCCCATTTTTTTGAGTTACCCTTTAAACTTTCGCTTTCAATTAGGTTCGTTAGGGGAATCCTTTTTCTAACTTTAAGAAGTCCTAAACAAGCTTCCCAGGCTTCATGATTTTTATAAATATCTAGCCAAAAATCAAAAATATTTTCCAAGATTTCTAAAGGGATATCAAATGGAATCCCCATTGAAGGTTTTGCGATTAAATAATTTTTGTTGCTTAGTTCATTTAATAAATTATTTACGTTTAAATTTATAGCTAAAAGAATATCTTTTGCTGATTCATTACCTATTAATTCTTTTCTATGGCAATCTAAAAGATTTTCATCCTCAAGGATATTTTCATCGCAATTTTTTATTCCCACAATCCAAAACCCTTCTCCATTATTCACTCCAC
>QCBP01000033.1 GCA_003279055.1 Prochlorococcus sp. AG-347-I21 | reverse complement strand
TATTCTGAATTTTATTTTTTGATGAAAATATTTTTTCTTCTGATTTTATCAATGAGTGATTAAAAAAATTAATCAATATGGCAATTACTAAAAATGCAAATTTCATAAAACTCACTATTTATTTAAAGATAATATTTAAATTTAAAATCGCTAGGTTTTTGAAAACAATTTAAGTAATTTAAACCTGAAAAATAAACTTTAAAAATTTCTTTACTCTTTCATAGGGGGGATAACGCAGATTTGAATCAAATAAAAAACCTTTAAAAGTAATAGATTTTTGATTTGAAAAATTTCGAAAACCTTCTTCTCCATGAAATTTACCAATACCACTTTGCCCAACGCCTCCAAACGGTAAATTTGGAATAAGGACTGGTAACATCACATCATTTATACAAATTGTTCCTGAGCTGGTGACTTTTGAAATATGATTATGAATTTTTTTATTGCCTCCAAATAAGTAGATTGCTAAGGGTTTTGATGTTTGACTAATCTGTTTTAAAGCTGATTCCTTATCATTAATTCCGACTACAGGAAGTAGTGAACTGAATAATTCTTTCTGCAAAATATCTGTTTCATTTAATTTAGTTCTCAAAATTGTAGGAGATATTTTCAACTTTTTTTTACTAAAAGTCCCCCCAAATAAAATTCTTTTTTCTTCTTCATATTGTTTGAGAATTTTTATAGTTGATGTAAATTGTTTTTTCTCCAATTTTGATAGGTTTTCGGAAATAATTGGATTATCTCCGTAAAAACTTACTATGTATTTCTTTAATTTTTCTATAAAAATATTTTCAATTTCTTTATCCACAAAGATATGATTCGGAGCCATGCAGGACTGACCAGAATTAAAAAATTTACCCCAAACAATTCTTTTTGCGGCCACTTCTAAATTTGCATTCTTGAAAACAATTACAGGATTTGTTCCGCTTAACTCAAGAGTTAATGGAGTTAAGTTTTTTGAAGCTAATTTCATTATAGATTTTCCTGTTTCAGTACTTCCTGTAAAAAAAATATGGTCAAAATTTTGTTCAATTAATTTTATGGATTGTTTATTATCACCCTCTACTGTCATTAGGACATCTTTACGGAAATATTCGGAAGTAAGCTTTTTAATAAGCTTTGAGGTCGCAGGACATTTCTCTGATGGTTTTATAACTGCAGTATTTCCTGCTGAGAAAATATTTACCAATGGCTTTAAAATATAAAGTAATGGATAATTATAGGGACCAAGAATTAAGACACACCCAAGAGGTTCATAAATAACTTTGGAGGATGATGGAAAAAGATAAAAAGGGGTATGAATCTTTTTTGGTCGCATCCAAGAATTGAGTTTCTTTTTTATAAGTGAAATTTCTTCTTTCACTAAAAGGATCTCTGAAAGCCCTTCAATTTCAGATTTGCCGAGATCAACAAAAAGTGATTTAATGATCTCTTTTTTATTTTCATCCAAAAGTTTAGAAACTATATTGATATGATGTATCCGCCATTTTATATCTTCAGTTTTACCGGTGAGAACTGTATTTTTTAATTTATAGATGTCTTCTAAATGAAATTTATTAGAAATTTTCATTTTTTACCTTTGAATAGTATTAAATATATCAGAGGATAAATTTTAAATAACTAAGGTTTTTAGGCAGTTAAATCAAAGCGAATGATTTATGAGAAATAATCAAATTTATTAATATTGCTTTTAAAAATTAAAAATTTTCTTGGTTAGTATATTTCTATGAGGGAAAAATTTTCAATTAGATTGATATCTATAAATGAAATACCAGAAGTCACAAACTGGGCAAGGTTAGAAGGATTTTCTCCTGGCATGGATGATTTATCAATTTATAGAAATACAGATAAACAAGGGGTATGGGTAGCTTGTCTAGACAATAATCCTATAGGCTCTATTGCGTGTATAAAATATAATTCCTCGTATGGTTTTATAGGTTTATTTATCGTTAAAAAAGAATTCCGGAATAAGGGATATGGAGTGAGATTATGGAAACATGCCCTCGAATATTTGAAAAATGTTGATTGTATTGGTCTTGAGGCTGCCCCAGATAGATTAAATGATTACGCAAAGTGGGGGTTTAGAAAATCTTCCATTACAAATCGATGGAAATTAAATGGTTCTCAAGATTTGCCATTGAGAAATTTCTATAAAGATCAATTTCATTCTTTTAAAGTTGTCCCGGGTAATAAAATTTCTTCTGAAGCAGTCTTAATTTATGATGATCAAAGAGAACCTAGTCCCAGACCACATTTTCTAAATGACTGGTTGAAAAATTCTCATGCTAATGTCAGTGCAATTGTCGATAATAATGGGATGTGCCATGGATTTGGCAGGATAAGACCTTGTGTATTGGAGGACAATAAGCAAGGCTGGAGAATTGGCCCTCTTTTAGCGGATACTCCACCACTTGCTGAATTATTAATAAGGGAGTTAATTGGTGATTTAGATGCTCAAATCTTATTGGATTGCTCTAATCTGAACCCTTATGCAAATTATCTTTTTTCAAGTTTGGGATTTGAGGAAATATCAAAAACTTACAGAATGTATAAAGGTATTCAACCTCCCTGCCCTATGAATCAAGTATATGGACTTGCCTGCTTGGAACTGGGGTGATTTCCTTTAAAGCGTTCATTTCCCCTTTTGTTTTTGTAATACTGAAAGAAGTTTGTTTGATTAAGATTAACTTCCAGAAGGTTTCAAAATTTTTTCTACAATATCGGCGTTGATTATAGTGATCTCTCCATTGTCAATATTGGCAACTTGAAACAAGGTCCATGAATTTGGATTTCTAGCTCCTCCAATACAGTCGATAACTTGACCGACCCAATAATTTTCATCCTTTTCCTTGGTATCTTGGCAATTTTCTTTTTTAATTGCGACATAATCACCAGGCCTAACGAAAAGAAACTCAGGAGTGGCTGAGCCCATAATAAATAACTAATAGTATAAACGTACTATAGTAAGTTATTAGTTTTGTTGCTGAACTTTGAATTATTTAGCAAACTAGGGGTAATTCAAAAATAAAATGGAATCAACTGAAATTGCTATATTTTCAACATTATTGGGGTTAATTTTAGCTTTAACTGACGCTTATATAGAACGAAATATTCCTGGATAATAAATACTTCTAATTCATTTCTTAAATTAAATAAGATTTGAGCTGGTCTAATATGTCGGCACGGTTGGAAACTAATTTTGTAAAAACTAAATATATTAAGCCTCCCATTGCGAGCCTTCCGTTAATTTTTTCTAACTGCTTTAGTTTTCTCAAAAATTACCTTTGTTGTTAAGTAAAATTTAGAGGGTATAGGAAATAAAAAAGTATTGATTACTTCAAAATTAAAAAAAAATTTATAGAAATATTATTTCAAACACGAATTAAAGTTAAAGCCAAGC
>QCBP01000032.1 GCA_003279055.1 Prochlorococcus sp. AG-347-I21 | reverse complement strand
AAAAATAAAAAATTAAATTATGGAGAAATATTTTTAAGAGATAACGTTCCCGTAATGATTTACCTCATTACCCAGAAACGTTACGAAATTGTCAAAAGATTCCTAAGTGTATGCCTTGAGTTGCAGAGCACTAATTACCAAACACGTGGTGTATTTCCCACTAGTTTCATTGAAGAAAACGGAAAGCTCATTGGAGACTATGGTCAGAGATCAATAGGAAGGATAACTTCTGCTGATGCAAGTTTATGGTGGCCAATTTTATGTTGGTATTATGTTAATAAGAGTGGTGATTATGCTTTCGGAAAAAGTCAAAGAGTTCAGAGGGGTATTCAACTTTTACTAGATCTAGTTCTGCATCCAACTTTTGAGGGTACTCCCGTACTTTTTGTTCCAGATTGTGCATTTATGATAGACAGACCTATGGATGTATGGGGAGCGCCTTTAGAAGTTGAAGTTTTACTGCATGGATGCTTAAAAAGTTGTATAAATTTAATGGAATTAAGTCGAGCAGATCATGTAAGTAGACTGTTAGACCAAAGACTTATTCTTACAAATCAATGGGTCAAGGATTTAGGAAGTTTTCTCTTAAAACATTATTGGGTTACAAGCCAAACAATGCAGACTTTAAGAAGAAGGCCAACTGAGCAGTATGGAGATGATCAACACTTCAATGAATTTAACGTACAACCTCAAGTAGTTCCCTCATGGCTTCAAGATTGGTTAGAAAATAGAGGTGGCTACTTAATAGGAAACATAAGAACAGGAAGACCCGACTTTCGATTTTACAGTTTAGGGAATTCTTTAGCATGTATGTTCGGAGTATTACCTCCTGCAGAACAAAGAGCTTTATTTAGATTAGTTTTACATAATAGACAGCATTTAATAGCTCAAATGCCTATGAGAATTTGTCATCCTCATATGGATGTCGAAGAATGGCAAAATAAAACTGGTTCTGACCCAAAAAACTGGCCTTGGAGTTACCACAACGGTGGTCATTGGCCGAGTTTGCTTTGGTTCTTTGGAGTAGCTGTACTATTACATCAAGAAAATTATAATTCTGATGATGTTATTCTCATGGAAGAAATGACATCTTTAATAGAAGAATCTTATTGGTCACAACTTAATCAATTACCCAAGCAAGAATGGCCAGAATATTTTGATGGACCTACAGGTACCTGGGTGGGTCAACAATCAAGAACTTATCAAACTTGGACAATTGTTGGGTTCTTATTAATGAATCATTTTCTAAGAGAAGAAAATAATGATTTAGGTATGTTTAAGATTTAAAACTAAAATAATCCTAAAGTAAGTGACTTATCGATAGGTAAGCATGCTCCAATTCCAAGATATATTGTTAGGAAAGTTCCGAACAAAAACACAGACATTGCTATTGGTCTTCTAAAGGGATTAGAGAATTTATTAACGTTTTCTATGAAGGGTAAAATCATTAATCCAAGTGGGATTAATGTTTGCAGTGCTATACCTAGAAGCTTATTAGGAACTACCCTTAGTATCTGAAAAACTGGGTAAAGATACCATTCAGGAAGAATTTCTAAAGGGGTCGCGAATGGGTTCGCTTTGTCTCCTAACATCGCAGGATCAAGAACTGCTAACCCTACTACGCAAGCAATGGTTCCTAAAATAACTACAGGGAATATATATAATAAATCGTTCGGCCAAGCTGGTTCACCATAATAATTATGACCCATTCCCTTGGCTAATTTTGCTCTTAATTTTGGATCAGATAGATCTGGCTTTTTTAACGTAGACATGTGGATCTATAGTTGTAGTTTAATTGTAAGTGTTTATAAGGGACCTGAAATACCCTGTTTACGAATCATCAAAAAGTGCATAAGCATGAAAACTGCTAATGACCATGGCAATACGAAAGTATGAAGACTATAAAATCGTGTAAGAGTAGACTGTCCAACACTTTCTCCACCCCTAAGTAGTTCAACCATAAAGTCGCCAATTACTGGAATTGCTGCAGGTACACCTGAAACTATCTTTACTGCCCAGTAACCTACTTGATCCCAGGGTAATGAGTAACCTGTCACACCAAATGCAACAGTTATAACTGCCATTACAACACCTGTAACCCAAGTTAGTTCTCTTGGCCTTTTAAAACCACCTGTAAGATAAACCCTGAAAACATGAAGAATTAACATTAAAACCATCATAGATGCACTCCATCTATGAACAGATCTTATCAACCAGCCAAAACTTACATCAGTCATCAAGTAACTTACAGAACTATAAGCTTGTGTAACTGTTGGCTTATAGTAAAAAGTCATTGCAAAACCTGTTGCAAATTGAATTAAGAAGCATACTAAAGTTATGCCTCCTAAACAATAAAAAATATTTACGTGAGGAGGTACGTACTTGGAAGTTACGTCGTCAGTTATGTCTTGAATTTCAAGCCTCTCTTGAAACCAATCATAAACAGATGAAGAATTCGCCATCCAAAAAAAAATTAGCTTTGATATAAAGAGCTTACTTAAAATTCTTATACTTGGTGTTAACACTTAACCCAATGAATTCATCTTTTAACAAACTTTTAACATTCAAAATATTGATCATTTTACTAATGGTCGGTGTTTTTTCTACCAATTTTTTGTTCATTGAAAGAGTTGATGCTCTCAGTGATAGCAAGCAATTAGTACTTGATGCTTGGACCTTAGTGAATGAGGGTTTTTATGACCCAGAAAAGTTTGATGAAATTCAATGGAAGAGAATTAGACAAAAAACATTACAGAAACAAATTGAAACAAGTGAAGAGGCTTATTCTGCAATTGAAGACATGTTAAGACCTCTAGAGGATCCTTATACAAGAATTTTACGCCCAAAAGACTATGAACTCCTAAAATCAAGTAATTTTGGTAGTGAGATTAATGGTGTTGGGCTTCAATTAGGTGAAGATGAAGATAAAATTAAGGTGATTTCTACTCTTGGCGGCTCACCAGCCGAAGAATCAGGAATAGTTAGTGGAGACTATATAAATAGAGTTGATGGTGTCTTATCACGAGAATTAGGCCTCGCAAATACTGCCTCGAAGCTAAGGGGTGAATCAGGGACTAAAGTTTTAGTTGAAATATTTTCGGAATCAGGAGAAATTAGGGAGGTCGATTTAGAAAGAAGATCAGTTGATCTCAGACCAGTTAGAACGAAAAGGTTAAGAGACGATTTTCATACAATCGGATATTTAAGGATAACCCAATTTAGTGAAAGCGTACCCAAAAAGTTTGAAGAAGCTCTTCAAGAACTAAAAGAGAAAGAGGTTGAGGGCTTGATCTTGGATCTAAGAAATAATTCAGGGGGGCTAGTAAGCTCAGGCATAGCAGTTGCAGACTCATTATTGAGTGAGAAACCCGTAGTCGAGACAAAAGATAGAAATGGAATAAAAGATGCAATTATTTCTCAAAAAGAGACTTCTTTTGATGGACCAATGGTGACTTTAGTAAATAAAGGTACTGCAAGTGCCAGTGAAATACTTGCTGGTTCTCTACAAGACAATGAGAGATCAATTCTTATGGGAGAACAAACTTATGGGAAAGGTTTAATTCAATCTCTAAAAAGTTT
>QCBP01000031.1 GCA_003279055.1 Prochlorococcus sp. AG-347-I21 | reverse complement strand
TGAACTCTAATCAGTTGAAAGTAATCGCGTCAATAGTCGCTAGATATGGAGAAGACGGTTCTGCAGATATAACAACTAGGCAAAATATTCAATTAAGGGGGGTTTTGATAAATGATCTACCAGATATTATTAAAAGACTTAGAGAGGTTGATATTACATCCGTTCAGTCTGGAATGGATAATCCAAGGAATGTTACTGGTAATCCACTAGCGGGAATTGATCCTGAAGAAATTATAGATACAAGAAAATATACTTCTGAATTAGAAAATTACTTAACAAATTCTGGTAATGGCAACCCCGAATTCTCGAATTTACCAAGGAAGTGGAATACTGCAGTTGCAGGAGCAAAAGATAATTTTCTTCTACATAATGATCTTATCTTTCATCCTGTTTTTAAAAATGGAATATTAGGCTTTGGTGTCTGGGTAGGAGGAATTTTATCAGCAACTTTGAATGCTTATGCTATACCTCTAGATGTCTGGGTAGAAGAAAAAGATATATGCAAAATAACTGGAATTATTTGTTCCCTTTGGCGAGATAATGGAGATAGATTTCTAAGAAATAAAGGAAGATTTAGATATTATTTGAACTCTATAGGTATCGAAAAATTTAGAGAACTTATAGAAGAAAAATTTGGAACTTTATCCAACGATCCAGGCTCAATTTTCAACGAAAGTCAAAGAAGTTTATTTGGGATTAATAAACAAAAACAGAATAATCTTTACTTTGCTGGATTACACATTCCGGTAGGAAGATTATGTGTAGAAGACATACAAGAAATTGCAAGATTAAGTGAAAAATATGGACAGAGTGAAGTAAGATTAACCGAAGATCAAAATCTAATTATTGTTGGCCTGAAAGATAATATTTTAGAAGAATTTGGTAATGAAGAAATTATTAATAAATTCAAATTAAATCCATCCCATTTTTCAGCGAGTACTGTTTCATGTACAGGGAGTAGTTATTGTAGCTTTGCTCTTGCAAATACCAAAGATATAGCAAGGAATATTTCTGAAAAATTAGATCGAGAACTTGAATTATCAGAGGAGGTTAAAATCCACTGGACAGGATGTCCAAATAATTGTGGACAAGCACATATGGGTGGTATTGGTATGACTGGTACAAAGGTAAAAAAAGAGGGGGGAGGAACTGAGGATGGATATAATGTCAGTATTGGAGGAAGACAAGATCACCTGCAAACTTTAGGTAAAACTGAATTTAAAAAAGTTAGTAAACATGAAATTTATAATTTAATCAAAGAAATTTTAATCAACAAGTTTAATGCAAAGTTAAAAACCTAAAATATATTAATGAGCAAAAGTGAATCTGAAATATTAGAAGTTTTAAATGGATTAGGTTCAAAAAAATTAGATCTTGATATTCTTTTTTCCTACTATTCATTAAAATTATCTTTTGAGATTCGCAAAGTTATTGCGGAAAAGATAGGAATGCAAGAAAGGAAAGGCTATTTTTTACTTGAAAAGATGATAAAAAAATTTGGCCTTAAAGTTGAATTTATTGAGGCCCTTAAATTAACAAATGAAAAAGATGCAAAAGATCTTTTACTAAAAAATCTCTATCAAAATAATAAGTTAAATATTCATATAATTAATGCTTTAGAGCCCTGGGGAGGAGAAATCGAACTTACATTAATTAGAGAAATATTCGATATTTGCGAAATAGATTTTTGGATTGCAGGCCTTAATATTCTCCATTTCAAAGCTCATCAATTAACTGATGAAATATTATTATCTTTTATTGATCAAATAAAAATTTACGATGATTTCAAAATCAACTACAAGATAATCTCTATTTTAAAAAGAAGAGAAAGTGAAATAGTTTGTAAATTACTCTATGAATATTCTTTAAATAAAGAATTAGAAATCGCTAAATATGCAATTTTTTCTTTAGGGAGCATTTGGAATGATAATAGTTTTGAACAATTATCAAAATTAGAAAATGAGATAAAAGATCCTTCTCTACTTAAATGCATAAAAAATCAAAAATTGATCTCAAATCAATTTCTAATAAATAAATAAACATAAACTAGAGAATTATTTTTTTAACTTATCAATGAGATTTATTAAATTACAAGGTTTTGTATTTTGATTAAGTTGATAAGAAATTATATCTTGCCAACCTGTCATAACAGCATCCTTAGATCCTGGCAAAACGAATAAAAATTTACCATTTGCAGACCCCGCAATACACCTACTTTGTAAAGTACTAGTTCCTATCTTTTTAAATGATAAAAATCTAAAAGTCTCCCCAAAACCATCAATCTCTTTATCTAATAAAGGTCTAATAGCTTCAGGAGTAACGTCCCTAGCTGTAATTCCTGTCCCACCTGTAGTAATAATCACATCAATATTTGGATCTGAGATCCAATCGCTCGTATATTTTCTAATTAAATAAATATCATCTTTGCAAATTATCTTATCAACGACATTGTGTCCTGATCTCTCAGCCTCTTGAAGGAGATAATTTCCACTCTCATCATTTTTTGTGTTACGAGTATCAGAAACAGTAAGCAAAGCTATAGAAACCACTTAAAATTAAACCATTAGTTACTAGATCACTATAGATGGAAACTAAAAAATCTAACAAAATTAAGGTGGTTTTATTATCTAGTATCGCTGAAGATCTAGGATGGAATGAAAAATTTCTTACAATTGAAGGTTCTCAAATGAAGGTTTTTTCTGTATGGAATTTAATTAATTCTAATTTACCGCAAGATAATATTATCGTTTCTATTAATCAAGAAATTACAGATATGGATGCGATGATTAATCCGGATGATGAGGTGGCATTTATGCCAATGTTTACCGGTGGATAATTTAAGAATAAAATTTAAAATCCTAGAAGAGACTTTTAATCCTTATAAAGAATTCGAACTTTGGGAAAAGGTAAATAAAAATTCAGCAAACTCATTTTTTATTGGGAGAGTAAGGCCCTTTGATCAATTTGGAAATGATTTAAAGAAACTAGAAATTGTTCATTATAAAGGAATGACCGAAAATTATATTAAAAGATATTTAATGAAAATTTCTGAAAAACAGGATGATTTATGCATTTTTCTCTTGCACAGGATAGGTTTCATTTACCCTAACGAGCCTATTATTTTAATAGCAGTAAGTGCTAATCATAGAGGTATTGCAAATAAATATCTCCAAGAAATACTTGAATTTACAAAATACAAAGTTCCTTTTTGGAAAAAAGAATGGACTTTCAAAGGATCCTCATGGGTAAAAAAGAATACTGACTTAGGATTTAAATTATAAAAAATTATTTTTTAAAAGTTGTGCCCATAATAAATTTCCTTTTTGACAAAAATCAATTTCAGAAGGTATTTCTATTAATAAATCTGAATTAGATATTGAACTAATCTTTGATGAGGATTGTTCTTGAGAAATATCTGCAATTAATTCACCTTCTTCATTAACGATAAGTTTTCCTCTAAGCAATTCGGGTCTCCCTTTTCTTCTTTTCAAATCAGAATTCAGCTTAACCTTAATCCTAAGAGGGAATTCAATATTAGTAATTCCTTCAAGTTTCTGAAGTGCGGGCCAAACAAGTTGGATAAAAGTAATAGCTGCTGAAACGGGATTCCCAGGTAATCCAAAATAGGGAATTTTTTTGTTTATCAATCCAAAAGCAAAGGGTTTTCCTGGCTTTAAAAATAGTTTCCAAAATTTAATCTCTCCTAACTCGTTAATAATATCTTTTAAAAAATCTTTTTTACCCACTGATATCCCACCAACTGAAATAACCACATCATTAAATTCAGAAATATTTCTAAGAGAATTTTTAATATTTTGATAATTATCTTTTTCTATATGAATTTCATTAATTTCAAATCCAAGATTTTTTGCAATTGATTTTATCAAAATACTATTACTTTCCCATATTTCTCCTTTCTTTCTTGCAGTCCCTGATTTGATAAGTTCATCTCCAGTAATTAGTAAACCTAATTTAGAAATTTTACTAACTTTTATAGTTTTTATCCCACAACTTGCTAATTTACTTAAAATCCCAGGTGTAATCTTTACCCCCTTCTTAATTAATATTTCACCTTTAAATACTTGATCATTTTTTTCTCTAATCCAAGAGTTATTAGATGATGTTTCTTTTTTAAAAATATACTCATTTCCGTTTAAAAATTCTAAAGAAACTTGTTCTTGAGGTATCACAGAAAAACAATTATCTGGAACAAATGAACCTGTGCTAATAGTTACAGCTTCACCTTTTTTAAGAAGATCATTAAATGGCTTTCCGGGAAAAGACTCTCCTACAATTTTCCATTTATTCCCTTTAGTTGATTCTCCTAACGCATATCCATCCATAACTGATGATCTATAACCTGGCA
>QCBP01000030.1 GCA_003279055.1 Prochlorococcus sp. AG-347-I21 | reverse complement strand
AGAAAATTAATAGACAAACATAAAACTCTTATAAATTGGTACCAAAAAAAATTGAAATTGAGTGAATATCAATTACTTTGGTTAGTTTTCTTTAAAGGAGTATTAATAACAATAATATTTTTCAAAATTTTTTAATATTAAAAAAAGCTTTTCCGAGAATGAAATTTTCACATGATTTGACTATATTTAATAGTAGATTTCCTAATTAGTAAATAGTTATCAGTTATGAATATTTTTGGTGTAGGTTTGCCTGAAGTTACCGTAATACTTATCTTAGCTCTTTTAATTTTTGGTCCAAAAAAGCTTCCAGAATTAGGGAAACAGCTTGGTAAAACTTTGAAAAGTCTTAAAAAAGCATCGAATGAATTTCAAAATGAAATCGACCAAGTTATGAACGAAGAAGATAAAGATGAATCTCCTAAATCTATAGAAAGCAATCAAACCAACGAAATTAATCAAGAAAAAATAGATTCAGAAAACAGCAAAAAATAATATCTTGGATAGGCCCATAACCCCCATAGACGAATTTGAAAGAGCATTAGATAAAGCAGCTCTTACTAAAGAAGAATATGAATTGATAGACTACATCCGCTATACAAGTGTTTTTACACAACCTAGTCTTATTAAAGATTTAAAAAGGCCATCAAAACCTCCTCTTTTGTCAGTTCTATGTCAAATTTGCAGAAAAATTGGTTCGGAGATGCCAGATCATTTCAAAAAAGTAATTGAGTGGTCAATTGAAATAAGTGATCACAATACAAAATGGGATGCTCATTTAATTTGTGCAGAAGCATTAAATATAGACAAAATCCCATTAAGTCCTATTCATGGAACAACTTTATTTGATGTTCTTGTTGTACATAAAGAATTATTTCTTGGCTTTGATTGAATTAAATTAAATTAAATTAATCATCTAAAGGCACAGAATCAGTATCTATAACTTCCGAATCATCATACTTATTTATTTTATTTTCAATCCAGTTATTTATATAACTAACTAAAGGCAATGAAACTCTAAAAATAAAAATAGAGGTAGGCAAAGCGCTTAATAATCCGACTACAGGACTTTTAAAAAGTAATCTTCCTGCTTTTATGTTAAATAAAATAATAAGCGCTGAGGGGACTATAACTTTAACTACTGTTTTGAGCGCCTCAAGCCAACCAACACGATATATCCACCATATTAAAATTATGCCAACTATATAGAGGAATAGGTAAGTCATAAAAATAGTATAATGATTATCTATTTATCTTGTTCTTACTAAGAAAAAGATTTTATAAATTTCTTTTACATCAATCAATCAAATCCTAGTAATGAGTTTTTCTGAAATAAGAAAATTTTTAATCAAGATGCAATCTGATGAAGACTTAAAAAAGCAGGTTACATCATCCTCTACAGCGGATGATGTCGCCCTAATTGGTCAACGCTTAGGTTACGACTTTTCCGGAGAGGATCTCTTAAGATTCAATGGCCAAAAAGTTGATAAAGTTACTGTAAGAAAGGTAGATCATCCAGGAGAATATCACTAAATTAAGACTTAACCCATATTGCAAGCCCTCCGCCCCTTCCTCGAGCACATAACCAATTATCTTTAGTGCTAATTCCTACAAGAGAGAAAAAAGGCATTTTTTTTTCTTCTGGTTTTTTTAATTCCTTATTAAATACTTGAAAACTGCTAATACTAATTTTCAATTTTTCAAAATAAAAAGCCAATAAAGGTCTAAGCCCTTTTAATTCTGCACTGCCTATAAAAGTAATATTTAATAATCCGAAATTAATTGAATTTTTTATTTCATAATTTATTTGATCCTCTTTATTTTTACTTTTTAATTCGAGTCTTGCCGACAATACTTGGAGAATAGAACTGGTTATATTTTTGATTTCATCTGACTCCTTTCCCCATACATACTTAAACTTCCATATTCCTAACAATTCCTCATATGTAATTCCGCTACCGTTTTTTTGAGAATTTTTTTCTAAAAGTTTTATCTCATTAATATCAGGAAATTTTTTCATAATAGATTTTAATCTAAAAATCAAATACTAAGATAACCCTATAAAAAATGTTCTTAGTTAAAAATATCTCCAAAAAGATTTCTTTATTTCAAAATATTTCCAAATAAATAATTTTATGGCACACATAAGGAACAATATCTCGTTATTATATTTACATAAAGTAACTAAACCAATGGATTTTATTTCTAAAAGCCAAGGATACATCCCTCTAAAAGCAGTCCCTTACATATTTTTCCTAGCTGTTGTGCTAAGTATTACAACTTCAACTAATACATTTGTCTAAAATTAATTAGTTTCGCGAGAAGAGTAAGATAAATATTTAATGAAAAATTACGATGTTGTAATAGTAGGCAGTGGAATAGGAGGATTATGTTGCGGGTCGATTCTCGCTTTATCAGGCAAAAAAGTACTCATATGTGAAGCTCATAGCCAGCCAGGAGGTGTTGCTCACAGTTTTAGAAGAAATGGTTATACTCTCGAATCAGGTCCTTCATTGTGGAGTGGAATAGGTAAATGGCCGACAACCAATCCCCTAGGGCAAATTCTTAAATTACTTGATGAAGAGGTTGAACTATTTCAATACAAAGGTTGGCAAGTAATTGTCCCAGAAGGCAATTTTAATCTTGATGTGGGGGAAGAACCTTTTAAACGTACTATTAAAACTTTAAGAGGTGAGAAATCTGTTAAAGAATGGGAATCATTTATTTCCGGAATAAAACCTCTTAGCCAAATAATAAATGAAATACCTTTACTCTCATTTTCCCCCGAATCAATAAATTTCTTAGATTTAATAAATTTAACCTCAAAATTTTTACCTAATATCAATCAAATACCAAAAATTAATAAAGGCTTTGGGAATTTAGTAAATAATCATCTAGAGGATCCTTTTCTCAGGAATTGGGTTGATTTATTGAGCTTTTTGATAAGTGGCATGTCAATGCATGATACAAATACAGCTGCGATGGCTACTTTATTTAACGAATGGTTTGAACCAAATTCATACCTTGAATACCCCAGAGGAGGTAGTGAATCTATCGTAAAAGCTTTAATTAATGGATTTAAAAAAAATGGAGGAGAATTAATTCTTTCTTCGAGAGTAAAGACAATTAACTTCAATAAAAATTTAGCCACAGGTATAACTCTGAATAATGGTTCTAGTTATAGTTGTGAATCTGTTGTCACGAATACTGATGTTTGGAATTTAAAAAAGTTAATTCCAAATGAAATTTCAAAAAAATGGAATCCAAAAGTTCTGAACCCTAATAAATGTGATTCTTTCCTTCATATACATCTAGGTTTTGATGCTGATGGTCTTGAAAATTTGCCAATACATGCAATACATGTTGATGAGTGGGAAAAAGGTATAACCGCAGAAAGAAATATAGTCGTATTTTCAATCCCATCTGTTTTAGATAAAAATATGGCCCCTGAAGGAAAACATGTTCTTCATGGATATACTCCCGCAAATGAACCTTGGGAAATTTGGGAAAACCTAAATCCAAAGGAATTAGAATATAGAAATTTGAAAGAAGAAAGATGTTCAATATTCCTTAATGCAGTGCGAAAATTCATCCCTGATATAGATGAAAGGATTGATTTAAAGATGCTAGGAACCCCAATCACTCATAAAAAATTCACCAATACCTATTGCGGTAGCTATGGCCCTGCATTATCTGCAGCAAAAGGTCTTTTCCCAGGCTGCAAAACTCCAGTGAAAAATTTATTTACTTGCGGCGCAAGTACATTTCCAGGTATTGGAATTCCTGCTGTTTCAGCAAGTGGCGCTTACGCAGCTGAAAAAATTATTGGTAAAAAAGAGTTTAAAACTCTTCTTAAGAAAATAAATTTATGAATCAAGTTATTTTTTATAACTCTACAAATACTTAGTTAAGAAATAAGAATAAAGAAAGCAAAAACGTTCAATAATGATAATCTTTATCTGAACATAAACTTAACTTATAGCTCTTATATGTTTTTCTTATCAATTCCTCAAGCCTGGCATTTAGTTGGCACTTGGTCAGAACAACTTCCAAACGAGTCAAATCTTATAGGAATGGGCCAAACAGAATTAATGATGACTTTGCATTCAATATTCGTTCCTCTCTTACTTGCAATTTCATATTACCTATTCAATAGACTTAACAAAAACGAATCAAAGAAAATTAAAGGATGATCGTTTAAAGTTTATTTAGCTGAACTTCTTCTAACAACTTTTCTGCCTGTAGAAGTATCAACTCCGCTTGAATCTTTAGTTTGTGAATTAGATTCAACATTATCAACATCACTTTTATCCATTTCTGCGCAAACACCTACTACCATGGCAGCTTGCATTTGATCTGGTAAATCTCCAATAGTTAATAAGGCCTTTAAAACTAATTGAAGTCGAGTTTGCCGATCTATTTCAGGTCTTAGTTTTTTTACGGTATTCCAAAGTTCTTGGGTAACTTCTTTTAAAAGTTCTCGATCAACAGCCAAATTAAATCCTTCTTGTATTTCTACTAATCTAACAAAAAATTGGATCTCGTAAAATAATATTCAATAAAAAGATTGTTAGTTAATATTTTTTATCCGAATACGAGTTGCATTTGTTGGTGCAATGCATTCTTCTCTTGCAAAAGTTTATCTTTTTCAGTCTTTTTTAGAGTAAAAGTTCTATAAAATTTTTTTTGAATCTTTATTGGAGTATTTTCAAACTTTACATTTTTGCTTATTAGAGAATTCCACTCTTTTGAATTAAAAGGGGCATAAGGAGAAGATGAAATCACTTTCATGTCTTAACAATACATCTGTACTAATAGTAGTACAGATTTACTATTATGCAACAACTGAGTCGACTTTTCTTAAACTTTAAAATGTCTTTGAGAATGGATTGATTTTTTTTATCTAATTTGTGGGAATTATAAGTTTGATAAATGAATAAAAGTATCATAAGTAACTTATTGATCCCTTTTTTTAGTGTCTTAAGACTTTTATTGCTTAAAAACCTCTTAAAATAGTTAATTTGTTGAAATTAACATTGACAAGACATATTTAGTAATCCTTCCTATAAAAAGAATAATGAATTCATCGCAAAATGCTTCTTAGTAATTCAAATAGACTAAAAATCCAAGGAATAATTAAAAGAATTGCTCAAGATAAATCAATTACATTAGAAGAAAGAATATATGTCGAGAAATTTGCACACCATAACTCTACAATTTCTCTTTGGCTGAAAAAAGCTA
Source organism: Prochlorococcus sp. AG-347-I21 (assembly GCA_003279055.1). Taxonomy (GTDB): domain Bacteria; phylum Cyanobacteriota; class Cyanobacteriia; order PCC-6307; family Cyanobiaceae; genus Prochlorococcus_A. Next base: position 293 of record QCBP01000030.1, on the reverse strand, counting down.
ACAGTTTTAGAAGGAATGGTACGAAAAATGATGGGGGAATTGATAACCTCTTACAATCATTTGGAATAGATGGACTAGATAAAGAAAATCATTTCAACCCTAATGAAGATGATATATCGGATTGGTTTGGCGGTGCTCCTGGTTGGCTAAGGAGAAGCTAGATCCATTAATTATTCAATTTACCCAGGCTATCTTACACAAATATAAACTCATAAAAGATATAAATACCCAAAAAACCCATGGTATAAATTTAATCGGAACTAAATATTTTTTTGAAAAGGTTTTCATATTTA
>QCBP01000029.1 GCA_003279055.1 Prochlorococcus sp. AG-347-I21 | reverse complement strand
GAACAGCTCTCTCATTCTTGCACCTGTTTCAATTGGAGAATTGTTTGACAAGATTTCTATTCTGGAGATAAAGGAATCAAAGATTAAAGGTGATAAACTTAAAAATGTAAAAAATGAGATTTATGAGTTAAAAAATATAGTAAAAAAAAATAACCTCACTTTAAAAAACGAATTATTAGAGAAATTAAAGGATACAAATGCTAAGTTATGGGATATTGAAGATAAATTAAGACTTAAAGAAAGAGAGAGCAAGTTTGATGATGAATTTATTAATCTTGCTAGGTCTGTTTACTTTAATAATGACAAACGTGCCTCTATTAAAATGGAAATTAATTTATTATTTAATTCCCATATAATTGAGGAGAAATCATATGAGAATTATTTGAACAAATGATTCATTACATTTTGAGTTTTTTTTAAAGGTGAATAGTTTAACTCTTCTTAGATTCACTACTAATGAATTGACAACATTTGATTCAAAAGTTACCTGAAAAATTAAATTAATTTTTTTTTAGTATAGATTTCAAGAATATTGGAAATAAACTTGAAATTTATAATATGATTAGACTACGTATAAGAGAGTTATACAAATTTTTAAAAATTTCGTTAATTCGTTATGGATTTGTTTAGTACACCGCTATGGGAAGTCAACTGCAGAGATGAGTTCATGAAATCCCTAAGTAGTTATGTTCAACTCATAAATAAGTTAAGAAAAGATGGAGAAGGGGATGAAGGAGATAATAGATCAAATAGAAACGGTTGGAGGTTAGATAATGTTAATTTAAGGGATGATTTTAAGCCAGTGAATGATGAAATTATTTATGGTCTTAGTGGAATTCTCGCTGATAAAAAAGTATTTGACCCATCAAAAAAGTATAATTATAGACTTGAAAGTTGGATAAATTTAACTAATAAAGGCGGTTACAATACAATTCATCATCATGCATTATGGTCAGTATCTGGAGTTTTATATATAAAATGCCCAAAAAACTCTGGAAGACTTTTGATTAAGGATCCAAGACCAGCTGTTTTTTTTCATAACTTGCTACCAAAAGCAGGTGAACAAATTGTTATTCAACCAAAAGAAGGATTAATGGTATTTTTCCCTGGTTTTCTTGAACATGCAGTTGAGTTAAATAAAAGTCGAAAAGAAAGAATATCAATTGCTTTTAATATTGGTCTTACATCCGAGTAAGTTTTTAGTTACTCAAAAAATTTGTTTATAAAAGAATTTTTAATTTATTAATGCTTCTAATAATTAATAATATTTTTATCCTTTTAAGATATAAATTTTAAAAAAACTATAATGAATTTCTCCTGAAAATTATAATTTCCAAAAAATGATATTATTACTTGATCTTAAACTATAGTTAATAATTATTACTTAAAAAATTTTATGAGTAAGAATATAAAAACTATAGCAGTAACTATTAATTTAGATATACATTATTTGAGTAATGGGTTACAACAAAATATTCTATTTTTGGTTAATTGTTTAAATAATATCCAAGGCAAAAAGTGTATTATTCTTTATCATGGCAAATTAAAAAAATATGATTTTATTAAAAAGGAGTCTTCCATATCTTATGAAGAATATTACTCGAATAATAATAAAAATTTTGACTTAGTTATTTATGCTGGATTTGTACCCAGTCAAGAAAAACATTCTTTTGATAAAAATAGAAATAAAAACACCAAATTTGTTTTGATTCAATACGGAAATGAATTGGCTGATTGCATACACTTTTCTCTTGATTCCAGTTTCAAACAAAAACCTAAAAATGATGTGTTCCCAATAGATGAAATTTGGACAAGTCCGCACCATATTCGAAATATTCCTTTTTTAAAGACTAAATATGACGTAAATAATGTCAAAGTAGCTCCTTTTTTATGGGATGATAGTTTTTTATTAAAGCAATTCTACGAGTTAGGAATAGAAAATATTGAAGAATTTAAATCTAATATTGATATAAAGAAAGTTACTATTTTTGAACCAAATATTTCTTTTATGAAAACGAGTTTAGTACCCGTGTTCATTTTAGAGCGGTTCGAAAAATTTAATCCAAATATATTAAAATCATGCAGTATTTTATGTGGTGATAGATTAATTAAAAATGAATATTTCCCGAATATTATTGCTAATTTAGATATTTTTAAAAAAAGAAAAGATTTTTTAAAATGTTATAAAAGATTCCCCTTTTTAGCCTCTATTTATAATTTAGGTGGACTAATAATCTCTCATCAAATATTGTGTGAATTAAATTATTTATACTTAGAAGCTTTATATTTATCATTACCTCTAATCCACAATTCAAATTTATTGAAGAATTATGGTTATTATTATGAAGAATTTGATATCATAAAAGCAGAAAAACACATAAAATATATCTTAGAAAATCATAAAAGAAATATTGAATTATATTCAGAAAAAAATAATGAGCTATTTAAAAAATTGTCCCCTAATTGTGATGATAATGTTCAGTCTTATAATAAATTAATTGAGGAATTAAATACCATTTAATTACACTTAGCTATTAATGTTAATGTAGAATTATTAATCTAAAATTTTGAAATAAACGCATTGCTTTGATAAGTATTTTTCTCAAAAATTTCTAAAAATACCTTTTACCATACATTTGACAATAAATTTGGATAAGCAGTGAATTCCTTCATTTTTTTTCACAAATCTCTTATAAAAAAAGTAGCTAACTTAAAGGTAAATGTCTCTTCATGACTTTTATTTTGAGAATAAAGGTAAAAATACTTAAAAATAATCACGATATTTTGACATGGGGTACCAGATATAATCTTTTTATTATAAAATGAGCTGAATTAAGATGTTCAATTTTTAGATGGCCACAAAATTAGTTGTTTCGATGGATGGCCTCTCCATTGGGAATATAACTTCAGTAGTCAGTTCTAGAAGTATAGATGAAGTAATACTTGTTAACAGTTCTTCTGGATTTAATTCTTTAGATTCCACAGCCAAAACTGCTATAAGCTCTGCAAAAACATCACTAGAGAGTGTTGGTTCATCTTTATCAGTTGCATTTGCAAATGAAAGTTCAGCTGTATTTAGTGGAACTGGTAGTGATAATTTTTATAATTTTTTAAATGCTAATTCCTTAAATTTCTTCAATGATCCTGGCTTGGAAAGTTTGACTTCAAGTCTAGTTCTTGAATCGAGTGGAGTTAGTAATGGAAGTATTGTTAGCTCTAATCTTAGCGCTTTCGATACAGCTTCAATAAATAATAATTCTCTATACGTTGATGGTACTTATAACTCAAGTGCTATCACTTTGGGTAGTGATTTTGGAAGCAAACCTACCGTTTCAATAAGTTCTGCAGATTATCTAAGCGATTTATCGTCATCTATTGTTATTAGTATTTCTGCGTCAGACTTCTCAAGTATTTTAGCTAGTAATAGTAACACTTCAGACGGCACTGTAGCCTTAACTGATCCAAGCAACCTTATCGTTGCAGAAGACACTTCATCATCATCATCTGTTCAGACATTTTTATCTCCGACTGTTTCAGGATGGAGCCATGTTTCTCCTGATACTTTTACGACTTCTTACGATGGAACTAATAGAATTGGTAATTTAACTACTTTAGATGCCTCAAGAACTACTCCTGGAACTCAAACACAAAACGCACACTGGATAGGTGCTACAGGAAGTGATGTTGAATTAAGCGTCATACAATCTTTGAGACTTCCTTTAATGGGAGTTGCGCCTCATCTAACAATGAGTGACACTATTGTCCTCAAAGATACTGCGGAAAATTTATCTGCTGGACTTAAGACTTTTACAGAAGGGCAAATTGCATCCTTTAATAAAATTACTGCTTCTGACAACGGTACTTTAGTAGTTGACTCTTCAACTTTTAAGCTTTTAGATACTGCACAACAGACTGCTAGTTGGAGCACCATGAACGGACTTTCTGTTCTGGATACTTCTGGCAATAATCTTCCAATTAAAGTAACAGGTTCTTATACAGATTTTATTGACAATGGACTTTATTCTGCATCAGGGGGATTCGTATCAGAATTAGCAAACAATGCTGGTGCTAATTTAGTTTCTCAAATTACTCAATACTCTTTATCGGGCACAGTTACTAGTTCAACAGACGTAACAAATGTTTCCAATTTTATTAATAGCGCTCCAACAGGAGTAACAGTCTCCACAGATATAAGCATTTCCTCCTCTTTAATAAATTCCACCTCTAGCGGTAATCTAACAACCTCAGAGTTTATTTCTATAGCACAACTAGATGGTTTGGTAACTTCCACAAATATTCTTGCAGAAAGTTATTCCTCCGGCCTAAATATTGTTGATACTGCAGATAACATAAAAGCACTATTAACTAACACATCATCAGACATAATTGCTGCTAAGGATTACATAGCAAGTATTAGTAGTATTACGGATGGAGATGAAAAAATAAATCTTACTTGGGACGAATACATTGGAGCTTTATCTGGTGCTAATTTCAGTAAGACAGACAGTTCTACATGGTCAACTCTAACCAGTGAAATTGCTCTTAGAAACTTAGGAAATATTGAAATAGTTGTTTCTGGTACAGCTTTAGAACTAAAGACCTTAATCGATACCTATGGCACAACATTAACTAATTATTCATCAGGTCTTACTTTTAAGGTCACAGATGGAGGAGAACTTGTAGTATCCTCTGCAGTACTTGATACTCTAGATGCCAGAGTTGATAGTTCTATCACAGTTACTGGAGATAGTACTGATATTGGTACCCTTTTGGATAATGCCGTACCAGATTACGTAAAAAATATTTCTACTTCAGATTCAGTTTTAGAAATTACTGTTGATCAATTCAGAAACTTACCTGCTTACTATTCATCTGATGTTGTTATTAAAGATGGAGAGAAAAATATTGTTGATGCTTTAAGTGAAGATTTACTAGATGATAGGGTTACTCATTTAGTTTTAATTGGCGAAAGTACTGAAATAGGTAATAGTACAAGTGCAGATAATAGTTTAACCGTTACGGCAGCGGCAGCGTCTAATATTCTATCAAAAATTGTTCAGACCGAATCAAACTACACCTCAACCTCTGCAGGTACTACATCTGCTTCGTATCTTCCAATTAATATTGTCGATAGAGCTTCTGCAATTGCGAACTTTATAGAAACAGCAACTTTACCTGGTGCTCAAACAAGGGCCAACCAAACTGGTTTAATCAATTTTACCGTTACGGATAGTTCAACTACTCCTCCGACTCTTACTTTAAATCGCGATCAAAAGAGGGCCTATGATTCACTAGTCTCTAACGGTTTACTAGTTACATCACTTAGTTCTTCTGTAGTAGAGGATGATCCATTAGGAGATTTTACAGGTTATTTCAATACAATTATCTCAGCTACAGATTCACTTGAATCAGGCCAAGCGACAATCACTTCCAATATCTCTACAGTAGATACTGTAGTTGATACGATCAATACAAATACAGGTACTCTTGAATCAGCAATTTCAACGGTAGATACAGTTGTAGATGCGATCCTTGACGATACTG
>QCBP01000028.1 GCA_003279055.1 Prochlorococcus sp. AG-347-I21 | reverse complement strand
GATTTTACAAAATGTTTGATTTAAAAGAGCTAAAACTTATGTTTTTGGATCCCACTGATTTGATCATTAATAATATAAATAAATTTCTTTATAGTAATAAAGCGATAAAATTTATTTTTTCTTAGGAAATAATTTTCCTATTTTCTCCTTTTGCAAATACTCTTTTTTAGTTCTTATTTTTTTGTCTTCTAAGGACTCCTTATTAGTACTTACAGCATAAATAATATAGAAAATCATCCCAGTAAATATTAATCCTACAAATATTATGAATATTCCTATAGGTTCACTGGGACTTAATATTTTAAGATCTAAAGCTGTATTTAGGGAAATTATCATCAATAAACTAATTCCTTAAATAAATTTAATAGAAATCTAATTGATTTCCTCGTATCCAAAAAATGTTGAATTGTCTAAATTTTTATACCCATTAGCGGCTTCCTGTGGATTTTGACTGTCAATTTTTCTTGCTTTAGCATGAATCATGTTGAATGGGAAAATTACAGCTCCTACAAAAAAGTGCAAAATTAAGAAATCTGAAGGTAATCCATTTGTCCAATCAGGAAAAAATAGTAATGTCATCAATGATTCGTTCATATTTGTAGTCAAATAAACCTCTGACTATTATTACTGAACTTATCGCAATACTTTTAATTTTTAATAAATTGAAATTTAATTTGCTTTTAATAATTATCAGATTTAATTGAAAAGACAATTTTAAAATACTATTATGTTACTTATAGATTATTGATTAATAGCTGTTGTTAAAATTATTTTTTGTCTTACTTTTATTTATCATTTTTCAAATAAAACCTGCATTAGGTTTAGCTTTTGACACATCTGATCCTAGTGTTAGTTTGTTACAAAATAGGATCTCTAATAATTTCTCTAAGAAATATTGCAATGCTATCCAAAATGGTCTTTCTAAAGATGAAGCAATGAAATCAGCTATTGTAAAAACTGAAAACATTATATCTTTCTCTTACAATCCTCAGAAAAAATGGATTGAGAAAAGTGACTTGGCAAATCAAATTTCATTGCAAGTAGTAAATGATTGTGGATGGTCGTTTGGATTAATTGGAAAGGAGGGGGTTGATTATTTTAAATCATATTTTCTAGAAATTTACGAAAAAACTACTCCTGACAAAAATTTTTCAAGATAGATTAGGTTAATGAATAATATTTCAGACAAATTAGTATTGACTATAATTTTAATTACTATTCTTTTTGTATTTGGATTGATTTTTTCAGTAAAGTCTCCAGAGAGAAAAGTTATAGATTCACCAATAATTTGGAAAGATGATTATTCTAATATTTCGATTTTTAAGAGCAATAATATAAATTCAGAAAGAATAAGAATAATTTAATAAAACAATGATTACTAAAATAAAGGATCCTATTCAAGGATATACAAAAATATTTTTTAAATCTCAATCAATTTTTTACTCATTATTTAATTTAAGTAGTTCAAAAGAACTGACGCTAGTTTTAAATCATCATTAAACCATGCTCGTATCGCCATAGCTCTTCGAGGATCATAAAAATTTTGTTTTCTATACCAACTAAGAACTTCTGAATCTGATTTCTTACCATTACAAGACAAACAACATGGTACGCAATTACTTGTACTGCTAATCCCCCCTTTAGACATTGGGTGAAGGTGGTCAAGTGATTCTGAGGGTTTACCGCAATAAATACATTTATAATTAGTAAGTTTATTAAGTGACTCTCTCCACTTTTTATTACTTGTCTTGGGACAAAACTGATCAAGGTAAATTGCATCTTGTCTATGCATAATTCTTGATAATTTTCCTGATATTAACAGTTTTTTTTAAAGTATGATTGAAAAAGATAAGATAAGACTTCTTGAAGCAAATTTTTCTTATGAAAAGAATAATTTTCACTTATTAATTAAAAGGGCGATTTATAGTTAATGCTTTATTTATTAACAATATTATTAGGAGATTTTGATCATTCTTTATTTAAAAGTATTTATATCTTTTTGATATCTTTTTTTTCTAATACGTTCTCAGCAATTTCTGGAGGAGGAGCAGGATTATTACAATTGCCTGCATTGATTTTATCTGGAGTTCCTTATTATCAGGCTCTGGCTAGTCACAAATTAGCAACAGTAGCACTAGGACTAGGAGGTTCCTTAAGAAATTACAAATCTTTAGGTAATGATATAGGTGTTGCTTGGCAAATTTTAATTTTTGGATTACCAGGAGTAATTTTGGGAGCATCTGTAGTTGATCACATATCAGAAAAGTATTTGTACTTAATATTAGGAATAATTTCCATATTATTAGCTTTTTACTCATTCCTTAAACCAGATTTAGGTTTATCATCTGGTAATAAAAAGCTTAATTTTGATAATAATATTAGATTTTTAATTTTTATTTTTCTTATAGGTATATTAAATGGTTCTATTTCCTCAGGAACTGGATTGCTTGTAACAATACTATTAATAAAAACTTTTGAAATGGATTTTCTTCGAGCCATAAGTATGACATTTTTTACTGTTGGGATTTTTTGGAATTTTGTCGGAGCAGTATTTTTGGCAAGAATAGGATCGGTTCCAGTAAATTTATTGATTGTTTTAATAATTGGTTCCTTTACAGGAGGATTTTTCGGAGCTCACCTGTCAAAATTAAATGGGAACGTTCTTATTAAGAAAACTTTTATAACAGTTTGTATTTTGGTTGGTATTAGCTTATTGATTAAATCCATAAAAAGCTTTTTATAAAATTATTAGAGGTTAACAGTACATTTTTGTAAAATTCTAAAGCAGGATTATAAACAAAAAAATAAATTAATTATTATCTTTATTCGTTATCAAATGGGGTAATGAATTACTCGTTTTATTTAATAATATTTTTTAGACCTTATTTAAAAACCATAAAAAAAGGCCTCACATATGTGGGGCCGGGTGATGGGGAACCTTATTTTTAAACCAATTTCTTAAAAAATGCAACCCCCTACCCGTAGCGCAACTTAATCATCTTCGAAGCACTACAGATAGTGCTTTAATGATTTTCTTATATGTAAATTTATCAATTCTGAAATAATTTCGTAATTTTAAAGTTTATTTGTAAAAAGTTAATTTTTTGATTTCAAGTGTTTTTGTTGAATTTACTTGTTAAAAATGTCCTGCACAGTATCATTCGTAAGAACTTTGCTAGTAAATAGCTTTAATGATTGAATTAACTTTACTTACGCTTTTGAACTATGTTGGAGATAATTTCTGTGAATATAGAAATCTAGGTCATGATAACTATAAATCTTTACTTCTTTCCTACAGTGATGCAAGTAATAAATTTGGATCATTAGAGGTTAAAAAGGTTATTGAGAAGTCAGAAAATTTTAAAGTTACAGCTGTTGCTATTGCGGCAATTAAGTGCCCACAGCATATAGTTAAGTAATGAAGTTTGAATTAAAAACTGAAAATGAAAATAATTCAAAATCATTTTCACAATTTCTCGTTATATTTTTTTTGCTCGCTTTAATAATTATCCTTTGTGATGTTGCACTCAAATTAAGGACCATATCTAGAAATCATCAAATTGAATACAATTGTAGGCTTTTATCTGTTGAAAAGTCTAAACCTCAGTTTAAGCAAATATCTAGGCTTTCTAATCTGAAAAGTAAACAACAAATTTGGGAATTTTGCAGGGAGTTTATTAAATAAATGTTAGCTTGATGCTGATGAATAGAATCTTAATGCAAATAACCAGAACTTTCTTGAAGTTATTAGGAATAATGTTGCAACAAAAACTTCAAGCAATATTTTCCACAATTGAGAAAGTCCTAGAAAAACTTCAGAAGGAATTGTAGTTATAAAAGCAATAGGAATGAAAACACTAAAAAAAATTCTTAAAGAAAATGAAAATGAATTTAGTGGAAATCTTCCAATATAAAGGAATGATCTTAATACTTCTATTGCATTCCAAGTCTTAACAAACCAGATAGTAGTTGTAGAGATAAAAAACCATAGGCTATATAAAATGCAAATCGAGCAGCTCATCGTAATAAAGGATTGAGTCAGAAAACTTAAATTTAAAATTATTTGATTTATTCTTATGCAGTAGAACAATAAGAAAAATCCAAGCAATATTTCTAAAAATCCAGATGGATTTATTTTTTTTAATGAAATGAAAAATTGACTATCAATAGGTTTTAAAAGTACGAAGTCTAATGTTCCTTCTCTAATATGTTTAACTATTTCTGTAAGATTTGGATTAAACCATGTATTTGTTATTCCATTCAAAATTGTATAAATAGCTTGAATTATTAGCGCCTGTTCAAATTTCCACCCTCCAATATATCCACTATTTTGAAAAAAAATAGACAATAGAAAAATACTCCCTATTAAACTTAAAATTGCAGTAATTAAATCAACTAATATATTCGTTTTATACTCCAATTCAGAGGCCAAAGAAGTATGTAAGAATTTTTTATAAACTTTTAGATATTTTCTTAAATTCATGACCCCATTGCTGTATATTTTTTAATTCCTTCAGACCAGATTTTCTTAAATAATGGGAAAAGTAAAAAAATCCATATAATTTGCATACTTAAGCCCCCACTAATATTTGTTTCATTACCTGATAGTAAGTTCGCTGGGAAATCAATTAAATATGGAAAAGGAGTTAAATAAATCCAAGATTTAACATATCTGGGAAATGAAACGACTGGAGCTAAAAGACCTGAGAGAAATAAAGTTGGAATAAATAACAATCTTTCTATCGATGAGGCTTTCTCTGTCCAGAAACATAGACATGCAACTATTGACTGAATTAAAAATTGAATCAAGAAAGATAAGAAAGTAGATATTATCGATAAGATTAAAATACCTAAATTTGGAATCCATACACTTTCTGGGTTAAAAATAAAAAAGAAAAAAGCAATTATTAGTGCGAAAGGAAATCTTGTTATTTGTTCAGCAAGATGTTGAGCAAAATATCTGAAAAATGGATTTAAAGGTTGGATTAAATAAGGAGATACTTTCCCCATAAGAGAATCCTCTTCAAAACTAAATACAACCCAAACTACAGAAAACTGTCTTACAAAAAAAGCACATAAGAAATACCTAGAAAGCATAATATCGCTAATGTTTATTGATTCGTTCAGATTATTATTTGTCCAAATATTTAACATAAAAAAAGGAATAATCCCTGAAATTGCCCATAATGCAATTTCTACTCTATATTCCAACATGTTTGAATATTGGACCTTTAATAAGGTCAATATTTTACGGTTAATCAAATTAAATATCATAATCTTTTTTAATTAATACCCTTCCAATAATTTCATCTATAGGTGGTTCATTTATAAAAAGGTCTTCAATATCAAAATTATTTAAGATTGTTTTTAGTGAAGAGGTAATAGAGTTGTTTTCAATTTTTATAGTGATTTCATTCTTTATTTTATTTTTAATTGTAAAACCAGATTTTTCTAATTTATTTGCATCTTCTTCTGAGCGACAAACTATTAATATTTCTTTAACAGGAGAAAGTTTTTTTAATAACAGGTCAAGTTCTCCATCATATGATATAGACCCTTCGTGAACACATATAACTCTCTTGCAAAGCGATGTAATATCTTTCATGTAATGACTAGTTAGGCATATCGTTGCATTAGTTTCCTTATTATATTTTTGAAGGAATTTTCTTAAATTTCTTTGTGCATTAATATCCAATCCAAGTGTTGGCTCATCTAAAAATAGAATATTTGGTTCATGTATCAATGCCGCTAGTAATTCTGATTTCATACGCTGACCTAGTGAAAGTTTTCTAACAGGTATAAATAGCTCATCATCAATATCAAGCATTTCAGATAATTTTTTTATTCTCCTTTTAGCTTCGAACTTATCTAAGTCATATATTGATGCATTCAAATAGAATGATTCAATTGGCGGAAGATCCCAAATAAGCTGTTGCTTTTGTCCCATTATTAAGGTGATATTCTTCAGGAAATTTTCTTTTCTCCTAAAAGGTAAGTAGCCTGAAACCAAAATCGAACCTTCACTTGGATAAATTAAGCCACAAAGCATTTTTAAAATTGTTGTTTTCCCAGCTCCATTAGCACCTAGAAAACCTACTATTTCCCCTTCTTTAATTTCAAAACTTATATCTTTTATTACTTTTAAACTTTTTGTTTGTCTTCTAAAAAAATGTTTTAT
>QCBP01000027.1 GCA_003279055.1 Prochlorococcus sp. AG-347-I21 | reverse complement strand
GATTTAACTTGAATAAGAAATTAAAATTAATTTCAGGCACCACTGACTCTAATGCAAGTGTAATAGCTGCAGGTTTAGGTAAAGAAGAAGGTCTCGCAGTTTTAGGAACAACTATTGTAGTTAAGAAAATTATTGATAAACCTATAAAAAAACAAGGAGTTACAAACCATAGAGTAAAAGGCCATTGGATATGTGGAGGAGCATCAAACGCAGGATGCGGTATCTTGTCTCAGTTATTCTCTGATTCAGAAATAAAGGAGCTCAGTCGACAAATTAATCCATCAAAAAATACTTCTTTAAATCTTTTACCTCTTAATAGCAAAGGAGAGAGATTTCCTGTTAATAATGCTAATTTAGAGCCAATACTTTATCCAAGGCCAGTAAGCGACTCACTTTATTTACATGCATTATTCGAGGGGCTAGCCAAGATCGAATTGAAAGGATGGGAAAAATTAGGCGAACTAACAGGTTCCCTTCCAAAAAAAATAATTACTATTGGTGGAGGTTCAAAAAACCCACAATGGAGAAAAATAAGAGAAAAAATTATAAATATACCAATAGTTTCCTGTAAAAAAACTACTTCATTTGGCACTGCCCTATTAGCGATTAATGCAAAATAATAGTTTTTTGGAATATTTGATGAAGATATAAAATTTTAATGAAAAGGGTTTCACAAACTACACATCATAATTTAAAGTATATAGGTTAGAGCCGGGATAGCTCAGTTGGTAGAGCAGGCGACTGAAAATCGCCGTGTCCCCAGTTCAAATCTGGGTCCTGGCACCTTCTCTATTCTCAATAGGGACAGAAATAAAGCGTTTATGGTATCACTATGTTACCAATAACGCTTTTTTTATTGAGAATTAAAAGTTTTACCTTTGGAATGGTACTGGAATGGTACTGAAACAAATTAAATTATTAGAAAAAAACGCTAAAAATACCATTCTTTTTCCTGAAAATACCTTTAGAAAACCCACCTAAATAAAATTGAAGTTTAAGGATTTCTTGCCAAACTTCTCTTGGTTAAAAGGGAGAAACATCTTTACCGAGTGTGTCTCTTCCTTTTATGTAATAAAATGAGTTATCATAACAGTCTTTGATACCTTTTTTATTATATTTTCTTTTCTAATTATTTTAATAAGCAATCAGTTTTATAGGTTTAACTGGTTGCTTATTTTTATTTGTCCCTAACCCCCTATTATAGCACTAGAAAGAGGGTTTGTATCGCTTCAGGACTAATACCCTCATATCCTCATAAATGTAGACAGGTACTGCATTCTAGACTAAAATACAGGGTACGGAGCAAAGGTGAAAATCACGCTCTATTCTTTATATAAAAGATAACTTAATTAAAACGCTTAAGTAATACTTTTATCTAACAAATAATCCTATTAAATTATTATTTTATTATGACAAAGACTGTAAAACAGGGACAATCCCTGCTGGAGAGATATCAAAATGCTACTCCACACCCACAAAATGCAACTCACTTTCCAGAGAGAAGTAAATTAGTTGTTGAACTTCAGCGTCTTCTTGAAGGAGAATTATGCCAAAAAGCAGGTTTAAGTAACTATGCCTCAAGGAAATACCAAGAGAATCAGGAATTACTCAAAGAGTTTCGTGAGAACTTTACTTGGGAGCAAAATGAATCTGTAAGAGTAATGTGGGACGTAGTTGCTGAATACCAAGATTATCAGGACTTTGATACCAAAGAAGACTTAATTAATTACCTACGGAAAGATATAAGCGAGATTGCTACTCCTGACGAAGTAGACCATTGTGAACTTGATATCAATTTCGATAGTGTGTATGAAAGAGTGCCAAGCGTTAATGTTTGGCGATTGAAAGCAGTAGAAGACAAGTGTCCTTCTGCGTAAGTCACAAACTGAATAGACAAGCAATAAAACTTCTAAAAGGACTAACTGACGATAAGAAAATAAATCTTACCTTGAAAAAACATATCAAAGTAGAAGGTGTTTATGGAGGACAAAGAAGGGTATTTCACTTGGCAAATACTCCTTCAACCCCTCATTATCAAAAGAAAATTAGGAGCGATATTAAACGGTTTATTCAATCGCTGAATATAAAAACAGATATTCAGTATCCATATATCTAAAAAATGGGGAGATTTTTCTCCCCTCACAAAATCAAAAAGGAAAGAAAACTAATGAAAAAATCTTATGAAGAACTTAATAATAAAATGATTGACTTATTTGTTAATGAGAAATCGATTATTAAGAAAATCTACCAACAAATACACGAACACGTAACTCCAGATTTTTCTGCAGAGGATTGGTTAACTCTGCACGAAAAAGCAATTCACGGTGATTTGCTTTCTCAACGAATGCTTTTAGGACTTTGGAAAAGAAAAGTATATCCAAACTTGAAACCAGAAATTAAAGAATTATTTAAGGGGACGACTTATGAAGGAGATTGAAGAACAAATTAGAGACAGATTATTTGAGGAAAACTCAAATATATTTGAGAGAAAAATTAGAAGAGTAGTTAGAGAAACAGGTGGTATTTCTAATGAAACCAAAGCATATATTCTTTTAAGCATTCAGGACGAACTTGAAGGAAGAAATAAATGGGGGGAATACAATGAAATTAACTAAAGAACAAGAAAATCTACTGAAGTTCGTTCCTTCAGTAGAAGTTAGGAAAATGATAAGGAGCAGAATAAAAACTCTACTCAAGGACATTAAAAAGACTCATAACTTATCTAATGAACTTGGTTGGAAGTGGAGAATGGAAAGAGATAGAAGTAATGCAAAAAGAGAAATAAATCTAATAGAGCAACAACTGATTAACAACTATTCAATTCAACAAGCAAAAAAGGAGAAGAACTAATGAGAAAAATGAGAGAAAATGATTTAATAACGGCAAATATCACTCTTTCACGAACAGAATGGGCGTTATTAGAACTCGCATTAGAAAGAGAAGCAGCATTATCTGCAAGGTTTAGTCATCAAGTTTTCTATTCAATACAGGAAGAAATAACAAACGAACTTGATTCTTTATATCAATTAAAAATAAAGAGTTCAGGTTACGACCAACTTGAAATCAAGGAGGAAAAATAATTTACTGGCATTCGTTTTTAGTCGTGGGCGTTGTAAGTCCAGTAGTGTAGAAGGAATATATTTTTAGTCATAATCCTCCTGTGTAAGACCTTTTCAAGTAAATCTTGAGGGGGTCTTTTTTTTACGAAAAAAAAATTGAAATCAAATGTAAATCACATTTGGGATTCTGCATCTAAAAGTTCAGTAATGAATCTCATTAAAATACTATGAACTGCGACTAATAATGGAATTGGCATCTTCTCATCTGCATATCTAATTTCTAGTTCTGGTGTAATTATTATTTGGTGGTTTGCTGTTCCTTTCTTGAGCGTAAACTGTCTAATAATTGAATCTGGTTCTTCATCATATAGAAAGTAAGAACTATCAACCTCCCATTCATCCAAATAGGTTTGTAGATAGTCTTCAACTGCCATCATAATTTGCTCCATTTCATCTCTTTCTTCTTTAGAAGTAGAAGTCTGTTGGAGTTGTTTTTTATTCAGTTGCCATAGTTCTCGAAACTTATCGACTTTATCCATCAGTATTCAGGTAAATTAAGTGATTTATATTCTTCATCAATTTTTTTTGATAAGAACTTTGCTGCTCCAGAACTACTTGTATCTGTGATTCTGTGACCTTTAATCATTAATATTTTTAATTTTTCGCTGATTAAAGGAGAAAAAACTACATTCATATTTTTTTCTCCAAAAGTCGTTTCTTTTGATATTCGCTCAAGATAAGTTCTTCAATATATTCATCAATTTCTTGATTATTACCTTTAGCAATTTCAGTCAGCATAAAAGCAAAACTGTCTCCAATATCTAATTTCATAAACTCAAGTAAGGTAATCCAGTTGGTGCAGGTTTCATTCCTTCTGGAGGTTTGCCTGTAATTGCTTGTGAATGTCTTGGCATCAATCTTGGTGGGTCTGCTAAAACATTTGGTCTGTATGTGACCTCAAAATATTTGTTTGGATTATCAGGACAAATACGATAAAACTTTTGACCCATTAACTCTCTATGTTGATTGCGAATATCAAAGATATTTCTTCTTTCTTTCTCAAACCAAGCATCATCCTGATAACTGGTTTCGTTCTTTTCGTATTTTGGTTTCATTTGTATCTCCTAAAAGAATGGCGTCACAATTTCACCAAATTCTCTCTGGTAACGTTCTGCGACTAATGATTTAACTAACGTGGAATATCCACAGTTAAACTTCTTACACAACTTCTCTTCTTTATCGTTCAGGTGTCTTTGGTGTCTTGCGTAACTTACATTTCTGCTTATTGGTGGTCTTAACCCAAAAGAACCTTCGGTTCTTTTACCTTCGGTATCTCTGTTGAATAAAACTTGTGGCATCTTTGTATTAATAAAAATCTTGTGAACTACATTTATTTATAAGTAACGGACTAGGCATACATTTCTCACTCATATTTACAGAGGTCTTTTTCTATAAATACTTCTACAAAATCTCTTTAAGTGACCTATAAGACCTAATGAACCTTTATGAAACCTACAGTTTTATTTAGGTTTTTTTTGCCATAAAATCGCCACAACCCTTATTTGCTTTACATCAGTTCATATTAGAGGAGTTTTTTATCAGGAATTACCCATAAAACCTAGTATTCAAGCGGATTTATACGATTTTTGGAGGTGTAAACATACATCAAACTTTTTTCATCGCCCTTCTAGGGCATCCTCAACGGAGCAATTTATAGAAAAGTGGCAGTTGTGCTGATAATCGTTGCATTTGGATGCTGTGCTTTTGCTACTCTGTTCGCATCTTGGTTAGAAGTGGCAAAGCAATAAAAGTCAAAAACTTTACCACCTACAAATAATTGAACTTTGTATTTCATTTTTTTAGAAGTCTATAAACAGAAGTTCTATCAATATTCATTTCTTTTGCTATTGCTGTTGCTCCTTTGCCTTCACTCTTTAATGTCTTAATTTTTTCAATATCAATAGTTTGTCCTCTACCCTTGAACTTGTCCTTATTTGCTTTAATACCATCCATTTGTCTCTCTTTGCGTAAGTTTGTCTCAAACTCTGCAAAAACAGAGAGCATATCAAGAAAACATTTTGACGTTGCATCCTTTGTTGAAATGGGTTGTTCTGTTGCAGTTAAAGAAACACCCTTTTCAGTTAATTCTTTAACTATTAACTGAAGGTCAAGAACACTCCTTGCAATCCTGTCAGTTCTGGTAAAAACAATTTCATCTCCTTCACGAACAAAATTAAGCATCTCTTTTAATTGCTCTCTGCCCTTTGTTGAAGTTCCTGAAACTTTTTCAGCAAAGATACGTTCTACTTTTTGCTCGTTAAGAGCATCTATTTGTGATTGAAGGTTTTGACCTACTGAACTGACCCTTGCGTATCCAACTTTCATTTTTCTGGGGGAATTGTTGTTTATAGGTCTATTCTATTATGCAACGTTGTTTAATTCAATAAACAACCTAAAAACTACAGATTTGGTCCCGATTTGCCTGTTGCGGTTGTGTATACCTATAAAACACACACTTTTATATCAGTTTCATATCAAGTTAAAGCATAGAAGTGATATGGATTTAATTTAAGACGATTTCTTTTCTTCCCACTCCTCTCTAGTTTTTCCTTCTCTTTTATCCATTTTCAAGAACTTCTGGTCGGTTAGTTCTTCCTCTTTCTTTCCTTCTTTAATTTCTTTAAGTAGGTCTTTTGCTCTTTCCTGAAGTGTTTTGTTTGCAGTTGCATCTTCCTTGATAATATTTCTTGCACGTTTTGCTGAAGCAGTTCTATCAATTTTCTTGAGATAATTATTTCTCAACATATCTGCACTCGTATATGCGTTCTCTGCAAAGTTTATTAGTTCAGTAACTTCACTTAATTGAGGATAATCTCTACAAGTTTCCATAAATGCTGTATGTCTTAATGAAGTCCATATCACTTTCTTCTTAATATTTGCTTCTTCACAAGCAAACTGAAGAAGATTATTTAATGTATCTCCAACTTGACTTGCATTTGGATTGTTAGTTGGTCTTGAGTACCAATCAAATAGAAAATAACCATTTGGTTTTCTTCTTTTAAGTATTCTCTTAAACGCTTTAAGTGCATCTGGTCTATATGGGAAAGCAGTTTTTGTATCTCTTCCACCTTTTGCTTCTTTCATATTTAATTTCACCACTTCTTCTCCATCAGCATCCAAATCAAATGAGAACCATTCATTTCTCAACCTTGGCATATCTTCTGCACGTAGATAGAAATACCACATAACCATCACAGCATCATATAGTTCAACAAAGTTTCTTTGGTTCCTCCTGTCTCTATCATTCCAAGAGACATTCATAAATTCTTCATATGTAATTTCTTTTTGAGCGTTATCTCCAGAAAGAAGAGAAATTTGGAATAGTAGTTCAGTAAATTCATTTTTATCCATATAAACTGCTTCCTGTTTTTCCCAAGTGCGAATAATAGGATATTGCGGATTATTCAAGTCAGGAAAATCTCTATCTGTTCTTGCTCTCTCAAATAATTTATTGATTACAGTAACTT
>QCBP01000026.1 GCA_003279055.1 Prochlorococcus sp. AG-347-I21 | reverse complement strand
TTGGTTATCTCAAGATGTACAAGCAATAAAGGTGTGAGGTCCCGTCAAGAATATATAAAAAATGTCATCAATTGCTAACTTTTGGCTTTGATGCAAACGGATCTGAGATCTTGGAAAGTCACTTTAGAAATATTTTTAATGTGCACTCAATGTAATCCTTAAAATTTAAGGAGGCTAAAACTAAATAAAAACAACTGAAGTTTTATTTGGATAAAGCAATTCAATTTGCGTAGATTTTCTACAAAAGGATTTGAACACAACGGAGAGTTTGATCCTGGCTCAGGATGAACGCTGGCGGCGTGCTTAACACATGCAAGTCGAACGAACCTTCGGGTTAGTGGCGGACGGGTGAGTAACGCGTGAGAATCTGCCCTCAGGAGGGGGATAACGGTTGGAAACGACCGCTAATACCCCATATGCCTACTGGTGAAATGAATTTCGCCTGAGGATGAGCTCGCGTCTGATTAGCTTGTTGGTGAGGTAATGGCTCACCAAGGCTTCGATCAGTAGCTGGTCTGAGAGGATGATCAGCCACACTGGGACTGAGACACGGCCCAGACTCCTACGGGAGGCAGCAGTGGGGAATTTTCCGCAATGGGCGAAAGCCTGACGGAGCAACGCCGCGTGAGGGACGAAGGCCTCTGGGCTGTAAACCTCTTTTCTCAAGGAAGAAGATATGACGGTACTTGAGGAATAAGCCACGGCTAATTCCGTGCCAGCAGCCGCGGTAATACGGGAGTGGCAAGCGTTATCCGGAATTATTGGGCGTAAAGCGTCCGCAGGCGGCTTTTCAAGTCTGCTGTTAAAGCGTGGAGCTTAACTCCATCATGGCAGTGGAAACTGAAAGGCTTGAGTATGGTAGGGGCAGAGGGAATTCCCGGTGTAGCGGTGAAATGCGTAGATATCGGGAAGAACACCAGTGGCGAAGGCGCTCTGCTGGGCCATTACTGACGCTCATGGACGAAAGCCAGGGGAGCGAAAGGGATTAGATACCCCTGTAGTCCTGGCCGTAAACGATGAACACTAGGTGTCGGGGGAATCGACCCCTTCGGTGTCGTAGCTAACGCGTTAAGTGTTCCGCCTGGGGAGTACGCACGCAAGTGTGAAACTCAAAGGAATTGACGGGGGCCCGCACAAGCGGTGGAGTATGTGGTTTAATTCGATGCAACGCGAAGAACCTTACCAGGGTTTGACATCCTGCGAACCTCTTAGAAATTTGAGGGTGCCTTCGGGAATGCAGTGACAGGTGGTGCATGGCTGTCGTCAGCTCGTGTCGTGAGATGTTGGGTTAAGTCCCGCAACGAGCGCAACCCACGTTTTTAGTTGCCAGCATTTAGTTGGGCACTCTAGAAAGACCGCCGGTGATAAACCGGAGGAAGGTGTGGATGACGTCAAGTCATCATGCCCCTTACACCCTGGGCTACACACGTACTACAATGCTACGGACAAAGGGCAGCAAACTCGCGAGAGCTAGCAAATCCCATAAACCGTGGCTCAGTTCAGATCGTAGGCTGCAACTCGCCTACGTGAAGTAGGAATCGCTAGTAATCGCAGGTCAGCATACTGCGGTGAATACGTTCCCGGGCCTTGTACACACCGCCCGTCACACCATGGAAGTTGGCCATGCCCGAAGTCGTTACTCCAACCCTTGTGGAGGAGGACGCCGAAGGTGGGGCTAATGACTGGGGTGAAGTCGTAACAAGGTAGCCGTACCGGAAGGTGCGGCTGGATCACCTCCTAACAGGGAGACAACAAAATGTTTAATATTATTATTTTGTCACCTTAGGTCGATCGGTATCTCACATTCTTAATTTATTAAGGATTTCATATCCTAAGTTTTTCTAGGTCACACCCATTATTTTTCCTGGGCCATTAGCTCAGGTGGTTAGAGCGCACCCCTGATAAGGGTGAGGTCCCTGGTTCAAGTCCAGGATGGCCCATATCTCTATGTTGGGGGTATAGCTCAGTTGGTAGAGCGCCTGCTTTGCAAGCAGGATGTCAGCGGTTCGAGTCCGCTTACCTCCACTGATTACCACCTCTTTCATAATCTGTTGAGAGGAAATGTTTTGAGTTGTGATCAAATTCTGAACGAATCTAGCTTCCTAATGAAATCATTAAGATGCTGGACTCATTGAATTAATTTCATTGTTTTCAGAGAACCTTGACAACTGCATAGATTATTTTTAAAGACAATAAGCATCTTTATGATGCAGATTTATTATTTGTGCGAATGCATTAATAACAATTCTATTAAGCTGATGCTTCATAATTGAAGTTATTGGTCAAGCTACAAAGGGCTCACGGAGGATACCTAGGCACACAGAGGCGATGAAGGACGTGGTTACCTGCGATAAGTCTCGGGGAGTTGGAAGCACACTTTGATCCGGGAATTTCCGAATGGGGCAACCCCATGTACGGCCAACTGAATATATAGGTTGGTGCGAGCTAACCCAGCGAACTGAAACATCTTAGTAGCTGGAGGAAGAGAAAGTAAATAACGACTCCCTCAGTAGCGGCGAGCGAACGGGGAACAGCCCAAACCGATAGTCTTGACTATCGGGGTTGTGGGACAGCATTATGGATCAACAAATCTAGAAGAAACGTTTGAATGGCGTGCCACAGAGGGTGAAAGCCCCGTAATCGAAAGATAAGTTGACCTAGCTGTATCCCGAGTAGCACGGAGCACGTGGAATTCCGTGTGAATCTGCGAGGACCACCTCGTAAGGCTAAGTACTACTGTGTGACCGATAGTGAAACAGTACCGCGAGGGAAAGGTGAAAAGAACCCCGGGAGGGGAGTGAAATAGAACATGAAACCGTGAGCTTACAAGCAATGGGAGCCCGACTAATCGGGTGACCGTGTGCCTGTTGAAGAATGAGCCGGCGACTTATAGGCACTGGCGGGTTAAACCGGAAATGGTGGAGCCACAGCGAAAGCGAGTCTTAATAGGGCGTTTGTCAGTGTTTATAGACCCGAACCCTGGTGATCTAACCATGGCCAGGATGAAGCTTGGGTGATACCAAGTGGAGGTCCGAACCGACTGAAGTTGAAAATTCAGCGGATGAGCTGTGGTTAGGGGTGAAATGCCAATCGAACCAGGAGCTAGCTGGTTCTCCCCGAAATACGTTGAGGCGTAGCGTCTAGTGCTCCAGCAGGGGGGTAAAGCAACCATTTCGGTGCGGGCTGCGAAAGCGGTACCAAATCGATATGAACTCTGAATACCCTGTGTGTAACTAGGCAGTCAGACTGTGGGGGATAAGCTCCATAGTCAAGAGGGAAACAGCCCAGACCGCCAGCTAAGGTCCCAAAATTAACGCTAAGTGATAAAGGAGGTGGGATTGCCCAGACAACCAGGAGGTTTGCCTAGAAGCAGCCATCCTCAAAGGAGTGCGTAATAGCTCACTGGTCGAGCGATCCTGCGCCGAAAATGAACGGGGCTAAGCGTTATACCGAAGCTGCGGATAAATTTATTTATGGTAGGGGAGCGTTCTATGTAGGGTGAAGCGTTAGCGTAAGCGGACGTGGACAGCATAGAAGTGAGAATGTCGGCTTGAGTAGCGAAAACATGGGTGAGAATCCCATGCCCCGAAACCCTAAGGGTTCCTCCGGCAGGCTCGTCCGCGGAGGGTTAGTCTGGACCTAAGGCGAGGCCGAAAGGCGTAGTCGATGGATAACAGGTCAATATTCCTGTACCAGATGTGTTTTGAGAAGGGGGACGGAGAAGGCTAACCAGGCCAGATGTTGGTTACTGGTTCAAGCGTTCAAGGCTTTGAGAGATGGTGAAAACATCTTGAGCTAAGGCGTGAGTACGAGCTGCTACGGCAGCGAAGTTGGTGATGTCATACTTCCAAGAAAAGCCCTATACTCGTTAAGACACAAATGCCAGTACCCGAAACCGACACAGGTGGGGTGGTAGAGAATACCGAGGGGCGCGAGATAACTCTCTCTAAGGAACTCGGCAAAATGGCCCCGTAACTTCGGGAGAAGGGGTGCCAGCGAGAGCTGGTCGCAGTGAAGAGGCGCAAGCGACTGTTTACCAAAAACACAGGTCTCCGCTAAGTCGCAAGACGATGTATGGGGGCTGACACCTGCCCAGTGCCGGAAGGTTAAGGAAGCTGGTTAGCTTTTAGTGAAGCTGGCGACTGAAGCCCCGGTGAACGGCGGCCGTAACTATAACGGTCCTAAGGTAGCGAAATTCCTTGTCGGGTAAGTTCCGACCCGCACGAAAGGTGTAACGATTTGCGCGCTGTCTCGGAGAGAGGCTCGGCGAAATAGAATTGTCTGTGAAGATGCGGACTACATACACCCGGACAGAAAGACCCTATGAAGCTTTACTGTAGTTTGATATTGTGCTCGGGCTCTGAATGCGCAGAATAGGTGGGAGACGTTGAAATAGTGCTTGTGGGTACTATTGAGTCATCGGTGAGATACCACTCTTTTAGAGCTAGGGTTCTAACGCTTACCCGTTATCCGGGAAGCGGACAGTATCTGATGGGCAGTTTGACTGGGGCGGTCGCCTCCTAAAAGGTAACGGAGGCGCACAAAGGTTCCCTCAGGCTGGTTGGAAATCAGTCGTTGAGTGCAAAAGCAGAAGGGAGCTTGACTGTGAGACCTACAAGTCGAACAGGGACGAAAGTCGGTTTTAGTGATCCGACGGTTCTGCGTGGAAGGGCCGTCGCTCAACGGATAAAAGTTACTCTAGGGATAACAGGCTGATCTCCCCCAAGAGTTCACATCGACGGGGAGGTTTGGCACCTCGATGTCGGCTCATCGCAACCTGGGGCTGAAGTCGGTCCCAAGGGTTGGGCTGTTCGCCCATTAAAGCGGTACGCGAGCTGGGTTCAGAACGTCGTGAGACAGTTCGGTCCATATCCGGTGTATGCGCAGGAATATTGAGAGGATTTCTCCCTAGTACGAGAGGACCGGGAGGAACGCACCTCTGGTGTGCCAGTTATCGTGCCAACGGTAAACGCTGGGTAGCCATGTGCGGAGTGGATAACCGCTGAAAGCATCTAAGTGGGAAGCCCACCTCAAGATGAGTATTGCCATGGCTTAAGCCAGTAAGGTCACGGGAAGAACACCCGTTGATAGGCTCTACGTGGAAGCTTGGTAACAAGTGCAGCGGAGGAGTACTAATAGACCGAGGGCTTGACCAAATAAACTTAATTTATTGTTTTTAATTTATATAATTTTCTATGCAGTTTTCAAGGTTCACACTATCCTGGTGTTCATGGCGATGTGGAACCACTCCGATCCATCTCGAACTCGGTTGTGAAACGCATCAGCGGCGAAAATATTTAGGGGGTAGCCCCTTGAGAAAATAGCTCGATGCCAGGTAAAAATATTTAAAAGGGTTTACTCTTGTTGAGTAAACCCTTTTTTATTTTTGGCACTTAGGACACCAATGTGTACTTCTTCCAGTAATTTTTTGTTTTTCAATTAAATTCCCACATTTATGACATTCTTTCCCGGTTCTCCTGTAGACATTTGTCTGTAAACCAAAATTTCCATTCTCTCCATCTAAATCTCTAAAGTCACTAAATGTAGTCCCACCAGAACCTATACTTTTTTTTAATACTGTTACAATTGATTCTTTGAGCTTAATTAACTCATTCTTTTTTATTGTTCGAGCTTCCCTAAAAGGGGAGATGCCAGCAGAGTATAAACTTTCATCAGCATAAATATTACCTATACCTGCCACTATTGTTTGATCTAATAAAATAGCTTTTATAGATTTTGTTCTTTTTGAAATAACTTTCTTAAGGTAATTTGCATCAAAGTCTTTAGAAAATGGTTCTGGTCCTAATGAACCTAATCCTTTTATTATTTTGTTAAGCGATAGGTCTTTATTAATCCACCACATTTGGCCAAAACTTCTTACGTCAATGTACCTAAGCTCATTATTATTTTTATCGAAAAATCTTATTCTTGTATGTTTACAAGGATGGCTTGAGTTTTCAATAAATTTAAAATATCCAGTCATTCTTAGATGAACTACAAGAAATCCGTTATTTTTTGAATTTGCTTCAAGATATTGGGCATTTTCATTTTGAACTTCTTTTAATTGAGCTATTAAATATTTTCCTCTTCTATCCCATTTATAAATAAGTGAGTTCAGAAGACCTTTAATGAATTCTTCTTTGTTTAATGGGAATGCAACGGTTGAATCCCTACAGACTTCTACTTTTTTAATAATAAAGTTATTAAGTTTTTGCTCTAAACCTCTGCGAACTGTCTCTACTTCTGGTAATTCAGGCAATTATTTAAGCTTTTTCTAATTCACTTTCAGCGAAATTATTTGTATTTGCTCCACCATCAGTTCCGCTTATCCCAGCGTAATTTACTTTATCGAATCTGACTACACAGTTATATTTAATGCCTGAGGTATCAACTGAAGCAACTTTACCGATTTCATTATACCAATAAGATTCTGGTCTTTTTACTCTTACGAGATCTCCTCTTGAAATAGCCATTACTATTAATTTAACTTTTTGTAGAATAACTCATCATTAATATTCTTCGACAAATTATTCACACATATTAATTAAAGTTTTAACAAAAATCATTTATTAAATTATTTTCGAATTCTTCTTTAACAGGCTTACTTCCCATCCATTTCCTTCCAGGTATTCTTACATCTAATTCATTTTTATCACAATTGATTGAAATAATCAGTTTTTTATTTTCTTGATTTAGAACGTTTAAGACTTTTCTACCTTTAATATCTTTATATGATTTACTTTGGATAATTATAGGACCATAAATTTTTTTATCTAATTCAATTAAGTCTTTATTTTCTTTATTTTTAGTTGTT
>QCBP01000025.1 GCA_003279055.1 Prochlorococcus sp. AG-347-I21 | reverse complement strand
AAAAATCTAGCAGGATTGTAGCAACTGTTTTGAGGGAAATTAATGACTTAATTAAACCTGGAATGAGTACAAAAGATTTAGATGATTTCGCAGAAAAGAGGATAAAAAGTTTTGGAGCTGTGCCAAGTTTCAAGGGTTACCATGGATTCCCTTCTAGTATTTGTTCTAGTATTAATAATGAGGTTGTCCACGGCATTCCAAGTAAAAATAAAATAATTAAAAATGGTGACTTGGTTAAAATTGATACAGGAGCATATTTAGATGGTTTCCATGGAGATAGTTGTATATCAATTTGTGTAGGAGAAGTTAGTCCAAAGGCTCAACAACTTAGTGATGTAGCTTATAAAGCATTGTATGCAGGGCTTTCGAAAATCAAAGCAGGGAATACACTTTTAGATGTGGCTGGGGAAATTGAAGACATTGTTGTAAAAAATGGCTTTAGTGTTGTAGAAGACTATACAGGTCATGGAGTTGGAAGAAATCTTCATGAAGAACCATCTGTATTTAATTTTCGGACCAAAGAATTGCCCAACGTAGTCCTTCGTGAAGGCATGACATTAGCAGTGGAACCTATCGTTAATGAAGGTACTAAATTTTGCAAAACACTAAATGATAGATGGACCGTAATAACAAAAGATGGAAAACTATCGGCCCAATGGGAGCATACAATAGTTGTTTTAAAAGATGGTATTGAAATATTGACAGATCGAGATTTCTAGAAACTAAGATTTGTACTTATAGATAATTTGGCAATACAAAAAATTAAAAAATTCTTTCATTGGGAAAAGTATGTAGGTTAAAGGGTTTGGACTAATTATTACTAGATAATTTTTTGAATTGGCTAAATCATAAATTTTTTTAGAAACAAATTTGGGACTCATTATTCCGAGAGGATTAAGTTCTGATTTAAAAGGCCCTAAGATAATTTTTTTTATTATTAATTTTTTCTTTGTATTTTTGTCTAAAAGATTTTTTTTAAAAGAAACTAATTGACCAATAAGGGATTTACTAATCTCATATGACGGATTTAGGGCGGGTAATATTTCTGCTTCAGATGTATTTATCCAAATCTCTTTTTTTATTAGTGAATCATTCCTTAGAGCAATATCTTCAAATAAATTTAAAAATTTGAATTTGCTTAATGCATTTATCTCTATTGAGTTTTCATAATTGGAATTTTCTCTACTCAAATCATAGATACCATGGTTCAAAATTAAAATGTCTATACATTCTAATTGTTTTTTTAATGACGACTCCTTCCCACATTCCCATTTAATCCATTCATTTGGAGATTCAAGATTTATTTCATACTTAGTTTTACTATGAGTAAATCCAATCACTTTATATCCTTTTTGACGAAACAACTTTGTTAATTCTTTCCCTAGCGCTCCTGAGGCTCCAGTAATCCCTATGGTTTTTTCGTTTTTGGTTGGATTTATCATTTTGCTTGATTTTTATGAGATACCAAAGAATTAAAATAAATTTACCAAAAAAAAGATTATTTATTTCTCTATTTGATTAAAACTCATAAATAAATATTTGTTTAGTTCTGAAAAAAATATTATGTTAAACCTATTAATAAATAACTTACTAAATTATGAGCGATATATTGTTAATTGGCTCATGTGAGCCATTTAGTGGTAAGTCTGCAATGGTTCTTGGGATAGCAAAAAAACTTTTACAGAAGAAAAAAAAAGTACGCATAGGAAAACCTCTAGCTACATGTATTGAACTTACTAATCTTCCCTCTATGTCTTATGAAGGATTAATAGATGATGATGTTAAGTTTATTGGATCAACATTAAATATCGAAGAGGAGAATTTAATTTCATCAGTAGGATTATTGGATAATATCTCAGCCGAAAAAAGAATCTTCAATAAAGACTTACTCCCAGGAAAAGGTTTTGATCAGATTGAAGGATTGGTTAATGATGATTTTGAAGGTCTGAATATTTTAGAGGCAGCCGGAAGTTTACATGAGGGTATGATTTATGGCTTAAGTCTCCCGCAACTAGCTAAGGATTTAGATGCGAAAGTTTTAATTGTGAATTTATGGGAAGATTGTAAAAGTGTGGATGCATTGCTTGATGCGAAAAAACAATTAGGTGAGAAGTTGGCTGGAGTTGTATTAAACGGAGTTTTGCCGCAAGAAGTCGAAAAAGTTAAAAATGAAATAATACCCTCTCTTAAAGATCTGGATATTGAAGTGTTTGGAGTGATGCCTAAATCACCACTTCTTAGAAGTGTCACAGTAGGTGAGCTTGTAAGAAGACTAGATGCCCAAGTAATTTGTTGCCCTGAAAAAGATCAATTGCTTGTTGAAACATTAAGTATTGGTGCAATGGGGGTTAATTCTGCAATGGAATTTTTCAGGAGAAGACGAAATATGGCTGTAGTTACTGGAGCTGATAGAACTGATATCCAACTTGCTGCTTTGGAGGCTTCGACTCAATGCCTTATCTTAACTGGTTTAGGAGATCCTTTGTCACAATTGATTCATAGAGCAGAGGAATTGGAGGTGCCAATTTTGAAGGTAGAATTAGATACTCTTTCCTCCGTGGAAATTATTGAACAAGCTTTTGGTCATGTAAGAATACATGAATCGATTAAAGCTTCTTATGCTATTCAATTAGTTCAAGAGAATGTAAATCTAAAAAGAATTCTCGAAAAGATAGATTTTCCCTGCAATTTTTCAGATAAATGCTAATTTCAAATATAGGAACTTTATTATTTTGAGTCGCTCTTTAGATCTACCAGCAACTGAAGGTGTTGATGCCTTAGCTCAAGAACTTGCAAAACTCCAAGATAATGGGAAAAGGAGAATTGCTTTTTTAGGTAGTAGACACGTACCGGTTGTAGATATCCACTTAATTGAGTTGATAGCAAGGTCGTTAGCAGAGGAAGGACATAATATCCTTACGTCTGGATCGCAAGGGGTTAATGCAGCTGTTATTCGAGCTGTCTTAGATATAAATCCATCATTATTAACTGTTTTATTACCACAAAGTCTTGATAGACAAATTCCCGAAATAAAGGATCAACTTGAGAGGGTTATGCATTTGGTTGAAAAAAGTGAAAATGATGAATTACCTTTGCCACTTGCAAGTAGTCTTTGTAATCAAGAAATTATTACTAGGTGCGATCAATTAATATGCTTTGCCTTTCACGATAGTGAAACTTTGCTAAATAGTTGTAGATGCGCTGAAGAAATGGGCAAAGTGGTTAGTTTGTTATTTTTTGATTAAATTAACCCATTTCCCCTTATTAAAAGATGATTTATGCTAATAATGTTTAGCGTTTGATAATTTACTATGGCAGAAAGTTTTTCATTTGATGTTGTATCTGATTTTGATAGACAAGAATTAGTCAATACTTTGGATCAAGTTAAAAGGGAAATTTCTCAGCGTTATGATTTGAAGGGCACGGATACTTCAGTTGATTTAGAAAAAGAAAATATTTTTATAATTACCAATAGCGAACTTACTTTGGATGCTGTCAATGACATAATTAGACAAAAGGCAATAAAAAGAAACTTATCCTTAAAAATATTTGACTACTGTGACATTGAAATAGTTAGTGGTAATAGAATTAAACAGACAATTTTATTGAAACAAGGAATTAAACAAGAAATTGCAAAAAAAATCAGTAAAAAAATTAGAGATCAAATTAAAAAAATCAATGTCAGTATTAATGGAGAAACTCTAAGAGTTGCAAGTAAGAGCAAAAATGATCTTCAATTAGCAATTAAGCTTGTTAGTGAGTTGGAAGAGTCTTTGAATATCCCCCTAAAAGCTAATAACTTTAGATAAGATCTTAGTAAGAATATTTTTTAGATAATGACAGATTATTCAATATCTCTCATTAAATCATTGATTAAGAAAGTAAAAGAATATCCTCGATTTTCGAAAGAAGAAATAGAGAAATTTTGTTGGATGGCGGTACATGAACATAAGCATGGAGTTTTACCTTCTGAATACGACATAAGAGAAATAGATGAGGACCTTTATTTAGAACTTTTGCAAGAATTCAAATAAAATATCTTGTAAAAAGTATTTACATTTAAATCTACAATTATTAAAAAAATATTTTAATTAAATGCCTTATTAATGCACTAATTAGTCTATTTAAATATGATTAATTAAAAGAAAAAATTTAATGTCGACATCCTTTAAAAATGTAACACCAACTGGTCCAGGTGGAACCGCAACATTATTGATTGTATTGTCTTTTACTGGCTTCCTTTTGCTTACCCAATCTCTTTTTGTTGTCCCTTCTGGACAAGTAGCAGTTGTTACAACATTAGGGAAAGTTAGTGGTCCTTCTAGGAGAGCTGGTTTAAACTTCAAACTTCCATTTATTCAGTCTGTTTATCCATTTGATATAAAAACTCAGGTTCAACCCGAAAAATTTGAAACTTTGACTAAAGATCTTCAAGTTATTAGGGCTACAGCGACCGTAAAGTACTCAGTAAAACCTAATGAAGCAGGAAGGATCTTCGCAACAATTGCAAGCAGAAATAGCGATGTTTATCAAAAAATTGTTCAGCCATCTTTACTAAAGGCTCTTAAATCAGTCTTCTCTCAATATGAGTTAGAGACAATTGCTACTGAATTTGCAGTCATTTCTGAAAAAGTAGGTGATACAGTTGCTCAAGAACTAAATTCATTCGATTATGTAGATGTTAAAAGTTTAGATTTGACTGGACTAGAAATTGCTGAAGAATATAGAGCTGCTATCGAACAAAAGCAAATAGCTGGTCAACAATTACTAAGAGCTAAAACAGAAGTTGAAATTGCTGAACAAGAAGCTTTAAGATATGAAACATTAAATAGAAGTCTTGACGATCAAGTACTTTTCAAATTATTTCTCGACAAATGGGACGGTAGTACTCAAGTAGTTCCTGGACTTCCTGGATCAGAAGGAAGGACCCCCCCAGTTATAGTTGGCGGTAGAAAGTAATTATTTAAATTTATCTTCAAAAATTAACTATTAATTTACATAAATTCTTAAAAAGATGAAATATGTAAATTAATTTTTTAAAGCATTGAAAGATTGATCAAATGCATCGATAGTCTTGTCAACTTCCTCTTCGCTATGAGCAAGTGAAGTAAAACCAGCTTCAAAAGGGCTTGGTGCTAAGTATATTCCTCGTTGAATCATCTCTCTATGTAACTTACCAAAAAGTTCAGAATTATTTGTTTTTGCTTCTTCGAAATTTCTAACTGGCCCATCACATAGGAAAAATCCAAACATAGCGCTAACACTTCCTCCGTTAATAGCAAAACCATTATTTTCTGCAGACTGAATTATTCCTTCAATTAATCTGGAAGTTATTGAATCAAGTTTTTCATATGTACCCTCTTGTTTGAGTAGCTCAAGAGTTTTTATGCCAGCAGTCATTGCTAGTGGATTTCCGCTTAAAGTACCAGCCTGGTATACAGGTCCTGATGGAGCAACCATTGACATGATTTCTTTCTTTCCTCCATAAGCACCAACAGGCAAGCCACCACCTATTACTTTGCCAAGTGTAGTCAAATCAGGAGTGACACCAAATTTCTCTTGAGCGCCTCCATAACTGATTCTGAATCCAGTCATTACTTCATCAAAAACTAATAAGGATCCATTCTCAGTAGTTAATTCTCTTAATCCTTCTAAGAATCCAGGCTCGGGAGTTATAAAGCCAGCATTACCAACAATTGGCTCGAGGATCACCCCTGAAATAGCATCAGGATTTTCAGAAAATAATTTTTTTACTGCTTCAAGGTCATTGTAAGGAGCAGTAAGGGTGTTAGCAGTCGTTGTTCTTGGAACTCCTGGAGAATCTGGTAATCCTAAAGTAGCTACACCTGATCCAGCTTTTACCAAAAACATATCTGCATGTCCGTGATAGCAACCGTCAAATTTAATTACTTTATCTCTTCCTGTAAATGCTCTCATAAGTCTTAAAACGGCCATGCAAGCTTCAGTCCCACTATTAACAAATCTAACCATTTCGACTGAGGGGACAGCACCTATAACCATCTCTGCAAGTTTGTTCTCTAAAACACATGGAGCTCCAAAACTGGTTCCTTTCTCAATCGCTTCCTGTAGTGCTGTAGTAACTTCAGGATGCGCATGACCGCAGATAGCAGGCCCCCAACTTCCTATGTAATCAATATATCTATTTCCATCAATATCCCAAGCAAAGGGGCCTTTAACTCTATCAAAAACAATTGGTTGTCCACCTACAGACTTGAAAGCTCTAACAGGAGAACTTACACCCCCAGGCATCAATTGTTGGGCAGCTGAGAAAACTTCTTCTGATTGGGTGCAATTTAATAAGTCAGTCACAATTTAAATAGATGAAGCTTTAATAAAAAATTTGTCATGATTTAACTTATAAATAAGTAAAAATTTTGTCAATCAGATTAAAACTCTACATTATGATATTTTTATTGCGATAGTTAGGATTGTAAATAATTAATTCTTAGGAATTTATGATGCAAATTAGTTTTACTTTAGATAACTCTTTATTAATAAGCGTTTTCAGGAATTATGAAATTTTATTTATTTTGTTTTATATTTCGAAAAAATTATCTTCATCATCAAAAAAATCTAAATTATTGTCATTGATGTCAAGGTTAATCATTACTGGGGCATGATCACTTGGGCGTAAGTTACCCCTAGGAAGGCTGTCTATCACACAACTTTTAAGTTTTGGCGATAATTCTTTACTGATGTAGATATGGTCTATTCTCCAGCCTTTATTTAATTCATATGCGTTATTACGGTAATCCCACCAACTCCAATGTCCGGTGTTTTTTTCAAAAATCCTGAAAGAATCAATTAATCTTCCTTTCAGAACATTATTTAGTGCTTTTCTCTCTATCTCAGATGCCATTATTCCACCTTCATATTTCTTTGGGTCATGAATATCTAAATTTGATGGAGCAATATTAAAATCACCCATAAGACAAATTAAATCTCCTTTTTTTTCTTGCTCATCTAAAAAAGAAGCTAAAGAATTTAACCAATTGATTTTGTATTCAAACTTATCAGATTCTAATGAGGAACCATTAGGCACATAGACATTTATTATTTTAATACCGTTGATATCAGCAGAAATCAATCTTTTTTGATTCTGGAAAATTTCAATATTTTGATGCGAGTTTGAGTAATCGTAAAATCCTTTTTTAATATTTTCAGCTTTTGTTTTAGAAATAATTGCGACGCCATTATACGATTTTTGTCCGTAGATCTCTACTGAATATCCTAATTTTTCGAAAGGTTCTACGGGGAAACCATCATCAATTACTTTTGTTTCCTGTAAGGATAGAATATCTGGATTGACTTGATTGATCCAATCTATTATTTGTGAAAGTCTCGTTCTTATAGAGTTAACATTCCAAGTTGCTATTAACAAATTTATAATAAATATGTAAAATTAAATTAGCAAAAGTTTTTTAGCTTTAAGGAATTTTGAAATTAAATAAAATGAAAAAATATTTTTTTAAAAAACTTTCTAAACCAATACAT
>QCBP01000024.1 GCA_003279055.1 Prochlorococcus sp. AG-347-I21 | reverse complement strand
AAAGTTTGCAGGGCTCAAAGATTCTTCTTGTAGAGGATGATAAGAGTATTAGGCTGACAGTTAGTGAATCATTGAAAGGCGAAGGTTTTGAAGTTTTAACTTTTAAAGACGGTTTAAGTGCTTCAGATTTTATTGGCGAAAATACTAAAAATGATGTTGACCTTATAATTCTCGATTTAATGTTACCAGGGTTAAATGGATTAGAGTTATGCAGAAAAATAAGAAATGAAGAAAATTATACGCCCATATTAATTTTGAGTGCCAAAGATAATGAATCAGACCGGGTTCTTGGATTAGAGGTTGGTGCTGATGATTATTTAACAAAACCTTTTGGTTTAAATGAATTAATTGCCAGATCAAGAGCATTAATAAGAAGATCTAAACGTAATAAAAAATATATAGAAAAAACGCAATCTATCATCGAGTTTAATCATATAAAAATGTTTTTAGAGGAATGCAGAGTAACTTCTTTTGATAGGGAAATAACTTTATCTCCAAAAGAATTTAAATTATTAGAGTTATTTATGAAAAGTCCAAAAAGAGTATGGTCAAGGGATTTAATTCTGGAAAAAATATGGGAAATTGACTTTATTGGTGATACTAAAACAGTAGATGTTCATGTTAGATGGCTTAGAGAGAAATTAGAAGAAGATCCCTCAGCGCCAAAACTTCTGAAAACTGTAAGAGGTTTTGGATATAAGTTTGGATGAGAATGAAAACACTACAACAGGTATTAACTTTCTTTTATGAGAAATGGAAAACCAAGGTTAAAGGATTTTCAAAAAATAATAAAAATATTGAATTAACTAAAAATAAGAACCAACAAATTTTTGATTTTCCATTTGATAAAGTTAAACCACAGCAACTTTTATCTTGGTTAGATTATTCATCTCAAGGATGGATTATTTTGTCATCTGATCTAACAATAAAATTTATCAATCAGAAAGGTTTATCTCTCATTAAGTTTATTAAATATAAGGATGTTATTGGAAAAGCAATTAATGATATTAATGAGCTTGAAGTACTAAGAAATAAGATTTTATATTCAAGAAAAAAAGATTTCCCAATCAGCCTAAATTGCACTA
The DNA here is from genome assembly GCA_003279055.1 of Prochlorococcus sp. AG-347-I21. Lineage (GTDB taxonomy): Bacteria > Cyanobacteriota > Cyanobacteriia > PCC-6307 > Cyanobiaceae > Prochlorococcus_A. Next base: position 7,050 of record QCBP01000024.1, on the reverse strand, counting down.
TTTCGGGGGAACCCATTTCTGTAAATATTGTTAGAGCAAGGAAAAAAAATTATTTAATATTGTTGGAGAGTAAATTATCAATTGAATCCATAAAAAAAAGACAGAATCAATTAATCAACGATGTGTCTCATGAACTGAAAACACCTCTTACATCTCTTATTTTGATAGGCGAAAGACTGGAATCAGTAGTATCAAAGAAAGATAGATATCTCGTTAAAAGACTTAAGAAAGAATCTAAAAGATTAAGAAAAATGGTTGAAGAAACTTTAGAACTTTCTAAGCTAGAAAGTAGCGAGGCTTTTAATAAAAATAAAAAAATATCTATTTCAGATTTAGTGATGGAATCTTGGCAAACCTTAAAACCACTTGCAGAAAAAAAAGATATAAAAATAAATCTACTAATGCCAACAAAATATTTTATATCTGCAGATATTGAAAATTTAAAAAGAGCTTTTATAAATATTTTGGATAATGCTATTCGTTATTCCCCAGCTAATGAAGAAATTCAAATTGAAATTTTTAAAAGAGATAGCTCGGTTGTTATGAGAGTTAGAGATAAAGGTATTGGATTAGAAGAAAATGAATTTAATGATATTTTTTCTCGTTTTTATAGAGGTGATCCATCAAGGACTAAATTCAAGAAAAGTGGAAGTGGTTTAGGTCTTTCAATAACAAAAAAAATAATCAATAACAATAAAGGTTTTATAAAGGCTTTTAATCATAAGGATGGTGGAGCAATTTTTGAAACTATCTTTCCATGTCTCGATAAAGATTTATAGGATGGGAAGAAAAAAGGCTCCATTATGGAGCCCAATGTTTTTACTCTTCTAGGAATTTTGTAAAAAATTAAAAAGAGAATGATACAAATGCACCGGCTCCAGTAGTGTCAACAGTTGTACCTGTCGTTTGAGAAATGTAAACGAAAGGTGTAATACTCATACTGTCGTTAAGTGGATATTCGTAGGAAAGATCATATGCATAAATTTCTTCTGCATTGTCTTTGATTGGTCCATTGGTTCCAATGTTTGCACTTAATGTACCTTCACCTACATCAGTACTAATACCGAAAGCCCATTGAGTTGTGTCTTCCCCTGAATCTGGATTCCCTACTTCAACACCACCGCTAAAGGTAGTTGGTAATTCTTCGGGGCTGTAATATGCAACTAAACCGTAGTAGTTGGCAGTATCTTTATCAGAGTAAGCTACTGTGAAACCGAATGTATCTGCTTCATAACCAAGAGCTAAACCAAAAAGGTCAGTACCTTCTTTAGTAAACAAACCAGTGGAGGTAGTATCGGTTTTGCCTGCAATTCCAGATATACCTAGTCCAAGTTCCCAACCATCTCCAAATCCAGTTGCAGCACTAAGTGAAACATTACCACTTAAGTCAACAGAGTTTGCGGCACCACAATCTCCTAAGTTATCAACCATATTATTCATGGAACATGCATTAGGCCAAGTCTTGGATGCATCCATAGAATCACCAACTGCAACCTTCCATGCGCCTACTGGGAAAGTGTAGTTGAGGTCATTAACCACAAGGGCGTCACTTTCACTTTCTCCCCAGTCTAAACCAGTCTTATCAGCACCAACATTTGTTAGACCATTTCCAGTTACTATTCCGATGTTTAAGTTATCTTCACCTGTGAAACTTGTATCTAGGTCAATTCCTAAGGCATATTCAAACTGAACTACATCATTGGCTTTAGTTGCTGAATCAGTTGCACCTAATAGGAACCCTACTTCACCACTCATAGTGGTCGTTTCATTGAAAGAACCAGCTTCAAGTCCGTTAACACGAGCTTCAAGGCCATCAACTCTTCCTTTCATAATTGCCAACTCAGAACCAAGTTCATCACTTAGCCTACCTATTGCAGCTCCGTTCATTAAGCCTTCACCACCAGCGATTAGATTGCTTAATTCAGCAGCAGCTTCTAAACGAGTAACTGAGTTACCATTAAATTTAGGGCTATTTGTAAGATCCTTTAATGAATCGTAAGCCCAATCTCCTGGGAATAAAGTATCAGATTTAAAATCACCTAAAGATACTAAATTGTTGGAGTTTGAATAATCACTAAGATCTGTTGAATTGATCTCAGCTGCGTTTACTGCTAAACCTGATGCCAAAGAAATGATTGCAGGAGCAGCAATTAGTTTTTGAAAAAGTTTCATGAACCTCAACACGTAAAAATGGATAAATATCCAAATCTATGAGAACTAATAAAGGTTAAGAAACGGCCAAGAAATTAGGTCAGAAGGAAATTTTAAAGAGACTTTAAACTTTTCTTAAATTAAACAAAATGATTTCTAAAATTTTTGAATATTTTTTAAATAATATTTTTAAATTGAAATTCATTTATTTTCAAATATTTTCAAAACCAAACGTAAATAAGTTATTTTGATATTTAGTTTAAGAAGGGGTTAAGAACTAATTAACCATAGGATAAAGTTTTAATTAATGAGTATTTGTGTGTAAATTTGGTGCTATATATATGAAGTCTTTATTTAATCATGACATCCATGAACATAGCTAAGAAAGCTTTGGTTTTCACTTCTGCAGTAGCCATTGCTGCTGGTACAAGTGTTCCTGGCACAAGTGTTTCTGCTAAAACAAGATTAAGTGGTGCTGGAGCATCATTTCCTGCCAAAATTTACACTCGATGGTTTTTTGATCTAGCAAAATCTGGCGGCCCAAGAGTTAATTATCAAGCTGTCGGCTCTGGTTCTGGAAGAAAAGCATTTATTGATCAGACTGTAAACTTTGGTGCTTCTGATGATCCCATGAAAGATAAAGATATAGCAAAAGTTACTAGAGGACTAGTACAGATACCTATGGTTGGAGGTACTATTGCATTTGGTTATAACTATGATTGCGATTTAAAACTTTCCCAAGAGAAAGCAGTACAAGTTGCTATGGGAATGATTAAAGATTGGAAAGAATTAGGCTGTAAACCAGGGAAATTGACTTGGACTCATCGCTCTGATGGATCAGGTACAACTAAAGCCTTTACAAACTCTATGGAAGCGTTTTCAAAAACCTGGACATTAGGGACAGGTAAGTCTGTAAAATGGCCGGCAGGTGTTGGAGCAAAGGGTAATTCTGGTGTTGCAGGTGTTATTCAAAATACTCCTGGCGCAATTGGTTATGTTAACCAGTCTTATATAAAAGGTAATGTTAAAGCCGCTGCACTTCAGAATCTTTCTGGAGAATATGTAAAGCCAACAGTTGAGGCAGGAGCTAAAGCTCTCAATGGTATTACTCTAGATGAAAATCTTGCTGGTAAAAATCCCAATCCAAAAGCAAAAGGAGCATATCCTATAGCTTCATTGACATGGATACTTGCCTATGAAGAAGGTAATGGTAGAAACACTAAAGCTATCAAACAAGCCTTTAATACATTATTAAGTGATGAGTATCAAGATAAAGCTCCATCACTTGGATTTGTTCCTTTGAAAGGAGATATTCTTGAGAAGTCAAGAGCTGCAGTAAAAAGAATCGGTAAATAAAACGTAAGACAAACATTTAAAAGGGGGAATTTATTTCCTCCTTTTTTATGCAAACAAATATTTTGATAAACCTAATATTAAAGAAAAAAGAATAAGTATGTATGTTGGAACTGTTTTAAAAAAAGATAATAGTGTGGAGATTAAAACTATAAAAATAGAGCTAATTAAAAAGTACTTTGATGAAAAACTATCTTCAATTAAATTAAAGCCAGAAAAAAAAACTGCTCCTGGAATTGTATTGATTACTCCTTCGATAAAGTAATTAACAGATTTAAATCTGTTTTTTATAAAGCCTTTCCCAAAAACAAAAATCAAAATAAAACTTGGTAAAAATATTGCAAACGTTGATATAAATGAATATTTTAAAGCCTCATTAATACCTCCAATTGAAAAACCTGCTTTATATCCAATAAAACTTGTAATTAATAAGACAGGACCAGGTGTTATCTGGCCAATCATTATCCCATCTATAAATTCATTATTTGTTAACCATCCTTGCGAGACAACATAATCACTCATTAAAGGAATAATTACTAATCCGCCTCCAAATATAAAAAGTCCCGATTTGAAAAAGAATAAAAACAGATTAAGATAATTTATTAAAAACTTTGAGTTTAAAGAATCCTTCAAAAAATTATAGAACTTAAAAATATCTAAAAAGAGTGTACTACTCAAAAATGAGGTTGTTGAAAATATAGATAAAGGTAGCAAGCTATAAAAATTATCTTTGAATTTCCGTAACAATATATTTATCAATCCTGCAATAGTAAGAATTGTTATGAGTGGAAATTGAATACTATTATGTTTGGCAAATATAAGTAGAAATAATATTGAGCTAGAGAATAATATACGATCAAATTTTAATCTTTTTTTTAATAGTACTAATGAGAATGAAAAAATTATTCCTGCAATAATAGGAGGATTAAAATAAATTAAATCTGTTAAGAATTTTGATCCAGAACCAATTTGCCAAAAAAAACTAAGAGCTAATACCGAAAATAATCCTGGGATAATGAAACTTATACCTGATACCAATCCACCAAGATAACCATTAATTTTAAGACCTATATATATTGCCAATTGAGTAGATATTGGTCCTGGAAGTATTTGACATAATCCAATACCTTTTTCAAAAGATTGAGTTGATATCAATTTTTTATTATTTATAAGTTCATCTTCGAATAAAGAAATATGAGCATATGGTCCTCCAAAACTGAAAATACCAATTTTAAGAAAAATTTTTGCAAGTTCAATTAAGGATATTTTTGCCATTTAAATATTCTAATTTCTAAAAATTAGTTTTTATGGTGATGATAAGCTTTGTTTGATTGATGGTAATTTAAGACTAGATATCCAAGATAATAATATTAGAAGTGATGAAAAATAAAGACAATATTGAAGACCAATACTCGGATTTCTCCCAATCATAAATAGTAAGCCAGATAGTAATGTTCCAACTAGTCTTCCAGCAGCATTTGCCATATAATAGAAGCCAACATTTAAACTGACTTTTTCATTATCAGAGTAGGCCAAAATCATATAAGAATGTGTTGAGGAATTCATTGCAAAAACAAATCCAAAAATAGTAAGTCCTAAAATTATTGCTATCGATGGAGAACTTTCTCTCCATAATGCGACTCCTATCAAAGATGGTATGACCATTAATACGGCACTCCAAAATTGTATAGCTTTGCGATCTGGACTTTCTTTCTGGCCCCACATCTTTCTAATTGCTGGAGCTGAAGCCTGAACAATGCCATAACCTATTACCCAGGCCCCAAGAAATAATCCTATTTCTATGTAGTCCCAACCAAATGCCATATCTAGGAATACTGGAAGAGCTACAACAAACCAAACATCTCTTGCTCCAAAAAGAAAGAATCTTGCTGCTGAAAGAATATTTATTGCATTTGATTTTGAAAAAAGATCATTAAAAGCTGGTTTGGTTTTCATCTTGCCAATTTTTCCAGGCAAAATTAATGTCAATAAAAAGGCTAAGCAGAGTCCAAAACCCATAATTCCTACAGCATTATTGAATCCAAATAACTTATATAAAAGTCCACCCAAGAAAAAGCCAACTCCCTTAAGAGCATTTTTAGATCCAGTTAAAATAGCAACCCATTTAAAAAGTTGTTTTTGGCCAGTATCATTGTCATCATTTGTCTCTGGAACTACTGTCTTAACAGCACTTTTAGCACTCATTTTGTTTAAATCTTTTGCTATCCCACTAACTGCTTGAGCAACCATAACGTATGCAACACTAAAAATTACTGGCCAATCTTCCTTAACTGGAATAAGCATAAAAAGAGCGATGATTTGCAGGATAGTCCCAATCCATAAAGTAAGCCTTAATCCATATCTTGCTCCTATCCAGCCACCATAAAGATTAGTAATTATTCCAAAAAACTCATAAAAAAGGAAAAGTAAAGCAATTTGTAGAGTTGTGTAACCTAGCTCATGAAAGTGACCAACAACTAATAATCTTAATGCGCCGTCAGTAAGCGTGAACGCCCAATAGTTTGCTGTTACAACACTATATTGTTGAATATTAGATAACTTCATAAAGACATAAATTAAATCTCTTTTTTGATTACATATTCAGTAAGATCTGCAAGTCTGCAGCTGTAACCCCACTCGTTGTCATACCAAGCGTATATCTTTAATAAATTTGAATTAACAACCATCGTTGATAAACTATCAACTATTGAACTTCTAGAGTCATTTACATAATCTGCAGAAACTAAAGGTCTTTCTTCGTAGCCAAGAATTCCTTTTAAATAAGTTTCTGAAGCTTCCTTTAGTGCCATATTCACTTGTTCAGTTGTCACTTCTTTATTTAATTCAAAAACTGCATCTGTTAAAGAACCATTAAGTAGAGGAACTCTTACTGCATGTCCATTTAATTTTCCTTTTAATTCTGGAAAGATCTCAGCGATAGCTTTAGCAGATCCAGTGGTAGTAGGTATTAAACTTTGCATACATCCTCTTGCTCTCCTCAGATCACTTTTATAAAAATCTACAGGAACTTGAGTGTTCGTTACATCGTGAATAGTTGTAATAGCACCGTGTTTAATAGAAAAATTTTCATTAATTACCTTTACTATCGGAGCTAAACAATTTGTAGTGCAGGATGCTGCAGTTACTAATTTATGTTTGGTAGGGTCATAAAGACTTTGATTTATACCGTAAACAATATTCAGTGATTCAGCTTCTGCAACAATTCCTTTGACTGGACAAGCTACTATTACTCTTTTCATCCCAAGAGTATCAAAATAGGGATTTAGTTTGTCTGGCTTTTTATTCTTTCCTGTACATTCCAAAATAATATCTACAGAAGATTTTTCCCAAGGAATATCAAGGTAATTTTTAAAAGATGTGTAGGTTAATTTCTTTCCATCAATTATTATTTCTTCTTCTTTTACCTTTATATCTTTCACCCATCTACCATGGACTGAATCGAATTCGAGTAAATGCGCAGCAGCATTCGAATCTCCTGCTATCTCATTTATATGAGTTATTTCTATATCAGCTCTATCCCATAAT
>QCBP01000023.1 GCA_003279055.1 Prochlorococcus sp. AG-347-I21 | reverse complement strand
TGATTGGATATGGGGAAAACATTCTGTTTTTGAGGCCCTCAACAGTGATAGAGCTATTAATAGAATCTGGTGTACATCAGATATCTTTTCTTCTGAGAAATTCTATATTTTACTTAAAGGTCTCAAATCAAAAGGAGTTCTTATTGAAGAAGTTTCTTGGACTAGACTTTCACAATTAACTTTTGGTGCTTCACATCAAGGTGTTGCCTTGCAATTAGCATGTTCTAAAACAATATCTTTAGAAAAATTAATCGGTTTATCAAAAAATAACTCTGTTAATCCAATTATATTAGCCTTAGACGGAATTACTGATCCACATAATGTTGGTGCAATTATAAGATCAGCAGAGGCATTTGATTGTAAAGGTATTATCATTCCTCAAAGAAGATCGGCTGGCTTGACGGGAACTGTTGCCAAAGTTGCTGCAGGCGCTTTGGAACACTTGCCAATAAGTAGGGTTGTTAATTTAAATAGGGCAATTGATGTGCTTAAGAAAAATGGTTTTTTTATAGTTGGATTATCTGGAGATAGTCAATTATCAATTACGAAGTTTAATGAAAAAACACCAATGCTAGTTATAATAGGAGCTGAAGATAAGGGCATTTCTTTGCTTACTCAAAAAAAATGTGATTATCTATTAAGGATTCCTCTTAAGGGTAAAACATCAAGTTTAAATGCATCTGTGGCAGCAGCAATTTCACTATTTCACTTATCAATTAAATAATTCTTCTAGCTATTTAGAGCTAAATTTGAGGTTGTCTAAATATTGTTGTTTCAATATATTTATGTAATTAATGAAAATTTATTGAATTTTTACTACAAAATTGTATAGAATTTAACAAGAATTACTGGTCCAATAATACTAATAAATGATTAGAAATTTTGGAAACAAACTTGGATTAGCTTGGTGGGCTAAAATTGATACTGAGCAACCTAATACTACGTACTGGTACGGTCCATTTATTACAAAACGTAGCTTAAAAGAAAATATGTCCTCTTTTATTAAAGATCTTTCTGATGAAGGTTCTATTAATATCAAACATAGTTTAGTTCGCTGTAAAAAAGAAGAGCCATTAACAGTGTGAAAGAAATTTTTTTTAGAAATAATTTAAAAAATGAATTTTAATTCTTTTAGAAAGAAAATTAATAGCAAAGATACTTCTGTCAAAGAATTAGTAAACGAAATTTTCTTAAAAATTAAATCTAAAGATCCCCAAATTAATTCATATATTTGTACCACAGAGGAAAACGCAATTGCGCAAGCTGAAAAAATAGATTTATTAATTAAAAATGATGAAATACTTCCTCCACTTGCGGGAATACCAATAGCAATTAAAGATAATATTTGCACTAAAGGAGTTGTGACAACTTGTGCAAGTGAAATGCTCAAAAACTTTGTTGCACCCTATGAATCGACAGCTTCTAGTAAATTATGGTCTTCAGGTTCTATTTGTTTAGGTAAAACAAATTTGGATGAATTTGCAATGGGTAGTTCAACAGAAACATCGGTCTTTGGTGTTACCTCAAATCCTTGGGATATTAATAGAGTTCCAGGAGGAAGTTCTGGAGGTAGTGCTGCTGCAGTTGCTGCTGGATTATGTTTGGCAGCAATAGGTTCTGATACTGGTGGATCAATAAGACAACCAGCTTCTTTTTGTGGTGTTGTAGGACTAAAACCTACTTATGGCAGAGTAAGTAGATGGGGACTAGTAGCATTTGCTAGTTCTCTTGATCAAATTGGTCCAATTACAAATACTGTCTCAGACGCTGCAGAACTTCTTCATTCAATATCTGGTAAAGACCCTTTTGATTCAACATGTCTTGATAAGCCTGTGCCAAATTATTTAAGTAATTTAAATAAATCTATAAAAGGCTTAAAAATTGGTTTGATTAAAGAATGTTTTGAACATCCAGGCCTTAATCCAGAAGTTAAAGAATCTGTGCTTTCTGGAGTTGAAAGGTTCAAAACTTTAGGAGCCGAAATAATTCAAGTTGAATGTCCTAGGTTTAACGACGGAATCGCCACATATTATGTAATTGCTCCATCTGAAGCATCTGCAAATTTAGCTAGGTACGATGGAGTTAAATATGGTTACAGATCTAATGAAGGTTTTAACCTTTTAGATATGACCTCAAAAAGCAGAGCAGAAGGATTCGGAGATGAAGTACAAAGAAGAATATTGATAGGTACTTACGCGTTGTCAGCTGGATATAGTGATGCTTATTATAAGAAAGCTCAAAAGGTTAGAACATTAATTAGAGAAGATTTTGATAATGCTTTTAAGAAAGTAGATGTTTTATTGACCCCCACTTGCCCAACTACCGCATTTCTGAAAGGTGATTTTGTTAATGATCCTCTATCTATGTATTTGTCTGATCTATTGACAGTTCCAGTTAATTTAGCCGGTCTACCAGCTATCAGTATTCCTTGTGGATTTGATAATAAGGGATTACCTATAGGACTGCAACTTATTGGCAATGTATTGGAGGAGGATAGAATATTAAATGCTGCAAATATTTTTGAAATTGATGCTCAGGTAATTAAGAATAAACCTTTATTCTGAAATTGTATTAATAATTAATTTGTAATCACAAAGTGTAGATTTTTTGAATATTTTCTCTATTTTATATATATAAATTGATTGAATATGGGTTTTGTTTCGCTTCATAATCATAGTGACTACAGTCTACTAGATGGAGCTAGTCAAATTTCAAAAATTGTAGATAGAGCTTCTGATCTTGGAATGGATTCTATTGCTCTAACAGATCATGGTGTTATGTATGGGGTCCTCGATTTAGTTAAAAAGTGTAAAGAGAAAGGTATAAAACCAATTATTGGTAATGAAATGTATGTGATTAATGGTTCTATTGACGATCCTCAACCTAAAAAAGAAAAAAGATATCATTTGGTGGTTTTAGCAAAAAATCAAACTGGCTATAAGAATCTTGTAAAGTTAACTACACTTAGTCACTTAAATGGGATGAGAGGACGAGGTATTTTTTCCAGACCATGTATTGATAAATTTCTTTTAAATAAATATAGAGATGGTCTTATAGTTTCTACGGCTTGTCTTGGTGGAGAGATACCCCAGGCGATCTTGAAAGGAAGGTTAGATATAGCAGAGGATATAGCACTTTGGTATAAAAAATTATTTGCAGATGATTTTTATTTAGAAATACAAGATCATGGCTCTATTGAAGACAGAATTGTTAATGTCGAATTATTAAAAATTGGGAAGAAACATCAAATAAAAGTAATTGCTACCAATGATGCGCATTACATTTCGAATATGGATGTTGAAGCCCATGATGCTTTGCTTTGTGTATTAACTGGTAAACTTATAAGTGAAGAAAAACGATTGAGATATACCGGTACAGAATATATTAAGAGTGAAAAAGAAATGCTTGAGCTTTTCAAGGATCATATTGATGATGAATCAATTAAAAAGGCAGTAAATAATACAGTAGAAATTTCGGAAAAAATTGAAGTATTTGATTTATTTGGTAAATATAGAATGCCAAAATTCCCTATTAAAGAAGATAAAGATTCATTTTCTTTACTATCAAAATTATCTAACGAAGGTCTTTTAAAAAGGCTTAAAAAAAAGGATCTTACGGAAGTTGATGAGAACTATAAAAAAAGACTATCTTCCGAATTAAAGATTATTAAAGATATGGGTTTCCCAGATTATTTTTTGGTTGTTTGGGATTATATCAAATTTGCTAGAGATAACTTTATCCCAGTAGGACCAGGTAGAGGTTCTGCTGCAGGCTCATTAGTAGCTTATGCCCTTCAAATCACAAATATAGATCCTGTTGAACATGGATTGTTGTTTGAGAGATTTTTAAATCCAGCGAGAAAGTCTATGCCAGATATTGATACTGACTTTTGTATTGAAAGGAGAAATGAAGTTATTGATTATGTTACTAATCGTTATGGAGAGGATAAAGTTGCTCAAATAATTACTTTCAATAAAATGACTTCTAAGGCGGTTTTAAAAGATGTTGCAAGGGTTTTAGATATACCATATGGAGAGGCTGATAAATTAGCTAAGTTAATACCGGTTGTAAGAGGGAAACCTCATAAACTAAATGAAATGATCAATGATAATTCTCCTAGCCAAGAGTTTAGAGACAAATATAAAAATGATACTAGGGTGAAAAAATGGGTTGATTTGGCTTTAAGAATTGAAGGAACTAATAAAACATATGGAGTTCATGCTGCTGGAGTTGTTATCGCATCAGATCCTCTCGATGAACTTGTACCTCTTCAAAGGAATAATGAAGGTCAAATAATAACCCAATATTCCATGGATGATATTGAATCACTTGGATTGTTGAAAATGGATTTCTTGGGTCTTAAGAATCTTACGATGATTGAAAAGGCAGTTACTCTTATTAATCAATCTTCTGGAAAGAAAATAAATATTGATGAGTTACCTCAACATGATGGTAAAACCTTTGAGCTTATTGGGAGAGGAGATCTTGAAGGTATATTTCAACTTGAATCCTCTGGAATGAAACAGGTCGTTAAGGACTTCAAACCTAATTCTCTAGAAGATATTTCATCAATACTTGCTCTTTATAGACCTGGCCCTCTTGATGCAGGCCTTATACCTAAATTCATAAATCGAAAAAATGGAAACGAAAAAGTTGATTTCCCTCATCCTTTTATCAAGTCAATTCTCACTGAAACCTATGGAATTATGGTTTACCAAGAACAAATCATGAAAATTGCTCAAGATCTAGCCGGTTATTCATTAGGGGATGCTGATTTACTTCGAAGAGCAATGGGTAAAAAGAAAGTATCTGAGATGGTAAAGCATAGAAATATTTTTGTAGATGGTTCTATGAAGAAAGGTGTAAATGAAAAATTAGCAAATGATCTTTTTGATCAAATGGTTTTATTCGCTGAATATTGCTTTAACAAAAGTCACTCAACTGCTTATGGTGCTGTAACTTATCAAACTGCATTTTTAAAAGCCCATTTTCCTGTTGCATATATGGCAGCACTTTTAAGTGTAAATTCTGGATCTAGCGATAAGATGCAAAGATATATTGCTAATTGTTATTCCATGGGAATTGAAGTTATTTCACCAAGCATTAATTTCTCAGGGGTTGATTTCACTATTAAGAAAAATCAGATTTTATTCGGGCTATCTGCAATTAAGAATTTAGGAGATTCTGCAATAAGAAATATAATTGAAAACCGAAATAGTTTTGGAATCTTTAAGTCATTATCGGATTTGTGCGATCGTTTGCCTACTAATGTTCTTAACAAAAGAAGTCTTGAATCTCTAATTCATTGTGGAGCACTAGATGAGTTTTCAAATGATAATAATAGAGCTCAATTATTGTCAGATCTGGAACATGTTATTGAGTGGTCCTCTTCAAGAAATCGTGATAGGTTATCTGGGCAAGGAAATCTGTTTGATACTAAAGAAGAATTTTCTAATGTTGCTTTTTCTTATTCAAAATTAGCTAAGGTTGATGATTATTCACTTATTGAAAAGTTAAAGTTAGAAAAGCAGTTGTTAGGCTTTTATTTATCTGATCATCCTTTAAAGCATTTGACTAAGCCCGCAAAACTTATATCTCCAATAAGTATTTCGCAGTTAGAAGAAACAAAAGATAGAACCAAAGTATCATTAGTTGGAATGATCCCTGATTTGAGGCAAATTACAACAAGAAAGGGAGATAGGATGGCTATCGTTCAACTAGAAGATCTTTCTGGAAGTTGCGAAGCAATTGTTTTTCCAAAAACGTATGTCAAATTATCAGAATTTCTTTTGACCGATACTAGATTATTGGTGTGGGGAACAATAGACAAAAAAAGTGATAAGACTCAATTAATAATTGATGATTGTAGAGAAATTGATAATCTTAAATTGCTTATTATTAATCTTGAAAGTTCTCAAGCATCAGATGTCAGAGTACAAAAAACTTTGAGAGACTGTTTAATTAAATTTAAAGCTGATAAAGGTAGATGTGGAATTAAGATTCCAGTTTTAGCTGCAGTCAGAAATAAAAATAATGTTACCTACGTTAAATTTGGTGAACAATTCTGTATTAGTGATATGAAGGGAGCATGCAAATTATTAGAAGATAAATCTTTCCATGTGAATTTGAAATCTTTAGTTTCCTAGATTAATTTTTATCTTCGAAATTTTGAGTTGCAGGTTTGAAGGCTGCTTTAGCTCGTTGTATGTTCATTGGAATATTTTCAATACCAAAAAAAGATCCAGGCTCTTTATCCCAACTAGCTGATAATATGCCAAAACTCAATCCTCCAAGCCCCAACAAAAAAAACAGTGCTGAAATTGCAATTGTTGAAGAAGGTGGTATTTCAGCAATATTTCTTGTAACGATAATGTAACTAACAACAAAAACAGACATTCCTAATATTGTAGGTATTCCAGCAGTAAAAAATATTCTTCTTGCCATTCTATCAGCAACGTATTTGGGTATCCCACTTGATGATGGCTTTGGGTTAGTTACAGTATTTGATGATTTTTCTAGATTAGCAAACGCATTTTTCTCAGAATAATTCTTTTTCTTTTTAGTTGAGGTCTTTTTTTTTGATTGTTTTTTTTTCATTAAATGAAATCATCCTCTGATTCCTATCTTTTTAACTAGATCTAAGTAATTTTGAACGTTCTTCTCTTTTATATAAGATAGTAATCTTTTCCTTTTACCAATCATTTTTAATAATCCTTGCCTTGAAGCGAAATCATGAATGTTTCCTTGGAGGTGGTCACTTAATTTAGATATTCTTTTGGAAAGGATTGCCACCTGAACTTCTACCGAACCCGTATCAGTTGGATGTACTTGATGAGTTTCAATTAGCTTCTGTTTTTCAGCTGTATCTAATGACATAAAATTTATATTCTTATGATCTATGATACTACGTCATCTAGCTAAATTACTACTATCTTTTTCTAGATAATTCATAGCTAATTTCAACATATTTTCAAATGATAAGTTATCTTTTTTGGCAAGGAGATCTACTTCTTTAAATATTATTGGAAAAATAGTCTTTATTTCTTTATCTTTGTAATTTAATGATTGAAGCGTTAACTGAAGGTCCTCCATCATTTTTTTAATTTCTGGATTTTTAATCTCAAATTCATCATTGTCTTTTTTTTCTTCAAATAGTAATTCATTTTTAAATTTACTTTTTAATTCTAAAATTAAACGATCACTCATTTTTTGTCCTACACCAGGAATTGAACTAATTAATTTTTTGTTTTGTGTATTTACCGCATTTATAACTTCACTAATGGAAAATTTACTTAATATCCCCATACCAATTTGAGATCCAACACCTCGAATACTTAAAATTTCAATATAGAAATTCCTTTGATCCTTTGATGAAAAGCCAAAAAACAAATCTGAATCTTCTTTCTTAATATGTTTTATCCAAATAGTGATGTTTTTATTAGATATCTGATTTGTTTTTAATTTGATAAAAAAAGATTCAAGAATTTGTATTTCATATCCTAATCCTTGACAATTTATTAAAACAAAGAATTTTTGATTAGTTTGCCATAATTCAACTAACTCTCCATTTATCCAACTAATCAATTAACTAACCACCATCTACCTGGCAGCCAATTAACGCTCCTGCAGTACCGCCAGCAGGTACAGCCCAAAACCTATCTTTACCTCTAGAGGAGGATAATGCTATTCCGGCACCTAGAATACCTCCGATCAAAGAGCCTTCACTACAGTCATTATTATCTATTTTTTCAGCTTTGCTTTGACCTCCACAAGGTATTACAACGTCTACTTCATAACTTTTTACGTAGCCAGGGCTTGATTTTGTTCCAGGAATGTACTCCTCTCTATATTCAGTTCTTGTACAAGTTACTGATTTAGGGGTTGTTGCATTAACATGAACAATAGGAGAACAAAAGAATAATAATGCTATGTAGGTTAATTTCACCGTATTTTATATTCTTAATTGTATTCTATGTCCTTTTGCATATTTTGGAAGTAGATATAATAGTTCCTAATAAAACTAGGAAGGCTCCTAATAAAAAATTTATGTTTATTATTTCACCAAAAATCATAATCCCCCAAATCGACCCGAATAAAACTTGTAAATAATTAATTGTTGAAGCTTCAGAAGCAGGTAAATTTTTTAACCCTATAGTTAGGAAAGTCTGACCTAATTGAGTAAATAATCCAATGCCAATTATCCAAATTAATTCACTCAAATTTGGTGTAACCCAGTTACTTAATACAATTGGCAATAATGTTATAGAAGAAACAAGTGGAAAATATTGAATAATTACACATACATCTTCGCTAAATGAAAGTTTTTTAACTGTAACGTAGGCAAATGCAGTGCAGATTGCCCCCAAAAATGCTACAAATATCGAAACATTATTAATTTCAACGTTGATATTTGATAATTGACTTGGATTTAATATTACTAATATTCCAATCCAGCCAATAATTAAGGCAA
>QCBP01000022.1 GCA_003279055.1 Prochlorococcus sp. AG-347-I21 | reverse complement strand
TTAAACCTAAAAAAAGAACTGTTAAAGATGAAATAATAGACGTAGAAGTTGATTCTGATAATAAATAAGATTTAAATTAGATAAATGAAAACTAAACAAGGTTGAATCCTAAAAAAAGAACATTTTAAAATAATTTGCTTATTTTTTAATTAAATATAAAAAGTCTTTATTTTTAATATTTTAATTTGAATTATAAGAAGGTTTTTATGCATCTAAAGCTACTTCTATAGCGGCTATTAAGTTTTCGTCAAAAGGTTTAACACCTGGCTTGAATCTTGCAATTACTTTACTATCTTTCCCTATCAGAAACTTCTCGAAATTCCATTCAACATCTCCTTCAGGTTCAACTTTGTTGAGGGTTGTGTATGGTTCTGTGGTGTTGCCTTTGGCATGAACTTTTTCATAGATTTCAAACTTAACTCCATATTTTGTTGTGCAAAAATCTTTTATTTCAGAAAGAGAGTCGGGTTCTTGTTTCCCAAAATCATTACAAGGGAATGCAAGTATTCGCAGGCCTTTGCTTGAATATAAATCATGTAGCTTTTGAAGATCCTCATACTGAGCAGTATTACCGCAATAACTAGCTACATTAATAACTAAAATGACTTCCCCTGAATATTCACCTAGTTTTATGGATGATCCGTCTGCGGAAAGAACAGTAGTATTTTGTACGTCAACTTGCATGTCTAAAAAAAATCACCCTTTGAAGATAGCATTGTATAGACTATATTGTGTTTAATTTATATGGAAGTTTTGGTAATTTCTTTTATAAGTTTTAATTTTTCATCTATTAAACCATTTATAATTAATATTATTAATCAGTTTAAATTTGGACCCTTTAGACCCACTTACTGAAATTATATATTCTGGTCAAGGTTTTTCACCTGCAATTGCTTTAGAAAGAATTATTTGGGCAATGATTGGAATCTTTTTTTTAGGAGCAATTTCAAGATCAATAACTAATAGCATTCGAAGTCAAAATTGGTTTGGTAGAAATTTTTTATTTAGTTATTCTAAAGATAAAAAAATTACAGATGATACATCTTCCCAACCTTCTGGTGATGAGGAATAAGTTTTATATATATGAAAGAATCAATTTTTTCTAAAAAGAGAATTTTATTACTTGGTAGTGGCGAGCTTGGAAAAGAATTAGTAATAGAATCCAAAAGATTAGGATTAGAAGTTATCGCAATTGATCGATATGAAAATGCTCCTGCAATGCAAGTTGCTGATTATTCAAGAGTAATTGATATGGGAGATAAAAATATTTTAAAAAATGTTATAAAAGAATTTAAGCCTGATTATGTTGTCCCAGAAATAGAGGCACTTTCAATTGAAGCCCTAAAAGAACTCGAGGATGAAGGATTCAATATTGTTCCCAACGCTAGAACTGTAGAAATTACAATGAATAGAGAGAAAATTAGAGACTTAGCTTCTAAAGATTTAAAAATTAAAACCGCAAAGTTTGATTATATTTTTGAATTTGATGATTTAGAAAAAAAAGCAGATGAAATCGGATTCCCACTTTTACTTAAGCCTTTAATGAGCTCTTCAGGAAAAGGGCAGAGTTTGGTTGAAACAAAAAATGATTTGCAAAATGCTTGGAAACAGGCACAAGCAAATTCAAGAGGAAAGGTTAAAGGTGTAATTATTGAAGAATTTATTAATTTTGATTTTGAGTTTACTCTTTTATCTGTAAGAAAAGAAAATGGTGAAAATATTTTTTGTTTACCAATTGGACATCTTCAATCTAATGGAGACTATCAATGTAGTTGGCAACCTTTAGAGATCAAGGAGTCCTTAATTATTGAAGCTAAGAGAATGACAAGTAGAATATTAAATAACCTTAATGGAGCTGGATTATACGGAGTAGAATTTTTTATAAAAGGAAGTGAGGTTATATTTTCAGAATTATCTCCAAGACCACACGACACTGGTATGGTTACATTAGTTAGTCAAAATATTAATGAATTTGAATTACATTTAAGGGCTTTTTTAAATTTACCAATACCCCGTATAGATCTAATAGAGCCCTCTGCAACCAGAGTTATACTCTCTAACCAAGAGTATCCTAATCCTATTTATGAGGGTCTTAATGAAGCATTAGAATTTGAAAAAACCAAAGTTCTCATATTTGGCAAACCAGTTTCCAGAAAAGGCAGAAGAATGGGTGTTGTTCTCTCATCAAATTCTGACATTAAGTTGGCTAAAAGAAATGCAGATGAAGCTGCTCTTAAAATAAAAGTCAGTAATACATAAATATTAAAAAAAAATAACGAAAAAAATACTTATTTCCTTTGTTTTTGTTAGGTGTCTCTCTAAGTATTATTTTAGTATGTTCTCTTTTTCTCAATGATAGAAAATTATAAAGGTTGGGATATAACTTTAAATTGGGATAATAAAGATTATCTCGAAAGGGATACTACTAAAAATAATTTTTTTAATCAAAAGGAAAAATGGATTGGAGTTCACTTAAATGGTGAAAAAATCTATGGTTCTTCTCTGAAAGAAATTAGGCATATTATTGACTATCCTAGCTTGCATACAAAGTAGGTTAAATGATTTTTTTAATTATCTTGAGTATTCTCATTATCTTCAATTAGTTCATTAGCAAGTTTTCTTAAATCTCCCTTAATCGAGACCCATGTAAAGGCAATTATAAAAATTGAAGCAGATATTGCAACAGTGATTTTTTCTACAGGGGACATTCCAAGGGCAATAGCAAACATTTCAAACCAAATACTAATTTTTTATTATATTGAATTTTTTTGAATAGTTAGAAACAATTTTTTTTTTGCAATGATATTTAATTAATCAAAATATAATAAATAAAATTTAAATTACTTATTTTATTAATTGTTTCTGATTTCAATTTTATTCAGTAAGATTAAATTATGGAAAAAAAAAAGTGCCCCCAATGTAAAAATTTAATTTTAAAAACTTCTCCAACATGTTTATATTGTGGTAGACCTAATAAATTTATAACTAAGGAATACGTAAATAAAAAGTGGAATAAAGATAATAATCAAAATGTATTTGATTATATTTTTATTAATAAGTATGTCGTATTTATTTTATTATTAATATTTACAATTGTTATTATTAAATTTAGTTAAATATCATCAAAAAATCAGTCTATTATTGCATCTAATACTTCTTTAGTATTTTTTGACAATTTATTTTTTTTAATCTGCTTTATTGTTTCTATCATATTACTTTTGTAAGGTTCTGAATAATAATTATATCTACTAAATACTTTTACAAAACGGGAAATTACTATTGGATTTAATTTATCAAATTCAATTATCTTTTTTGCAATATATTTATAACCAGAACCATTAATTGCATGAAAAGTACTATTTCTTGTTACGAATGTATTTAATATAGCTCTTAAAGTGTTTGGTGATTTTGAATCAAAAAACTTATTTTCAAATAATTTTTCAATGTTGCTTGTTTTTTCATCAATATCTATAGATGCATTAAATGAGAACCAACTATCCAAAACGACACTATTATTTTTCCATTTATTGAAGAATATATTTGAAATAATTTTTCTTTCAGGACAATTAATTCTACTGAAAGAATTCATTGCAGCTTTTGCTAGCGTCATCGAATTACTATCGACATAATTAATTATTTTGCCTTTAATTTCCCTATCATCACTGCTTAAGAGTAGTTTCCAAATAGTTTCGATTATTTTTCTTTCATTTTTACCTTCTGGCCAAACTTTATCTAGATTTTTCTCTATTTCTTTGAGCTTAAAATATAATTCTTCTTTTAATTTGGTACCAAATAAATGATTTAATTTGTCAATCGTTTTATATATCTTTAAAGGGTCTATATTTTCAATCTCCGATTCAATTTCAGCAAATGTCGGAATACTTATTAATTCTGATAAAAGGGATAAATTAATATCTTTATTTTTTAAAAATGATATTAAGGTACTTATTAATTTATTTTCAATTTTATGATCTGGTTTTTCATCTAATCTGCATAAAATAATTTTTTTATAAATTGCTTTTACAGTATTAGATAGTGTAAAAAAATCTTTTTCATATTTTAAGATTAAAAATTTTTCATCCAAGGTAGTGTCTGATTCCCACTCAACAGGTGAAGAGAATTCGCGAAAATAAGTTACTAAAGGAATTTGGATTTGAGATCTTACATTCCTAAAAATGAATTCTTGTTTTTTTGTTTTTAAAACAACTGTTTTTTCTATCGTTTTATTATCGCAGCAAAATATAGCCAAATTTATAGGAATTATTAGGGGTAAATCATTATATGGGTTCTTCTTTATTGGATTACTTTGTGAGGCTTCAATTGTAAGTTTTTTGCCTGTTTGATCCCAGATTCTCTTGAATTTTATTTTTGGGGTCCCATTTTGCTTGTACCAGATTTTAAACTTTTCAGGATCGATTTCCTTATTGAGCTCTAATATTTTATCGACAAATTGGTCTATTGTTGCTGCTTTTCCATCATATGTTGAGATGTAATTACTAAATCCTCTATAGAAATTTTCATCTTTTACAAGCTTATTGAGCATTCTAATTATTTCTGCTCCTTTCTCGTAAATCGTGGTCGTATAGAAATTGTCTATTTCTTGGTATCTCTCTGGCATTACAGGATGTGATGTTGGACCAGAATCCTCTCTAAATTGATTTCTTCTAAGAAATTTCGCATCTTCAAGTCTCTTGATTTCACGATTATGAACGTCTGCAGTGAATTGTTGATCTCTGAATACTGTTAAGCCCTCTTTTAGAGATAGTTGAAACCAATCCCTACAAGTCACTCTATTCCCCGTCCAATTATGGAAGTATTCATGAGCGATCACACCCTCTATTCTTTCTAATTCTTCATCAGTTGTTGTTTCAGAATTAGCGAGTATTAGTTTTGAGTTGAAAATATTGAGACTTTTATTTTCCATTGCTCCCATATTAAAGTGCCTGACTGCAACAATATTGAATAATGACAAATCGTATTCAAGGTTATATTTATCCTCGTCCCACTTCATAGCTTTCTGTAATGAACTTATTGCATGTTGAACATATTTTTCATCGCCATACTCAACATAAATATTTATTTTTACTTTTTTATTCGATTTTGTTATGAAATTGTCTTTTACACAATTAAGTTTCCCTGCTACCAATGCAAATAGATATGAGGGTTTCGGATATGGGTCTTCCCAAATTATTTCATGTCGATTATTTGCAAGATTATTTTCTTTTACGACGTTACCATTTGAAAGTAAGACAGGGTAATCATTCTTGTCTGCCTCAATTCTCACGGTGTATTTGCTTAGAATATCAGGCCTATCAGAGTGAAAACTTATTCTTCTAAATCCCTCCGCCTCACATTGCGTAGTTATAATTCCATTGCTCTCATACATTCCTAAAAGGGATGTATTTTCCTTCGGTTTAATTATTCCTTCTATTTTTAATAAAAAATTATCTTTGTTTATATTTTTAATTTTTAAGTTATTTTGTTGCTGTTTGTAGTACTCCTTTCCCAGTAGTGAGTCATCTATAAATATTTTTTTTATTAATATATTCGTACCATCCAGAATTAGATTTCTGGTATTCTTATTTTTTTTTACCAATTTTAGTTTGGTCGTAACATTTACAGCATTTTTCTTAATTATGAAGTCCAAAAAGATTTCTGGAATTTCATAATCAAAAACTTTGTAATCGTCAAGTTTCACATATCTTGAAATATTATATTGGTTTTTTGGATTGTTCATCTTTAAAAAGAAGTTCGGAAGTTAAAAAATCTAGAATACTTATTTTGAAATTATAAGTTTGGCTTATTATCTTCTGTTTCACAAAAATGTGTTTTAATTTCCCCAGAAGGTAGTAGTTCGTATAAAGAAGGATTATTAATATCAGGCGATCCGTCCTTATTAAATTGATACCTCCAGTCCCATTTTTTATCTGTAAAGGAAATATA
Source organism: Prochlorococcus sp. AG-347-I21 (assembly GCA_003279055.1). GTDB lineage: Bacteria > Cyanobacteriota > Cyanobacteriia > PCC-6307 > Cyanobiaceae > Prochlorococcus_A. The sequence goes on along the minus strand of QCBP01000022.1, from coordinate 2,968 downwards.
ATCTTTTCTTAGAGAATATGGAAGCATAAGCTTTTTTTTATTCCAGTTAATATTTATAAATGCTCCTGGCTTTAACTCAGATATCTTTTCTACTTTGGAAAAGTCACCATTAATATTATTTCTCATAACAAGATCAAGCTTTGAATTTTCACATACATAGTTACTATTTAAAGCTAATAAAAGTATTGAGGTGATAAAAAAGGAAAGAATTTTTTGAGCTCCTTTTAAGGTAGTTTTACTTTCAAGCTAAATGACTTAATTAAATATCTTTTTGGATCAATTTAAATCATAATAGATTGCATACTCTTTAGATCAACAAGATTACAATTTAAAGCCTCTTCGTAATCCTGAACTGAAATAAAATTATTTAAAAGACCTGAATATTTTGCATCTCCGCCTATGGTGCTTGAAAGTATATATTTTGGATTGAATTTGTTAATCAATTTGGGGATTACATCAGCACCTTTTACAAAAGAACCAACTAGGGGTAATTCTAAATTTTTTGTAGGAGTAATGACTGCATCAAGACTTTGCTTTTTTAAATTTTCATCAAGATATCCATGGGGTTCTATATAAAACCCATTATCTTGATCGTCTTTAACAATATATCCATTTTCTATTTGTGGCACTGGAGCCCCAGAAGTTGCTTCAAAACTTAAATTAAAAAGATTTGTCTTTTCAGTTGGTTTAATCATTTTAATTGAACTAAAGCCAATTTTTTTTATTGTTTCAACAGCACTTTTAGGACAAATTATAGGAATATCTTTTCTGAACATTTCTAATGTTGGAACATGACAGTGGTCAGGTAATCCTTGGGTTAACAAAACAATATCTATTTTTTTATCTATTGAAATTTCTTCTTCTAATGATCCTTTAAAAAACCACTCACCTGGAGGAAATATTAAATCTCCCTTGAGCCAAGGATCAATAATTAAATTGGTTTTTTTAAATTTTATAAGCCAACCATTTGAACCAAGGTAGGTCGCTTCAAAAGTCATTATAAATTAATTGTTTTATTAGACTATAAGGTAATTTTGGCTTTATCGAGAAATTACTATTTTAGATTAGTTTGCTTCATTTAAGATTTGAAATGACTTTCTTTTAAGATTAAATATTAGAACTTGATTATCTTTATAACTAATCTCAAAGTTTTCTTTTTCTAGCATTTGTATTGGTATTAGAGCTAATCCTCCTGTTCCTGAAAATATGATTGGCATAGTGCTATTTTTAGTCCCATTCATTTTTTGTAGGTCAATAGCTTGAGAAACTATTTTTCTGGCTTTATCAAATCCGTAGTCTTCTATTAATTCAGGCCATAAAAAGTTAACTAATTCATATTTCGAAAACTCAATTTGTACTGTTTTCATTAAAAAATAATAGATATATAGTGATTAATTACGATCTTTACTTAATTACTATTTTTAAACCTATCCATGACTAGTTGCAACATATCCACTACATCACCATCAGTTAAATTCAAATCCTTCTTTAAATCATTGCAAGTTAAATTCATTTCAAGTGCCGCTTCAGCCATATGATTAACTTTTTGGTTATCCCCGCCCAATGAAATAAAGGGGTTGAAGTTTTCTATCATTTAATACTTATCAATACCACCTAGTTCTAGCTAAGAAATAATTAATTATCATTTTTTGATACAGAAGCTTATAAATATGTTATTAAATATTTAGAAAGTTTTTATTTTTAAACTAGGGATATTGATATACCTTTTGATATCAATGCGAATCTTCTTGCTCTGACTAGTAAAGGAAATATCATTTTTGTTCGTTTATTTGATTTAAACACTCTAGAAAGTAATAAAAGTAAACTACTTGAGGGATTATTTATCTGTTTGCAAATAGTGTTGATTGCATCTGCCCCATGAAAGACCTTTTCATCTTTCAGGAGAATAGCTCCTTTATCTAGGTCATAACCTTTGTCTAGGAGAGATTTAATTAGAGTTAAATTTTTACGACCATCAAGAATTTTAATATTATTTAACTTGCTTTTGATTTCAAGTAGCTCAGCAAAATGATTGCAGAATGGGCATTCTCCATCATAAATAAAGGTATAGTTGGAAGTCATTAGTAAAAACAGTTTTGATGGTCTTAAAGTTCGCCAACAAAATAGTATTGCCTTGATAATAAAACAAATAACGAAAATTTTGTGGATTTTATATACAGGGATAGTTAAGCGATTCTAATAATTACGAAGAAATGTCTCAATATAGGTATATTTTTCATAAAAATCTGTATGCTAACTCGGAGATATTATGTTTTAAAATCATGAATTTATTAGCTTCTTTTGCTTTAGGTGGTTTCAATCCATGGGCAGCAGGCTTTGGAATTGGTTCTTTAGTCCTTTTTGGTCTTGTTGGTCTTGTGGCGGGTCCAAACCTAAAGAATTTTGACCCTGATGCATAAATCATCACACTTAATATAGATTTTAAAAGACTCATTTGAGTCTTTTTTTTATGCGGTTTTTTAAATTTATTTTTAGAATTGATCTAAATTATATTCCGCCAAAGAAATGTTGTTAAACCCTTTTTATCCATTTACTTTTTTGAAAATCTCTTCTTTAAAAGCTACTATTGTTTTTCTATCAATACTTTTAATTAAATCTAATTTGCTTAGATTAAAAGGGGGCCTAATAGGAGGTCTTTTTGCCTTGATACTTATATCGGGAATTCTTGCCTCTAGTACCATAGCTTTAGGATCTTTAGTTTATGCCTATCGATTAAAGAAGGACTCTAATTCCGATGATAATCAAATGCAGGATTTAGAAACTGTTAGTGTCTAAGATATTTTGTGAATCAAATTCTGTTGGATAACCTAAAATGGAGTTCCTGGTACAAAATGCAAGACTAAAAATCCAAAACCAGCAGCAAAAACTATTGATACTGCGATGATTAGAAGGCCCGATGCCATCCCTCCTTCGTTAAACGCCATTTAGTTAGTTATTTTTAAATTAA
>QCBP01000021.1 GCA_003279055.1 Prochlorococcus sp. AG-347-I21 | reverse complement strand
AAGGAATAATTATTGATAGTAATTCAAAAAAAACTATTGAAAATGAAGAGACAAAAACGAACACAATCATTGGAGTAAGTGTCAAAGATAAGTTATTAGGCTTTATCTTTCTAGGAGATTTACTCAGAGATGATTCAATTAAAACAGTTCAAAATTTATCCGAAAACAAATTTACAATTAATATTTTAAGTGGAGATAGAAAACAAACAGTTTTAGCTTTAGCAAAAAAAATTGGCTTGAAAGAAACAGAAGTAAAATGGGATCTTCTTCCTGAAATGAAGCTAAAGACTATAGAAAATTTAAAAATTAATAATAAAGTAGCAATGATTGGTGATGGAATTAATGATGTCCCAGCTTTAGCATCCTCAGACTTAGGAATTGCAGTGGGATCAGGGACTCAAATAGCCAAAGCAAATGCAGATGTAGTATTGATGGGAGATCAACTAAATGGATTACCATACGCCTTAAATCTTGCAAAAAAAACTATAAGAAAAATAAAGCAAAATCTAACATGGGCTTTTGGTTACAACTTACTCGCTATACCTTTAGCCGCAGGCATTTTATTCCCTAAATACGGTATTCTTCTTACTCCTTCAATAGCAGCGTTATTGATGGCTATTAGCTCTATTACAGTTGTAATTAATGCTTTGTCTTTGGATTAAATGAAAGGAAAATTTATCGTTATTGAGGGTATTGATGGATGTGGTAAAACTACCCAAATAGATGAACTATCTAAATGGCTACCCAATAGTGGTTTAATAAAGAAAGGGTCTAGATTAGTCACAACAAGAGAGCCTGGTGGCAGTCTTTTAGGGAAAAAACTAAGAGGACTGATTCTTGATAATAATGAAAATAACAAGCCTTCATCTCTTGCGGAATTATTACTTTATTCAGCGGATAGAGCTGAGCACGTTTCCAAAATTATTTCACCTGCTTTAAATAACAATGATTGGGTAATAAGTGATAGATTTTCCGATTCCACACTGGCTTATCAAGGTTATGGAAGAAATATAAATTTAGAAATAATTAAAAATATTGAATCAATTGTGTGTCAAGGAGAATCTCCTGATCTCACTTTCTTCTTAGAAATTTCTCCAGAAGAGAGCATATTCCGAAGAAAAAATGAAATTCCAGACAGAATAGAATCAGAAGGTATTAGGTTTTTAGAAAAAGTAAATGAAGGCTTCAAAATAATTGCTAAACAAAAAAACTGGAAAGTAATATCTGCTTCACAAAACATTAAAACTATTTCTAATCAAATTAAAGAGACTGTGCTAAACAATTTTTCTAACAAGAAATGATTGAGGTTAAAAAAAATAATTTTTTCTTAAATGAAGAAGTCAATACCTGTCTTAACAACATAATTAAAAATAAATCATTTGCTAATGGTTATATATTTTATGGTGCGGAAGGATTAGGTAAAAAGCAAACTGCTCTTAAATTTATAAAAGAGATTTTCAAACAGTCTTCGCCAAGCGAAAATTTAGAAGAGAGAATCACAAACAATAACCATCCTGATTTGTTAATTATTGAACCTGATTTTCTTTTAAAAACTAAAAGTTCAGTAAGTGCCGATTTAGAGAAAACAATAAAAAGTGGATCTGAGATTATTAAAATTGCTCAAATACGGAATATCAAAACTTTTCTTAGTCAAAAATCAATCAACGCAGAAAAAAAAGTTGTTTTAATTATTGATGCACACCTCTTAAACGAAGCAGCCTCCAATTGCCTTTTAAAAACCTTAGAAGAACCTAGTAACGGCATTTTTATCTTACTAACATCTAAATTAAACCTTCTCTTAGATACGATAATATCAAGATGTCAAATCGTCAGATTTCGATCTTTTTCTAGTAAACAAGTAAAGTCTATTTTGAAAGATTATTTAGATACTTTTCAATTAGAAATTAATACAAAATTAAAATTTGAAGATTTAATAAACTCTGTAAATGGATCTCCTAACCAATTATTGAAAAATATTGAAATTTGGAATAACTCTTCAGATGAAATTATAAGCAAATTAGATTCTCCAAAAAAAGATAGTCTTGAAATTTTAGAATTATCTAAATTAATATCCGAAAAACTAGAAATTTATCAACAGATTTTTTTAGTTAATTTAATTCAAACTATTTGGTGGAGAAAGACAAACAATATTGATTTAATTAAAAAACTAGAAAATCTAAAATATCTCCTAAGAAGAAACATTCATCCAAGGTTGGCATGGGAAATAACTTTTATAAAAATTTCAATGGAAGATCTATCTAGTTAATCAACTACAGAATTTATCAAATTAGGATTCCTTGCTTGCATGTACTCTTGCTTTGCAGATTCAACTTGGGGACCAACAGGTAACTCGAGACAATAACCAGCGCCATAGACAGTTTTTATATATGTAGGCTTTCGTGGATCGGGTTCAAGTTTAGTGCGTAAGTGTCTTATATGAACTCTTATTGTCTCAATATCATCATCAGGTTCATATCCCCATACATCTTTAAGAATTAATGCTGGCGATACAGTTTGCCCATGCCTTTGAAGAAGACAGTGAAGCAATTCAAATTCAAGATGCGTTAATCTAACAGGAGATTCAAACCAGATAGCTTCAAATCTTTCCGGAACAAGAGTTAAAGGACCATAATTTAATATTTCTTGCTGGTTACTAGAATTTAATTGTGCTCTGTTGGTTCTTCTTAATAACGCTTTTATGCGTACATGTAATTCTTCTAGATCAAATGGTTTGGTAATGTAATCATCTGCTCCAGAATTAAACCCAGTCACTTTATCTTTAAGACCGCCTAATGCAGTTATCATCAAAATTGGGATATTTGATGTTCTTTCATCTCTTCTAAGTCTCTGGCATAGAGTTAATCCATCAACACTTGGCAGCATTAAATCTAAGAGTATTAAATCTGGCGAATATTGAAGAGCTAGAGCTTGTCCTTTAATGCCATCTTCAGCTTTCAGAACATCGAAACCAGAATGTTCTAAATGCCTAGCAACCAAATCACGCATATCACGATCGTCTTCAATTAAAAGGATTGAAATTTTCATATTTATAAACTATTAAATTAAAATTAAGTTTTAGTTATATAATTCTCTCAAGAATTTATAAAGATTGCTGAATTAGTGTAAACATTTTTATCAATTAGATTTATCAATTAACTGAATCATATCAAGGGCTTAGAGAAAAAATGCAAATTTTTAAAAAGTATAAATTTTACAATTTCTTTCGATTCTCTTTACTTTTTCTTCATAATAAAAAGAATATCATAAAAAAATAATGATTTAATTCGAGAGAAAATATAGTCTCAATTGTCATAGTTAAGGTATCCGAAAATGAAATTTATTATAATCCAAAATTTTCGAAAAGGATTCAACTCCGTTTAAAGTTTTTGATTTCTTCTAAGTGTTTAAATTAATAATTTTGTCTATATTAAAAAAAATTTAAGTATTTATGAAAAAGAAGTCATTTATCTATTCTGATTTATCAAGAAAACAACTAGAAAAACTTAAAGAATTTTATATTCAAAAAAAAGTTGGCTCGATGAGTCATGAAGAACTTAAAGAGTATGTAATAGAAATTATCTCTCATCAAATTAACGATACTATTGGCAAAGAAGAAGAAATGGAAGCTTGGAGAGAAATATCAGATTTTTTTGGAGAGCAATTTGAGACAGTTGTCCTAGAAATACAAACAAAATACATTGATGATAAAAACGTTCTTGAAACAGAAATATATTCTCAGAAACAAAGAATAGATTTACTGGAAAGGAATAATTTACATCAAGAGAAAAAGGATATGTGGGATGACTAGAATTTCCTGAATAGTGAAGCAATTCAAACGATACAAACAAAAATCTATTAATCTTTAAAACATAAAATTCAATCAAAGAACTTTTTTTCTTATGTGGAGCATTTAGTAAATGTTCTAATTACTGTTATTGAAATAACAAATTTTATTAAATATACTTTATAAAGTTAATTTTAAATAAATAATTAATTTACAATTTTGTGTGTTCTGCATACTGTTCTTAATACTATATTAAATTTAAGTATCTATATCTTTGGCTGACCACTATTTGACAAAAAAGGCAAAAAAAAAAAAGTCACCTTTATTTGGGTGACTTTAGAAAACTTTTTGGAATTTATAAACTCCCCGGGCGGGATTCGAACCTGCGACCAATCGATTAACAGTCGATCGCTCTACCGCTGAGCTACCGAGGAATATAAGAAGAATTTAGCTCTTCAAAGTACCTTATGACAAGTACCAAGGCTAATTATATTGAAATTTTGATGGTTCTTGCCAGCCAGATAAAAAACCATTTTTCAACTCTGCTACTGCATCAGCATAATTTAATTCTTCATAACGATGCGTAATCCACAAAGCTGATAAAGGGTTTTTATGGTCACTTGTAAGATTTTTAATAGTTTGTAAAACTTTTAATTGGCTGGTTTGATCAAGTAACGCTGTAGGCTCATCTAAAAGAAAAAAATTTCTATTACTAATAAGAGCGCATGCAATAGTTAAGCGTTGTTTTTGTCCACCGCTCAAAGTATGAACTGGCCTTTTTTCAAAACCAGTCATTCCTACCTGATCAAGCACATATTCAATTTTTTTATTAATTTCCTTTTGACTTATATCTTGATTAATATTTATCAGTAGTTCACTCCTGCAATTTGGCATCAATATTTGATGATCAGGGTTTTGAAACACCATGCCAATATTTGCTTTAGAGTCAATGAAACCATTTTGGGGTTTGATTAGTCCATTAATTAATTTTAAAAGAGTACTTTTTCCGCTGCCGTTTTTACCTACGACCATCCAAAAACCAGTTTTATTTATTGAGAAGTTACAATTAACAATACAATTTTCTTTTTTTCCAGGATATGAAAAAGAAACATCTTTGAATTTAATATAAGGTATTTCATTTTCAAGGGAATCTCGCATTAATTCTGTCAATCTAGGTTCAGAGAAAATCCTGGTCTTTTAGCTCCTCCTGCTACTGACGATTTTTCATATATCTGAACAGAAATGATTTCTTTAGCTCTTACAGCAATTAATTTATCTTGCACCTTGTCACATCTTAATTCAATCAGGTTTGAGGATTCTAAAGTTTCATTCATAGAACTTTTTATTTCATCATAAATTCGTTTAACATCATCAAATTCTTTCTTCTGAATTGAAAGTGGAAAAGGTGAATATCTCAGGCTTAGTTCCAGCGAATACATAATCTTTATAAAAAATACCACTTTATAATAATAAATATTTTTACGCAGGAAGTTATTTAAATTAAGTTCTTGTGAGAATATTGTATAAAATATCGTTAAATACAATTAATATAAACATAGGATATTTTATTTGGATTTTAAAAAATCATTTCATGGAAATAGCAAATGATATAACTTATCTAGTTGGAAATACTCCATTAGTTAAGTTAAATCGAATCAGAAAATATTTTGATTGCTATCCAGAAATAATAGCCAAACTAGAAAGTTTCAATCCATCAGCTTCCGTTAAGGACCGGATCGCTTATTCAATGTTATGTAAAGCTGAAGAAGAAGGATTGATAACACCAGATAAAACAACGTTAATTGAAGCAACAAGTGGGAATACTGGCATCGCATTAGCAATGGTTGCTGCAGCAAAAGGCTATAAATTGATATTAACTATGCCAGATACGATGAGTATTGAGAGGAGGGCAATGTTGAGAGCATATGGAGCTGAATTACAGCTAACACCGGGGCAAGACGGAATGAAAGGAGCTTTAGATTTAGCTAATGAGTTGTCTTCAACCATTGCAAATAGCTATCAATTTAATCAGTTTGAAAACTTTGCTAATCCTGATATTCATGAAAGCACAACTGCCCAAGAAATATGGTCCCAATCCAATAATAATATAGATGGACTAGTTACAGGAGTAGGCACAGGAGGAACAATTACTGGTTGTGCACGTTTTTTGAAAAAAGTTAATCCAAATTGCAAAATTTATGCAGTTGAGCCCAAAAAAAGTGCTGTGATTTCTGGAGAAAAAGCAGGGTCTCATTCGATTCAAGGAATTGGAGCGGGTTTCGTACCGAAAGTACTTGATACTAAATTAATTGACGAAATTATAAAAATAGATGACGATGAAGCATTTTATTATGGGCGTTTATTAGCTCGATTGGAAGGTCTTTTATCTGGCATCAGCAGCGGTGCAGCTTTAGCAGCAACTATAAAAATCGGCAAAAGAAAAGAACTAATGAATAAAAGATTGATAGTTATTCTTCCAAGTTTTGGAGAAAGATATTTATCAACAGCAATGTTTGAATCTAATACCTCAATTCAAGCCAGAAAAGATGGTTATCTTTAATGCATAATTTATGAAAATGGGGAAAAATTTATACGAAGAATTAGGTCTCAAAAAGAATGCAACCAGAAGTGAAATTAAATCTTCATATCGCTCTTTAGTTAAGCAACATCATCCTGATGCAGGCGGCAAGAAAGAACGATTTCTTGCAATACAAAATGCCTGGGAAACTCTAAATGACCCTATCAAAAAGAAACAATACGATAGCAGTTTTTTCTCTTCCAGTTCATCATTTAATTCATTAAATGAAAATTGGGAAGAGAAATTTAATTCAAAAAAATATAATTCTTCAATTAAGGACAAAGAAGTTGAAACATGGATTAAAGAAATTTATATTCCGATAAATAGATTAATTAGTCAAATAATTAAACCTTTGAATAACGAAATAAAAGCACTATCTGCGGATCCATATGATGAACAACTAATGGAAAATTTTTGTAAATACATAATTCTTTCACAAAAGAAAATAGAAAAAGTTGAAAAAATCTATAACAAAAAAATCGTTCCAAAGTCTATTTCAACTTTAGGCCTCGATCTTTATCATTGTTTTTCACAAGTTAAAGATGCGCTATCAGAATTTGATAGATATACACAAGGATACGTAGATAATTACTTATTTGATGGCAAAGAAATGATCAAAGAAGCAAAAAGAATCCAATCAAAGATGTCTATAGAAAATAAAAATAAAAACTTTTAGATATAAAAATTTTATTGAGTATATTCTTTAAGTTGATCTATTTTAAACCAAACATCTGGAACAGGTCTTCGCCATCTAACCTGGGCATATTCGTCCTTGATTGCAAGAATTTCTCCAGGACCTTCAAAGACATAATTAGGTAGATCATTATCACTGGCAAGCGCTTCGATACTTTTTATATAAATGCCTTTATCTACAAAAACTAAGCTTCCTTTCTTGAGAGGTTTCTTAGGAATAGAATCTGTCATAATAAAATTCAAGAAAGTTATTTGAAGTTCATTATACAAAAACTTGTTTAAAAAATATTGAAAAAAATTTATACCGGAATAATAATTACAAACGTCTAAAAAATTTAATAGTCTTAAATGATAAACATCTATACGATATGCGTCTTTTACTACTTGGCTGCACTGGATTTGTTGGTAAAGAATTAGTACCAACACTACTAAATGAAAATCACGAAATATACATTGTAAGTAGAAAACCTATTAATAAATTAAAGGTTGATTTAGATTTCAATAAGTTTAAATTTTTTCAAATAGATTTGTCAAAAGAAAAAAACTGGAATAACGAAAATCTTATAAATATTTTAAAAGAGACAGATGGCATTATTAACTTGATGGGAGAACCCATAGCAGAAAAGAAATGGACTTCTGAACAAAAACAGGAGATTGAAAATAGTCGAATTAACACCACGAAATTTATGATGAAGACCCTTAAAAATTTACAAATAAACCCAAAAGTCATTATAAATGGATCAGCAATAGGTTATTACGGTACAAGTTTGTCTAGTGAATTCACTGAAAATAGTATTGGAGGCAAAGACTTTTTAGCTAATCTTTGCAAAAAATGGGAAGCGGTCGCTGCTGAAAAACCATTTTTCTCAAGGTTAGTTATTTTTAGAATTGGAATTGTTCTAGAGGCAGATGGAGGAGCATTAGGAAAAATGCTCCCTATATTTAAAGTTGGATTAGGTGGACCAATTGGTGATGGTAAGCAATGGATGAGTTGGATTCATAGAACTGATTTATGTGCATTAATTACTCAAGCATTAGTTGAAAAAAAGTATTCGGGCGTATTTAATGCTGTTTCACCAAATCCAGTATTAATGAGAGACTTTTCTCAGACTTTAGGCAAATGTCTGAATAGACCTAATTTACTTCCAGTGCCTGGAGCCGTTTTAAAAATATTGTTAGGAGATGGAGCAAAAGTTGTATTAGAAGGACAAAAAGTAATTAGTAGTAAACTTAAAAATTATACTTTTAAATATCCTCTTCTTGAGAAAGCAATTTACGCCTCCACCAAGAATTAATACCATTTACTAAAGCACCAATAATAAGAATTGTTATTAATGGAACGACAAGAGGATTCCAAACTATCTGAATAAAATTAATAAAAATAAATATGCCATTTAATTGCATGATGATTGCAAAAATAAAAAATATTGCAAAAAAAATGACTGTAAATAAATTTATTAATAACAAATTATCGATAATTTGTTTTAACTTATTTTGATTATTCTCCTTATTCATTTTTTATAACATTATCCATATCATCAACCATTTTAAGACACGCTTTGTTGTCACCCAGTCTTTTTTTAGCATTTTCATTACATGAGATCATAAACTTCTTATTTAGCTGTATGAGATATATTATTTTTATTATCAATTTTATTGTCTGATTGATTTGATCATTCTTATCTTCATAATTACTCGCACAAAAAACATATTTTCCTAGCAAACGTCTTTGAGCTTCTGCAAAAGTTTTTGTAAATTGTGGACCTTTACCTTCAATCTGAATAACCGGTTTTCCTAATCCAATCGCTTGCTCTGCTGCTGTTCCTGCCATGCTGATACAGCAACTGCTTTTCAATAATATTTTATCAAAATTATTCCAATATACATTAACTTCTAAAAATTTATATTGGAATTTCAAGAGATTATTATTTTTAATATTTTCTAGTTTTAACCATCCTCTTTTTTGAAATATCTCTTTTATTTTTAATGAAGATAGGGCATTAACTATTGCAAAATTAAACTTGATTTTTTGAAAATATCTAAAATCTGACAATGCCTCTAATACCTCTAAAATCAAAACAAAATTATCTAAAGTCTCAGGGAATCTACTTCCTGGAAATAATCCAATACTAAATTCAGCTTGATTAAATTCTTTGTTTATAGGGAGAAACTTATCCATAAATGGATTGCCTAAAAAGGACACTTTCTTTTTTAATTGCAAAGTTAAATCATTTGCTGTAAGGGAATCTCTTGCGTATATTTTTTTTGCTTTTTGTGAGAGCAAGAAAAATTTAGAAGGCCATGGTAATTTTAACTTTCCTTCATAATGACTAGAATAAGCAACTAAATATGAAAAAAAATCTTTCTTACA
>QCBP01000020.1 GCA_003279055.1 Prochlorococcus sp. AG-347-I21 | reverse complement strand
TTCCATCTTTTGTTGATTGAGGATCTGCTTTAAGAGAATTCATAAAAGAATAGTCAGATAGTTGAGAAAATTCAGAAAAATTTTTTGTGAGCTTTCCTTTTAGTGAATCAGATTTGGTTGACATCAAATTTGTTATCTATTCTTTTAGGCTTTCTAATTTCTTTAAATTAAACACCTAAATGTATTTTATATATATTTTATTAGGGATGGTTTTTGCCGATACGTTTGAGATTTAATATAAGTTAAAATTTAATACTTAATTAAAAATAGAGTCCGCAGTAAGAAAGTTTTTTGGAAAAAATTTTTTGGCTTTTAAAAAATAAAAAAGAACTTCTCTAATATATTAATTTTTAAACAAGAAGCACTGTAAATACTTATATATTGACGAATTTTTTTTAAGTTTGCTTTAAAATAATGTGAAAAAGTTTCGCAATTTAATTTGTTGATCGACTTATACCAACCCCCCTTATTTCCTCACTATATTACTTGTAAAAATTTCTAACTTACCCAGCCTTTGAGCAAATCAAACACACTAATAAATAGCCCAAAACCAATAATTGGGGGCGCAACCCATCTTGTCATGAATTTCAAATAACGTGTTGTTTTGATTCCTACTTTTGAATCACTAAGTTCTTCATTAAACTTTCCAGGTACTACCCATCCCATAAAGAAAGTAACCAAGAATCCACCAAAGATAAGTAATACGCCTCCAAAAATCGAATCAATAGTTCCAAGAATGTTTAAGTTTAATGCAGAAGGAATGCCTGCTAAGAATAGGAAAAGAGTTATCAGCCAAACAGATTTTTCTCTTTTAAAACCAAATTTATCCATTAAAGAGGAAACTGGAACTTCCAATAATGAAACAGAGGAAGTTATTGCTGCAATATAAGCTAGTGCAAAAAATGCAACAGCTACAATTCTTCCAACCGCTCCATATGAACCAAGGCCTGTAGGAATTGATATAAATAAGGCACCAACTGTTGATTCAGAAATAGCATCACTTAAACCAAATGTTAAAACAATAGGAAAAGTAATAAGTCCTGCCATAAGACCCACCAAAGTATCCAATGAAGCAACTCCAACACTTAGTTTTGGAAGATTACTCTTTTTATTTAAATAGGAAGCATAAGTCACCATAACTCCAATTCCTAAACTTAAAGAAAAGAAAGCTTGTGTAAAAGCATTTCTTATTGTTTGAGGGTTCCTTAATTCATCAAAGTCAAACTTAAACAAAAATGTTTTGTATCCTTCCCATGCGCCTGAAAGTGAAGTGGCCCATATTGCTAGCGATAGAAGAATTATAAAAAGTATAGGCATAAAGAATCGTGTCACCTTTTCGATTCCTTTTTTTATCCCTGATGAAACTATTATGGCTGTGAGAACAAGACTTAATAGGTGCCCCAATAAAACACTGCTACCACTACTAATTGAGCCAAAGAAAGCTTCTGCTTCACTTAAATTTTTTGGTAATCCAAAAAATAATGAATGGAACAAGGTATCTGCGGTCCACCCCATAATGACTGAATAATATGATGCTATTCCCAAGGGAGCTATAAAGAAAAGAATTCCTAATGGATACCAATTTTTTCCAGCTAACTTTACTGGTGCAAGCAATGTACTGGAAGTGGCGTTTCTTCCTAAAGCCATTTCAGCAACAAATACCGGAAGGCATACAATTAAAACTATTAGTATGTATAAAAGTACAAAAGCAGCGCCTCCACCTTGAGAGGCTCTGTAGGCGAAACCCCAAAGGTTACCGAGACCTACTGCACTACCAGCAGCTGCAAGAATGAATCCCAACTTACTAGTCCATTGTTCTCTTGGAGAAATTTTTGAGTCCAAAATAAAAATCTGTTTTTTATAGTTGATTTATAACTCATAAATAAAAATAGTTAATACATTGCTTAATAAAAACTAATCTTTATTCAATTATTTTTTTTTCAAAAAGATTTAAAATCTTAAAAACTTATTATTACCACCATGACTATTGAAACGACTATTCTAGATTTTCAACTAAGTAATACCTTTGAACAATATGAATCTCATATGAATGCTGAGGAACAGCAGTCGATGTTTAAAGAAATGGGAGTTAAAACATTTTATATTGGTAAATCATTAGATGATCCAAAAAGGGCAACTGTAATTTTTCAAGGACCAGAAAATGTTCTGTACGATATTTTTATGAATCCTGAAACAAAGCCTATTGTTGAAGCTTCAGGGCATATTTATGCGGGTACAAAAATCACTCGCTGGATTTCTTGAAAAAATAAATATTTTATGAATTATCAACTTTTAATTGAATCATATTCTTATGGGACATCTCTTTCTGGGCAAGAAATAGAACTTTTAAGTTTGGAACTTGAAACTCAAATCATGAACATTAATATATCAACAGAATTTGGATGTTTTAAATCGGCCCCCATCCATATTTGCGAAGGTCTTAATTTAAAAAAAGATACTTATTGGATTATGTGCCTTGCTGAAATATTAGATTTACATAAGCCCCCTAAATTTGGGAAGACGAAAAGTGTAGAGGTTTTCGATTTACTTCTTGAAAAAGGACTTGTTATTGGTTAATTATTTAATTACTTGAGTATTAAAAAATTAAGTTGTTTTTTTCTTTATGCTGATAGGATTAGTTGAATTTAGGAAAAATAAAAATGGAAGATTCTGAGAGATTGACATTGGAAAATATTATTAAGCTAACTAGATCAAGTGAAAATAAATTTAAACGAGGAAATTTCAAAGGCGCTTTAGATGACAAAATAAAAGCTAATGCAATATTGAAATCTAAATCTTGTAATGAAAAAACGATTCAAGAATATAGAAAAGAATTATCTGATTTGTATTGCTCAAAATTTGATCTTATATTCGATCATAAACTGAAAATTAATGAATTAAAGATAAATGAAATAGTGAAAATGTTGGAACGTAAAAGTCAGGAAAAATTAAAAAATCTTGATTATAGAGGTGCAATAAAAGCATTAAGAAGGGCAGAAAAATATATATTAAATTAAAAACAATCCAAACTACCTTGAGTTTTAAGAAGTTTTGCTTATTGTGTTTTTTTTAGCTCAGTTTAAAGTTGAAATACTTAAGTAATAATTTATGCAAAAAAAAAAATAAAAAAATAAAAAGTTTTGACAAAAAGGAATTAGATGTTTTAGATAAGTTTCTGAGAATCTTATGGAGAAAAGAGATTGAATACAAAATAAATATCTGATAAAAGCATATTTAAAGGAGATACCTCATGAAAGTTCGAATAGGATTACTAATTATTCTTTTTATTTCTCACTCATTATCTGATTTTGCGTTTAAAAAAAGAGTATTAAAAAATAAGTTTAGAAGGGCTCAAAAATTAAATTAAATCATTTGATTAAAGACATGCATTTAACAAAAGGAATACAAAAAAGTTTAGGTCCAGGAATTTTGCTAGCTGGAGCGGCTATTGGGGGTTCTCATTTATTGTCATCAACTACTGCTGGTGCAAGGTTTGGATTTTCATTAGTTGGCCTAATCCTTCTTACTAATCTTTTAAAATATCCATTCTTGTTGGTTGGGACTAGATTTACAGCATCTACTGGTAAATCATTATTAGAAGGTTTCAAAGAGCGGAATTCTTTATATCTTCCTTTATTTCTAATAGTTAGTCTAATTACAGGTACTTTCACAATAGCGGCTGTAAGTTTTGTTTCTGGTGTTCTTTTAACTAATATCCCCTTTTTCTCAGCTTTTCCAGCCATGGATTTGTCTATAGGAATCCTGATTGTTTCTGGAATGATATTAATTCTTGGTAAATATAAAGCCCTTGATAGGATTTCAAAATTTTTAGTATCTCTACTAACTTTTTTAACGTTATTCGCAGTTTTATCCCTTTTATTCAAAGGTTCAATAAATGAGTCTCTAAATATGAGTTTTTTTCAACCAGAAATCAGCCCATGGAAGTTAACAAATTTAGCTTTTCTGATCCCTTTAATGGGATGGATGCCTTGCCCAGTAGAGTTATGTGTTTGGCCTTCTTTGTGGATGTTTTCTCGAGCAAAAGATTCAAATTATAAACCAAATATTAGTGAAGCAGAATTTGATTTTAATCTCGGTTACCTAATAACTGTTGTTACTGCTATTTTCTTCCTTACTCTTGGCGCCATAACAATGTATGGTACCGGCGATGGAATGCTTTCCGGAAGTGGAGTCTCCTTTGCTCAAAAATTAATACTCCTTTACACAAAATCCATTGGCAGTTGGGCTAAATGGATCATTATACCTGCAGCATTTGCCGCAATGTTTAGTACCACAATTACTTGTCTAGATGCATATCCAAGAAGTATTTCTGCTATTCAAGGTTTATTGAGAGGAACTGATTTTGGACATATGGATACCAAGGCAGAGCGAAATAGATTTCAACTGTGGATGATTGTACATTTATTTGCATCATTAATAGCTTTGCTGATTGCAAAGTCTGGAGGCATAGGGGTAAAAGATTTTGTATTTGCTGCAATGACGGGAAGTTTTCTAACCGCACCCTTATTTGCATGGATGGCAATGGATACTATAAATAGCAAATTAGTACCAATTAAAAATAGATATGGATTATTTCTAAAAACAATAAGTTGGATAGGATTAATTTTCTTATCATTATTTAGTTTGTTATTTATTGCAAATTCATTCTTTGGGATTGGGATTTATTAATTTGAAAATAAAAAACAACTAAAGGGTTGATTTTTCTTCAGAATTCGTTTTTCTAGAAATGTATTATTTTTGGTACTAATTATGGTTATGCCTCAATCTACTTTAGAGAGCTTATTATTTTTCTTGATTCTATCTCTTGTGGCTACATACATTGTGAATTTAAAGTATTCTTCAAAGTTAAAAATACAAAAGTAGAAAATATATTAATTATTTTTTTCTTAATTGATTTTATTTACTTGGATCATTCCAAGTCTCTTTGTATAACCAGCTCAAAAAAGTAAGAGTAAGTATATTCCCAAATGCATAAGTTATTCCTAATAATGGGTCATAAATATTGGCAATTATCGTCGACATTATAAAGATTATTAACCCTGAAACGACCAAATCCTGAATAGGCAAATGGTTAAAATTCACCAATTTTATCATTTGATAATTGTTTTTAATAGATTAAATTAATTATAAAACCCACAAGTACCTTATATATTTATAATACAATATTATCTAAGATATGAATAATTTTAGGATTGCTAAAATAATTGTAGTTTTTTCATCATTATCTTATTTGAGTGTTTCTTTGGTAAGAAATTATAATTCTCCAGACAATATAGAAAAAAGATGTATCCTTAAATTTGAAAAAAATTTTAAAAATAATTTGGAAACATCTCATGAAGAATGGAATCAAATTTTAGATTTAGCTGATAACAATTATTTAAAATGTATGGGAATACCTTATTATTAATTATGGGAGAGGCAAAGAGAAGAAAAAATTTAGGTATTCCGCCTAGAGAAAAAACTGAAGATATAAAGTTGCCTCAACTTGATAAAAAAGCCATACAACAAAAAGTAAGGTCTACATTGTATAAATATCCAATTATCCCTTTTCTTTTTTATGGAGCTGCAATATTGATCCTAATCGGAGGTTTATTTTATGTTTTCAAATCCTTCAATATAGCTTAATTAAAAGGATTATTAATTTTATATTTATAATTTTTTGGCATCATCAATTAAAAAAACTTGAAGGTTAATAAATGAGAAATTTTATTGTGCAAAAATAATCAAAGAAATGATATATGAGAATTATTTACAATTGACACCATCATATGGTGTTGTAATTTTAGATTAAATTAAAACTATTTATGAAAAAAATAAATAAAAAATATGATGAAATAATGCGTCAAGCTGATAATGCAGTTGGAAGAAAAGAAGTAGTTAGTTTATTAAAAAAAGCTGCAACAATTATGTCTAAATCTGAGGAAAACTTAGCTGCTTAAATAAAAAAACTATTTTATTAGGATAAATAAAACACCATAAAGAATGATTGATGAGGATGCAGCCATAAAGATAAATGGTAGTATCATGCCAGAGTTTAACCATCTTAAAAGTCTAATTTTTTTGTTAATTACTCTTGGCATTTTTTCTGAATCCCTTAAGTGCAACCTAACAAGTAAATAAATGGTGTAAATGATTAATTAATCTTTTTAAATATCATTCTTTAGCTATTTTGGGATTCAGTTTTCTAAAAAAAATTATTTTAATTGCATCCTGATTTTTATCTTAAAAGAAATTTTTAGGTAATTAATACCTTGTATTCTTCAAATTTCTTATGCAAGATTTAGAAATATTAGATTTCTAAATAATGATTAAAAATTTAAAAGATGGCCCTAAAGAATTTAAAGATTATGATTCAGAACTGTTACTTAAGATTTTAAATAATACATCACTGGAGAATGAAAAAGGTGATGATAAAGAACTATTTGTAGATGAAAATTGGAAAATTAATTCAAAAAATATGAGTAATATAATTCCTTCAGATAATTCAAATTTGAAAAGAATATTATCAGATATTTTCCCAAATAAAAAAATAGTGATTCAGGATAATTATGATGGGTCGCAAACAATTTTCTTATCCTAATTTAGGAAATATTAAAACCTTATTTATACTATCTAATCAATATTTATTTTTTTGAGAAAAATTTAGTAAAAATTACTCTCGCGGAATGTTTTTAAAGATGTTATCGTTCACTAACGTTCATCCAAGTTTATATCTCTGGACGCATGAAATGGGAGTAGGGAACGGGATTCTCATTAACTGCAAAAGACCATGAATAACCTCTTACAAATAAGAGAAAAAATCAAAAGAGCCAATAGGCTATATGAAGCCCAACTTTTGGCTACTAAGAGTGGAGAAGTTACTCCATACAGAAGATCCGTCTTTGAAGAAAGAATCAGGAAAACACAAAAAGAAATGAAATTTAAAGACTCAAAAAATTAAATTCTTTTTTGAAACTGATCAATTAAGAGGGGGTTTAATCCCTCTCTTTTTTTATTTATAAAAACAACTTAATTATTAATTTATTTTTTCGATTATCGATTATTAAAAAGAATATAATTTCGATGCTTTTACTATTGATTTAATTTATATAAATGGCAAATTTAATTCAGTAATTAAGAGGTAAATAAATATGTTTAAAAAGAAAAATAAACAAATTAAAACCTCACCCAATAAATTAAATTTAGATCAAGTTTTATGGTTTATAGAAAATTATTTGCCCCAAAAGAAAGATAGAGGTGTTCAAAAAAAATTGTATATGAATAATCTAGAAGCAGAGACTATTAAGATATTTTCTAAATTAACCTCTACACGTTATAAAACATTATTACCAACTACAAAAAATACGACAATCTCTTTTACCTTTGGTAATTGGGCCTTGCCTTTCCTGAAATTGCTTAAGAAAATAGGAATAGCTAAGTAAGAAAATTGTGATCGGCTAAAACTATATTTATCCCGCAAATAAAAACAATTAAACATTAAAAAGTCTCAGAAAGTTCTTTTCGAAATTTAAGGAGGAATACTTACTTTACATAAAAAATACAATTGCTAAGTTTAAGATAAGAGATCTATTCATTAATGTTTCTAAATTATCTGCCTAGTGAAATGGTTGAAGTTGTTGGTTTAACAATGATTTTTTCATTTTTAGTTGGAACTATCTTGATTTTGTTATTTACATCAGATCAGGCAAATACAAAGAATTTATATTTAAAGAAGGCTAAATAAATTTTAAATAATTTGTTTATCTAAAAAGGATCTCTATTTTTAATAAAGTTTACTCGCAGGTGTAGAACATAATTTTTAGTATTGATACATAAACAAATTTAAGATTATGGGCGAAGCAAAAAGAAGAGAAGAATTAGGATTGCCACCTAGACAAAAAAATGAATTAAATAAATCTGATAGATATTTTTCATGGCTTCCAATTACTAAATCAAGAATTAAGAAATACCCCTACATGGGTGTAGCAACAATGGCACTAGGAGCGATAATTTTTTTAGTAAGTGGAGGTGCAAATAGTATTAATTAGTTAGATTTTGGCTTAGCTTAGAATATATCTAAGATTTTTTTTGTAATAGTTTAACGCCAGATATTATTGAGATTATTGAAGCTATACCAAGAAATATCGAATAAAAAGGTTGCAAATTAATAATGCCAAAATTACCCGTATGCCATTTTATTAACCAAAAAGCATCTACTCCTAATGGTTGAAGAATACTATAAATAGTCCCAGATACAATAGTCATTAGTAAGGGGATTGCTGAAATTGCGGTTATTTTTCTGTGAATTTTTCTTTGATTTGTTTTTAATTTTTTCATCTATTTCCTCAAATAGATATGTAATTCTTTTTCGTTTTTGCATGGCATCCATTTATCTTGATTCTGATGTATTCCTTCGCAACCAAGTTCTAAAGATCTATTTTCGGCGTCCTCTTCAGAAAGAAATTTACCCCTCATATGTGCATGCGAATAACTATTGAAATGTAGAGATAAGGAAAATAAAAAAATAAAAAATTTAAAATTACTAAGAAAAATATGCATTATTTCAAATAAGTATTTGTATTAAGGAGAGATTTTATCAAATATTTTTGTTTTGCCAGTTTTACTAAATGAAACTACTTTGTAGTTCTCATAATCATGAGAGTGAGATTCGTGAGAATGCATTTCCATCCCTGGAGAGCCAAGTGGCATGCCAGGAACTGCTATCCCATTGATATTTGTTTTTTCTCTAAAAAGTTTGTTGATTGATTCAATCGGGACATGACCTTCAATCGTATAGTTAGCTATTTGAGCAGAGTGACATGATCTCAGGTTATTGGGAATTTGATATTGGTTTTTAATTACTGAAACATCCTCAACTATATTATCAACAACTTCTAACCCATTATCTCTTAAATGATTTATCCATTTTTTGCAACAACCACATGATGCAGATCTGTAAGAAACAACTTTTGGGATACCTATATTTTCTTGAGTTAAAGCAATACTCTTATTTGGATCAATTATATTTGTAAAAAGAATTCCAGAAAAAATTAGATAATTTAAAAATCCTCTTTTCATAAATATTTTATTAAATGCCATACTAATTACGACGATTAAATTTTAATATTTAAATTAACCATAAATGAAAATTTATTAAATCGCTATTTAATTAAAATTAAGACACTCATAATTGCTATTAAAAGATTTTCGATAAAACTTATAATTCCCAAATGAGTTTTTGCATAACCACCAATACATGCACAATCTAATTTTAATTTATCCAAATAAACAGCCTTAAATACAGAAATCATTCCAGAAATTCCTAAAATTAGGGCAATAAAAATAATTAAAGAGGGTGGAGGAGATTTAAGAAAACTTATTCCAATTAATAATTCGCAAAAAGGATAAATATATATCTAACCATTAAATTTAGAAGATATTAAATCATATTTCTTATAACTTGTTCCAAAAGCTTTAATATCCATAAGCTTGAACATCGCTAAAAGACAAATTGATATCCCCATAAAAATTTGGAAACTTTTAAGCAATGAAATGGTTATCAGAAATGAAGTACCAAAGACTGCAATTAAGGGGGTAAATGACTTAATCTTCATTTTTAACTTTTGAGGATAGAGTCACAAATACTAGATGGATTTGCTTGTTTAACTATTTTTAGTCTTTTGATAAGTTCTTCTCGATCTATTTGATGTTTTAAATATTTAATACATAAATTTTTTTCCTCATATACCAATGCTATTGGAGCAATCTTTAAAGCAATAGTAAAAGTACCAATTACTAAAAGAATGTTTGTAGCTAGTCGAATATTTGGTCGAAAATTTGATCTCATTCGTATTCTTTATTTCTGTCAATAACTTCTCTAAAATATATATCCTTTAGCTCGTCATTGTATCCATTTTCTTTTGCAAGTTTCTCTAATTCCTTTAACTCTTTTTCTGTCATTAAGCAGATTTGGATATATTGTTTTTCATATCTTCAATTTGGTTGATTAATTCGTCTAACCATTCTGTATTATTTTGGGATCTTTTCTGAAAATATGTAATTTTAGGTTGATTTATTTCTAGTGTTTCATAATCACCACTCATAAATTACCCCTAAATTTATACTCTGCATAATTTATCTAGAGAGATTATGCACATCAATAGGTTCTATTACTTATTAGACATTTACCATGAGTAACAAGGCCCATTTTAATAGTATAAATATTATGGAATTTATCTCTTAAAAATATGGCAACAAATGAAGAACTAGAAAAAAGAATTGAGGCTTTAGAAAAAGAAGTACAACATCTAAAAGCTGTTCTGCAATATCAAATGAGAAATAAGAAAAAGTGATTCATAATGCATAGCAATTACTTTTGGTCAGATAAGCATTTTCTCTTGGTTATTTAGGGTGCCTAATGAAAAAAGCTAAATATTAAAAATTAGTACATAATTAGTCACTTTTTGAAAAAATAACTTTAATCATTGATATTTAGAACATATTTGTTTTTATATATATAAAAACTACTTGATATGATTAACTCAATAGCTATCACATTGTTTTTATTAGGCTCTTTAGTTGCTTATAAAAGACTCAAAAGAAAGAAACGGATATTTCACGCACCACCAACAAATCAGCTTCCTAGTTGAAGATTAAATTCCGTCTTCATCTTCTCCAAAAGGATTGTATCTAATATCCCAGATGAGAACTACGGCTATAGATAAAAGCAATAGACCAAAAATAACTTGAGGAGGTGGAAATAACATCAATGAAATATAACAATTACCAGTAAGCTTTGCTTATGAAAATTTTAAAGGGAAATCAATATTGTTTGGTTCTAAATGTTTTATGTAACATGCTGTTGTGCAATCTACTTCCTCACTATTGATGCTACAAGAAGTTATACATTCAAAAAAACTTTCCAAAGCATCGGAATCTTTAATATTTGAGTAAATGTCTTTATTCATGATTAATCTTCCATTCTGAAGCTTATCTAGCAATTAATTTTTAATAATGTCAAATTTTAGGTAAAGTACCTATTCACCATTTTTTCAAAAAAAACTGTTGAATCGATAAGTTTTTTTCCACCCTTCCTCTAATAGTTTTTTATATTCTTTTCTCGCTTCTTCGATAGATTCAATCCTAGAGCCTTTCATAACTGGCTTACTTGATCGTTTAAACACACAACCATAAGAGATTAAAATTGCATTAACCATAGAATGGTTCTTAGAACTATCATCAAAAGGTTCAAATACTTTAATCCTCGATCTGGCTTTATTGATTAAAGTAAATTTTTCCATAAAAAAAGGGCGTTAGCTTCGCCCCAATCAAAAAGCGGGATAATCCCCATCACCCAGCCTTTTTAAAATCTTAGCACTACATATGGTGTTTGTAAGTATTTAAAATTACCTATTGATGGGGTTGTTTGTTTCTGTTTAATTTGCCATTATAGGAGTCCCCATCACCTAGGCTCGTAAGAGTCTTTTTTTTTGCTATTTTTCCTTAAAGGCTTAAGCTCTTTTTAATTAGTGTTTAAAGACTTTTTATTTAATTTTAAGATTCGGTAATTAATAATTAAAAAAATTATTTTTTTCATGCAAACTTACATAGTACACTGGCAATTTCCAGATCAAGAAAGTCATATGCAAGGAGCCGAAGCTTTTGCCGGTTTTGTGGAAGGAGGATGCGAAGGTGATGAATTTGATGGGTTTAAAGTTCTTAATCGAGTAGTAAATCCTGAGGGGGCTAATGGGTGGGCAATAGTTGAATCTTCAAACCATCAGAACATTTGGAAATGGAGTAGTATCTGGGTCGATAATTTTGGTGTAGAAATTGAAGTTACACCAGTTCTAACGGATAAAGAATTTCTTTCCGTCCATAAAGAAATTGCAGCAACCTCTAACTAATAAATAATCTTTTTGGTGTTTGACTTTTGATTTAATATAAAAGGGTAGTACATATTTTTTATGGGAAAATTTTCTTCTGAAGAAATTGAAAGTCAATACAATCTAATAAAAATGCTTTTAGCTGAACCTGAAAAGTATAGAGAGGCCATTAATGCAATAAAAAATGATATTGCATATATGCCAATAGAGCTTAAAAAAAAACTTGAGGAAGAAAATATTATTTTATGAATAAAACCCAAATGGCATTAATCATAATCGTTAATTTTTAAAAATTAGTAAATAGCCATTCTCGTAAACTAACCGAGAGAGTCTAAATCTCTACGATGGTGAACTGTATTTGCGTAATCTTGTTGAACTTTCTGTTCTCTCATTAAATCTGCAATTGTTGGATAATCTTTTGCATTATCAAGATCTCTTGTATTTTTATCTTGAATTGCGAATGGTGATCTTTTTAAATTCATAATTAATTTCCTCAAAATTTTTGTTGGATTCTGATTACAGATCCTGGATTGTCATGTACGTAAGTGTTGAATTCTCTCGCAAGCATTAGGCAATCGTATGCATCTCGCGCGTAGAAGCCAACTTCATGTGTATTATTTGATGAATCTTTGTAACTCAATACATATTTATTACAAGATTTGATCGGGGTTGAAGGCATTTAATTTATTTTCTGTTACCCCTAAGTTCTAACTAGGCATGCTCATCAACTGACTAATAAAAATGTACGGTTTAAGGCACAATCATATACGGATAGAGGACCAACAACTAAATTTAAAAAAGAATATAATAGTTCAGTGAATTAAGTGTAAGAAGCATTACATTTCAGTAATTCCTATGAAATTATTTCTAATGGCGACCTTTTTTTGTAAGCAACCTCCTCATAATGATTGCTTTATAATTACATCAATTATTTCGCAAAACTAGAGTGTTCCAGATTATAAATATATTTTTCTCCATCATCATCACCATCGTCATCATCATGGAAGGATGAAATTAACACATAAACTCCTCCAAGTCCCAATAACATAGATAAATATAGAATAGGATCTGTCAATTCTAAATTTTGAAACATTCATATTAAATTTGAGGAAGCTTTTCAATATCTATATTTTCTTTTAATTATTTAGATAAAAAAACTTTCTACGATCAAAAAATTGTTTTATATTTGAGAAAACTTAAAGTAGATCTAAAATAAGATAAATTTGCTGTTTTTTTGAGTGAGTTTTAAAAATAATTTTAAAAGCAATGTGCGGAAGATTTGAGCTAAAAACTAAATTTGAGAAGTTGCCAACTGTTCTGAAACAAGACTATCCAAGTGGACTTGATTCTCAATATGAAACTCAAAATCTAATAAGACCTAATGATCCTGTTCTTGTAATTAAAAACGAGGGAAGACTTAAAACTACTTTTATGAAATGGGGCTTTATTTCTCCTTGGGCGAGAGATCCATTTGATAAAAAGAGACCAATTCCATTTAATGCAAGATCAGAAACCGTAGAAGAAAAAAAATTATTTAGTAGAAGTTGGCAATATAAAAGGTGCCTAATACCTGCAAGTGGTTTTTTTGAAAAAAAATATCGAATTCGAAAGAAGAATTATGAGCCTTTTTGGTTAGGAGGAATCTGGAGCAAGTGGACCTCTCCAGATGGCTCAGAACTTGAGAGTTGCTGCGTTTTAACAACTAAACCAAATGATCTAATTAAACCTTTGCATCATCGCATGCCAGTAGTAGTTCCTAATGGATTTGAGGAGCAATGGACTAAAAAGGAAAAAGATAGTTATGAATTAAAACGTTTGTTAAGTATTATGAGTTGGTCATCAGAGGGATGGGTAACTGAACAAATTAATAACAAACAAACTTATCAAATGAGTTTGTTTTGATTGAAAGGATTACTCTTAATTCCTTACAATTTTAACTCGGATAAAACTTGTATTATAAAATTCTTGATATTTACAAAGTAGGTAAATTCTTATTTTTTATCTCAGATATAATAAGACCATATTCGAAACTAAAAATATATTTTTTGTCAAAATGAAAAGTTCAGGAGATATTTATAAAAATAAAAAAAATAATAAAAATAAAAATAATAAAAAGACTAAACCTACTACGGAACAAATAATTAACCAAGGAATTCAGTTCCATTTACAAGGTAATATAAGCGAAGCAACAAAATGTTATCAATATTTAATAACCGAAGGATGTAATGATCATAGAGTTTTTTCTAATTATGGAGCAATTTTATATGGTATTGGTAAATTGCAGGACGCAGCAAAT
>QCBP01000019.1 GCA_003279055.1 Prochlorococcus sp. AG-347-I21 | reverse complement strand
TTGGGATCATATTAAGAGATTTAGGGGATTTAAAAGAAGCAGAATTATCTACTCTTAGAGCAATTGAAATTAATCCTTATTCTGCAGAAGCACATTCTAATCTTGGTAATATCTTGAATGATCTTAGTCAATTTCAAGAAGCAGAATTGTCTTATCGCAAAGCAATTGAGATCAAACCTGATGACCCAACTGTTCATATTAACCTTGGGGGCATTTACAAAGTTCTTGGTAATTTTGATAAAGCCATTGCAACTTATAAGAGAGGATACTTAAAATCGCCCAGGAATCCAATCCTTTGTACAGCAGTTAATCTTTTTTTTTATGACATATACAAAGATACATCACATATCAATAAAGCCCGATCAAACTATACAAATGGCATAAAAAATATTGAGTGCAAAATACCCCATCTCGATATACCAAATAAAGAAATGACTACAGATATGTTTTGGCTAGCGTATCAGAACATGGATAACGACAAGGAAATACTTGTAAAACTAGGGACAACAATGCAATCTCTTTATAAAATAGGTGAAACAAATCCAAAATTACCGAATGTTTCTAGAGAACGGAAAAATGATAAGTTGAGCATAGGAATTTGTTCCGACTTCCTACATTCGCATACAATCGGAAAATTATATAGGGGTATCATACTAGCATTCAAACAAAGCGAAATAAATATCACAATCCTTAGAGGTCCAGGTGCGAAATCTGATGATTTTAGTCGAAAGATAGATACATATTCATGGAAATCAATAAGGCTTCCTTTATTAATAAAAGAAGCTGTAAAAATAATCAAAAATGAAACATTTGATGCCCTATTCTATCCAGACATAGGGATGTCTTCATACACATATTTGCTTGCTCTCTATCGGCTTGCTCCTATTCAAGTAACAAGCTGGGGTCACCCAAACACAACAGGGCTTAATACTATTGATTATTTTATCTCATCAGAACTAATCGAACCCAAAAACGCGCAAATATTATATAAAGAACAATTAATAAAAATAAGAAAACTGCCATGCATTTATGTGAAACCAAATGCAAAAAATGATAGTGAATTCCTTGAAAAGTTTCAGCTGCCAGATGATAAGAATTTAATAGGAATACCTCAAAGCCTCTTTAAGTTCCATCCAGATTTTGATGATGTACTTGAGCAAATTTGCGACAAACTTCCAGATATGAATTATGTGATAATAGAAGGACGCTGTAAATCTCAAACAGAAAGATTAAAAAAACGATGGGAAGCTACAACACCAAAGGTCCTTAAAAAGACAATATTCCTTGAAAGAATGTCACAAGAGAATTATCTATCCTTACTAGATAATGTAGATCTTTTACTCGATCCAATTTACTTTGGTAGTGGCAATACTTTCTACGAAGCTATGGCTATTGGTACTCCAATAGTAACAATGCTAGGCAGTTACATGCGTGGTAGAATTGTAGCTGCTGGTTACAAACAGATGAAGCTAAAAAATGCGCCTGTAGCTGCCAATACTCAAGAATATATTGACCTTGCAGTTAAACTTATTAAAAATCTTGAATTAAGAATACAAATAAAAGAAGAAATAAAGACAGCTGCGCAGCAGTATCTCTTTGAAGACCAAGAGGCAGCCATAGAAATTATTGAATTCTTCAAAGCAGCAGTAGGAGAAAATAGGAGAACAGGTTGCTTACTACCTAAAGGATGGAAGGCTTCAATAAATAAAAAATGAATCAACAATATTTTTTTAAAAAATGTCCTGCTTGCGGCTATACGGTCGCAAAGATGATCTTTGATGCTGGGACTAAACCACTTGCGACAATTGTCTGGGCAGAGTCCGAATCAGAAGCCAAGGAAGTGCAGTCATTTAAACAAGAATATATTCAATGTTTAAATTGTGCTCATGTTTGGAACTATTTGTATGACTGGGAGCACGTGCCTTATAGCTACAAAAGTAACAAAATGTACAACAATGGCTCTCAATGGAAAAAACATATTGATTATTTAAAAAAATGGTTGTTTGACAAAATACCATCTAAACCTGTTGTTGTTGATATTGGATGTGGTGACGCAAGCTTCCTGACTAGCATGGCCAAGGATTATCAATCAAAAGGAAAATTTATAGGTTTTGACCCCAGTGGTGATGTCGACCCTAAACAGAAAGGAATCATCTTTAATAGATCATTATTCCTTCCTCTTGAAGACACCGCAAAATATAAACCAGATCTTATTGTGATGCGGCATGTGATTGAGCATCTCACTGCGCCTTCATCCTTTCTGCATTCCCTTGCATGGGGGGCTTCTCAATACGAGAAGCCGACCTACCTTTACTGTGAAGTACCATGTATTGATCGTGTATTTAAAACAGGACGCTTAGCGGATTTCTATTACGAGCATCCTTCTCAATTTACTACCTCATCATTTACAAGAATGCTTAATTCAGCAGGTAACGTTATTGATATTATGCATGCTTATGATGGTGAAATTATTTGCGGACTTGTAGAATTAAATCCATCTTTAGAACAAACTAAAATAAGTAAAAATGCAGATTGCTTTTGCCACTCGACAAGCACTTCAATTCATAATATCAAGCAAGAATTAAAAGACTTAATTAGCCAAAAAAAACCAATTGCCATATGGGGAGGAACTGGAAAATGTGCATCTTTTATGCACCACTACCATATATCTTGCGATGATATACCATTAGTAATCGATTCAGATAAACGTAAGTGGGGAACATTTGTACCTGGTATTGGACAGGAAATTAGAAGCCCTTCTTTTCTTATGAAGAATCCCATTCATACTCTTATTGTGCCAACACAATGGCGGACTCAAGACATACTTATTGAAGCTAATTCAATGGGGCTTGATTTTAAATTAGTGCTTATTGAGCATGAAGGTAGATTGATTGACTTTATGACCCAAAAGCATCCTTATGATAAAAGTAAACTTTAGGTAAAATCAGATGTGCAAGAACCATTTAACTAATAATCGCCCATATATATGTCATCAGATTTATCCTGTATAGTAAATCACAAATAATGACACTTAAAAAATGGCAATTACTGCAATTGAATATTTTTTAATTTAAGAAATAGAATAAATTAAAATACTTACTGCATCAACAATAGCTGATATCACTTTACATACTGCCACCTAATCAATCTCTTTACCAAGGAATAAGTCCATAAGATGTTTCAAGAAGATTTATTTCTTTCAAAGATAAGTCTTTTTTTGATTTATCTTTTGCTATGGAAGCCATCCCCGATTCTGAATGCACTAACCTGTTTACAAGAGGAGTTAGATATTTATGTCTTTTTAGTGAGCATGTTTTCTTAGAATTTTTTACTACTGTCGCAAGCCATGGTCGAACTTGTGCGCAGTATTTTACATTGATTGGAGCTAAACCTTCAATTAGATGAAATCTTGGAATATTTTTTTGTGCAGCTTTACCTAACCAATCATTGTCTAAATGCAGAAAATAATTTGTATTAAATAAGCCAACGTGGGATAAAGTTTCGGAATTCATCAACCAACCTGAAGGAGTTGGAAAGTCATTTACCCTAATAATCTGTTTTTCAAAATTAATTTCCAATTGATTTGAAGAAGTAATTCCATATTTATTTTTGTTCAAAAGTTGATTCAAATTTTTTAATGATATCTCTATGAAATATGGGTGCCAAGAATCGTCATCCTCTAAAAAAGAAACATAATCGGCGTCTGATTTCAGGATTCCAGAATTAAGAGCGTGAGCTTGTGTAGGCTTATTGGACTCAATAATTTTAATTTCTAATTTCTTAGTTGATGGTACATTTTCTTTATTAAAATTTGGATCCGTGCAAAGTATTACTCTCATCTCAATATCTGCATCAATTTTCTGATTTATAATTGAACCTATTGAATTTTTTAAAAAAATCTTTTGATGGATTGAATTTTTGGAGGGGATAATAATATCTAATTTCTTCTTTTTTGAAGATATATAGATATTTTTCCCATTATTTTCTTTAACCTCTGCATTTATCATTTTTTCTTTTAATAAACTTTATCTTAACCTAAGAACAAAATTTTAAAAAAACACTTATGAAATTTAAAAATTTTTTTATTCAATTAATAAGAAGTTATTTTTTCCTTTTTTAATTAAAATGTTTGTACCTGCTAATGGCATCCACTTATAATCTATTTTACAAGCTACTTCAAAACTAAGATTATTTGACTCTTTTTAAGCATGTACTTTCGAAAAAATTACATTGGAATTATTTGAAAAGCTTATTTAATAATCTATTTTTATAGATTGACAATCAATCTAAAATAATAGGTAATCAATAATAAAAAAAAGAAATATCTAAATGGCTACCAGAATAAATAAATATTTAAGCGAAGTTGGTTATTGCTCAAGAAGAGTAGCAGATAGATTAATTGAAGAAGGAAAAGTAACTATTAATGGAGAAATTCCAGAAATCGGAACAAAGGTAGAAGAAGGCGATCAAGTAGAAGTTAAAGGTCAAAGAATAGAAAAATCAGCTAAAGGAAAAAAAATATACTTGGCTTTTAATAAACCGATTGGAATTGTTTGCACTAGTAATAGAAGAGAAGAAGCGGACAATATAATAGATTTCATCAAATATCCTCAGAGAATTTTTCCTGTTGGAAGATTGGATAAGCCTAGTGAGGGATTGATTTTTTTAACTAATGATGGCGATATCGTAAATAAAATTCTTAGAGCAAGAAATAATCATGAAAAAGAATACATCGTAAGCGTTAATCGTCCTATTAATAGAGAATTTATTCAAAGCATGAGTAATGGGGTCCAAATATTAGAAACAATAACTAAGAATTGTTTCGTAAAACAAATGGGGCAAAAAAAATTCAAAATCATTCTTACTCAAGGACTTAACCGTCAAATAAGGAGAATGTGTGAGACTTTAGGTTATAAAGTACGATCATTAAAGCGGGTAAGAATTATGAATATTAAGTTAGACATCCCAACAGGAAAATATCGAGAATTTACTAAAGAAGAACTTTTAGAATTAAATGGATTACTCGAAAACTCTTCGAAAACATATGACTAATCAAAAATAATTTAACTATAGCCACTTATAAATCTCTATAAGAAATTTATGGGTGTGATCCTCTTTTGAAGTACTTTAATAATAGTTAAAAAGTTATTGCTATTTATTTAAAAAAAGACTATTTGCATTATAAAAACAATTTGAAATATAGAAATACAATAAAAATTGTCTGTGTATTGACTCGCATTCTAAATTTTTTCATAAAACAATAATTAAGTTTTAAATTAAAATACTTAATAATTTCACTGCTGTTTTAAATATGATTGACAGTCGATTTAAAATTGAAGGGTTGAAATACTCTTTTTTATGTCACCTAATAAAAATCAAAATATCATCAAATACTGCATAATTACATCATCAACTTCGATAGTCCTAATTTTCATCTCTTTAATACCTATTTCAAAAAAGGCATATTATTGGAATCAATGCTTTAAGAAAACATACCAATGGATTGATAAAAACGAGATGGAACTAAGAAACTGGGATAAAGCATCAAAAGAAAGTGTGGCTGTTGCAGTATGCAATGGTGCTGTTTATGAACCAAAAGTAGATATGAAATAATTTAAAAAATTCACGTTACCCCTATGAGAGGACAACATAGTGAGATATGAATATTTCTTTCTTAGTAATTCTCAATTTGTCTGGTTAAATCAAATTAACATTTGTCCAATATTTGAACACTTTTTCAAAAACGTGTGTAGCTTTACCCCTCTATTTTGTCCAAACTTCTTCAATTCGTCTCTTGCCTATAGCAATTAATTTTTTCCATTCCTCTCTAGAGGCTTCTTTTGTTAATTCTTATCTGGGTGTCATATCTGGTGGTTCTTTACCCCATCTAGAAGACGCCTTCCCAGAATCAATAAACATATATTTAAAAAATTGATCTCTATTATTTGTATTTTCAAAACCCCTTTTATCCTTGATCTGTTTGAGTTAACCAACCAGTGAGATCTAGCCTTTATTTTTTAAGGATAAAAGTTTACTTTCCAACGCATTACACAATAATTTAGGGGGTTATATCCATTGCAATTCCAAAACTTGAATATCTTTATAGCAATATGGTGAAAACTAGCATCATTGAAAAATGACCAAGCAAAATAAACAGCAAATGCAGTTACAACAAACGCAGCATACTGAAGCCAATGAGTTCCAGAATTGTCTAAACCATTTTTATCAAAATTAGAATTACTCATTTAAAGGATTGGATATGCTATCCAACCAAATAAGGTGTAGTTGATAATAACAGCCATGAAACCTATCATTGCTAACCTACCATTTGTTCTCTCTGCAATAAACCAATATGTATTTGGCCATTCAAAAAATTTCCCCATATTGGATGTTTGATTCTCTGAAAGTGGAGTCTCTTTAAGAGTATTTTCCTGATCAATATAATAATTGCTATCTGGGTAGTAGCTTTCGCATCTTATATTGTCTTCTTTTTTTAACATTTTTTTGAAATTTAACTATATACATCTTAAAAACTAAAAAGACTAAATAGGTTAAAAAGTAATTTATTCTTTCGGTTATTGGTAATAAACTAGCCCAAAATTAACGTATCGCTGATGTTGTTCTTTTATCTTCTTTAGTCTTTAGTATTCAATCTGTAGAACATCTTGACGCAAAGTATCTTTAAATCCTTTTACACCTTCCAGAAAAAGTTTTGCGATCATCTCCTGATGGGGTAAACCAAGAAAGTGTTATGGAATTTGTTTAAAAGATAGTCGTTTGAATAAATTATGCCGAAATGCATCTTATCTCTAGACTTATCCTTGGCAACTTCATGCTGTCAGTCAAGTAAGTCCGGTGAATAGTTAGGTGCGAAAAGAACAATACATCTCCTGGTGTCATTATTGGAGCCCATAATAGATTAGGTGTAATTTCTGAGAAATAAGTATTTCGTGAAATATCTATTTCCTCATATGTTGTAGGAGTCTTGACTTTGAAATTGGACTCATTATGTATTTTATTTTCTGGACGAAGTACGACTTGAATCCCTGGGGCGTCAGAACCTGCTTCATTAAGTGGAATCCACGAATTTATAATCAATCCGGGATCACCTAGGAAACTGGCGTCTTGGTGAAAAGGAGTTGGTGGGTTGTATTTATGAGGATGTTGCCTCCTCGGAAGAGAATTTCTTGTTAATATCATGATCCTTTCGCCGAGTAACTCTTTGTAAAGAGAGGGTATTCGTGAATTGCAAAACATATTATAAATTTGAGTTTTTCCGTTCTCAATTCCTCCACTTTTAGCCTCTAAATGTCCGAAATCTTTAAATTGTGTTCCTAAATATCTGCCTTTCTTGGAGAGTTCATCAGCTTTCTCGTAGGCATTTTCTGCATTAAATCGAATCTCATCTATGATTTTTTTGTCAATAAGGTTTCTGATAAGAATACTCCCGAAGGTTCTGAAAGAATCACCAAAATTGACCGAGTTTATTTCAGTAGCCTTAAAGTCAGGTACCTTTTGATTGTTAATATCCTGATACTCCAAGGGATAATTTAATGATATCGATTTTAATACTCTAGGAGATTTTGATCTTATCCTGATGTAAAAAGTTATTAAATTATGTTGAATACGAAAGAATAAAGAAAAAACAAATGCAACAAGATCAATAGTTTTTGCGTTCCTAGTATATCTAAATGGATATATGATAGAGCTAATAGAGAGAAACTAATGAAGGAATTAGAAGAAAATACTATTGAACAAATAAGAACTCTTCTTAATTATTTGGAGCAAACAGAATTGTTAAAAAAAAAAGATATTCTTAGGTGTTTAGATGTAATAGCAAGAGAGTATGGCGGAGAAGTGGTTGACAAAAATTAAATAGCAAATTCAGATCAAAAACAATATGGCTAAAACAAGTTTGTGTCGAACTTAAGGTAAGTTGCACCAAGTTCCAAGATGAATCTGGTGCTACAGATATGGAAGTGAAAACCTTACTAAGAGAACTTGCAAGGGTTTATGAAAAAGATATTGATGATGATTACGATATAGATTCGGAGGTTTAATCTCCTCTGGAAACATAGTAAAAATAAATAGCAGAAAATTACAATTAATTTGAGAAAAATCTTCTAGGTGTTATTCTCTTTTAGCAATAGCTATTAAGTATTGAAGGAATTTTTCCAGGAGATTTGGCAGAATCACCATGACCCAGCCCATGCAACTTATGGAATAGTTGGATTAATAGTGTTGTTGGTAATTTATAATCGCTTACTCAAGAAATATCAGTAGCAAGAAACCCCTCCAGAAATTCCAACTACTGAAAGGGTTATTAAATTGACTCGCAACTATATTGAATCAATCTATGTCTTGCAGCAAACTTA
This sequence comes from Prochlorococcus sp. AG-347-I21, assembly GCA_003279055.1. Lineage (GTDB taxonomy): Bacteria > Cyanobacteriota > Cyanobacteriia > PCC-6307 > Cyanobiaceae > Prochlorococcus_A. The sequence continues at coordinate 6,964 of QCBP01000019.1, read as the reverse complement.
GAGTTTGCTGACGAGGTTTGGCCTCAATTAATTTATAGCAAAAAATTTTAAACTCCCGCTACTTTTCGTTCCGCTTGTCGTTTTTTTAGAATTGAATAAGCTTGTGATGCCCATTTTCGAGAAATATCAAATTCATCATCTAACTTCTCTTTAAGTAATTTGCCAATTTTAAATACTTCTAAGAAGGATAGATAAATTATTACCAGCACCTTAGTTATGTTTACTGCAATAGTTGCTATCTTTTCAATTCTTTGATCTTGCATTTGAACATATCCATGTCCACTAAAATTAACAGTTGTAAGAAATTATGCAAATGTTTTTAAAATTAAAAATAACTTCTAAAAATACTGGTTTTCTTCCAACCTTCTTTCAATAATTCTTCATATTCTTTTCTTGCTGCTTGAATAGTTTCTACTCTGCTACCTTTCATAATTGGTTTATTACTTGCTCTATAAACGCAACCATAACTAATCATCATTGCATCAATACTTGGCAAAGGCTTGGAAGCATCTTTAAATGGTTCAAAGACTTTTATTCTTGATCTGTCCTTATTTATGAGAGTAAATTTCTCCATGCATTAATAACAGACAAAATAAGGGGCGATAGGCTTCTCAAAGCCTGTCTTTTTTATTGCTTATATTTTGACCTCAATCATTGCGAATAAATTGTGGACAAAAGATGCTTAATTGAAAGGGAAAGTATTCTTAGTAGGAGATATAAAAAGTACTTCAAAAACAATTCCAGTCAAAGCAATAGGCAATACCCAAATAGCGATGAACCTATGATCAAAAAATCTTAAATGGTCTTCTCCTTTAAAAATACCTTTTAAAGAGGTGTACAAAGTTTCTGGTCTTTTATAAGAAGGGCCATTTTTAATTGGCGAATATGGTTTTATAAATGCAGAGGAAGCTCCAAATTTTACAATTTTTCTAATTAAATAAATAGGTAATACCCAAAGTGCTACATATCTTCCACCTAACCACTGTCTTGCATTAGGGAGAGCATAGTCTTTAATAGATTTATTCTCAGGCATACCGGATTCTAAATTTTTGTAGATATTTTCTAATGAGGAAACTGTTTGTGATTTATTGATCATTTGTTTTAAGAAAAAATTAACCTTAAAGTAAAAATATTCCTAACTACTAAAATAACTAAAACGCAGTTAAGAATATTTTCGTTGGCTAGGTTCATAAAGACGGAATCTATACCGTTGCAGATTCGCCAAATATCTACATATTCTTTATAAATAAAAAACTCTTTTTTAAAAAGTAAATAATATACATAACCATGAATAAAATTTTATGGCTGGATTTAAATAGAAAATTAACTTTAATATTCCTGACTATTAAAAAAATATTTAAACCTCATTTTCTAAGATTGCGAAAAAGAAAATGAGGTCAAAGGGAGGTTCTCATTACGAACCGCTTTATCAAAGCTAGCGGTTAGTAGATTGCCCTAATATCTACTTATATATTTATATAATGAGTTTTAAAATACAGGAAGATTAATTTTATACAAAAAAGTGTTTAATATTTTATGTGATTATTCTCCAAAACAAGTAGAGGAAGTACCTTTTTTTCATTACTAAATAGTATTGATTAAAAGTTATTTAGGGGGCAAGGTTATGAAAGGCATAGCAAATAATCGCTATATAATCGCTATATAATCGCTAAGTCTTATTTTTCTTATACTTGGCAATATTTTTTAAGAATTTAAATCAACTAAAAGTTGATAGTGAAGAAAGTAATTTAACCGATGCCATGCAGTATGCATAAACATAATCATTAAAAATAGAGAGTTTTATCTATCTAATTTTATATCGGCTGTCCATTACTAATTATTAGCGGCGCAAGTGGTAAGCGTTTCATAAAAAAACAACTAATGAAAATAGATTTTATTTAGGATATAAAAAAAATTGGGGAGGATTAAATGTCTATCATTACCGATAATAGAGTTTTAGTACATATTTACAGCGGTTTAGAATCCAAAAATAAAATAACTCTAGGTTTATTGGTTGCCCTTACTGCAGAAAAAAACGATCATAAAGTAACACTTTTTCTTGCAGGAGACGGAGTAAAACTATTAAATTGTAAAAAAGCTGGTGAAATAGTTGGTCAAGGTACTGGAGATTTATACGAACATCTTCAAAATTTAAAGAATTCAAAAATTACCATATATGTCTCAGGAATGTCTGCTAAATCAAGGGGTTACGATGAGAAACTTCTAGATGGATACACTGCAGAGTTTGTTATGCCAGATGTTCTAGTTGAAGAATCAATTAAAGCAGATAGCATACTTTGCTATTAAAAAAGGAGCTTATTACCTCTTATTTTAAATCGACTGTGAATCAATTTATATGTAAAGAAATCAATTTTTTAAATATTTCGAAAGATATTTAATACTAAACTCGCTTGATTTTATAAATAAATTTTGAAAAACTTTATTTCTTTTCTTCCTTTTTTTTTCATGTCAATGCTTTCTTTAAGTTGTTCAAATAAACCCGTCAAAAAAGAAATGAAAATGCCAATGTTATTTGATACAAAAGAACAGGCTGAAAAAGAAGCTTATAAATTTGACTGTGAAGGCGCTCATCAAATGGGAGATAAATGGATGCCATGCAGTATGCATGAACATAACCATTAAAAAAAGAGGGTTTTATCTCTCCAATTTTAGATCGACTATTAATCAATTAATAATTAATTAATTTTCTTTTTCCATCTCTATTTTCTACTCTATTTATTCTTAACCCAATAAACAGAGCCCATATAAGTGCAAAGACAATTGGTATGAAAATGATTGCAAGTTTCATCATTTTTTAATCCTGTTATTTTCTCAAAATAATAACCTTTAAGTGAATAACAAAATATAGGTACTTTATCTAAAAAAAGTAGGGTCGAGGTTAGATCGACTGTCAATCAAATTTGACCACTATTTCACCACATTTCGAGTGGTCATATTTTTGCAATAAAAAAGCGAGTCTGGGTAACTCGCTAGTATGACTTGGTTTTGATTGAGTCGGGCGACAGGATTCGAACCTGCGACCTAGTGCTCCCAAAGCACTTGTATGTAACTTTGAGAAAAATATAAGAATATAGATTATTAACTTAAAAATTTTATTCTTCATCTAATCATTTTAGATCAAATTAATTACTCTATATATGGAGAAATTTACGTTGATAAATAACGATAGATAAAGATAAGTTTATAAATTATTCTCATAATCAAAGCACTTAATTTTCTTAATATTTTTATCCTTTGAAGACCATTTCTCGTCAAGAGAAAATTTGTAAATCTAAAAAACCAACTATTTATATTAGGAATTAAATGAAAATCAGCATGCCCACAAAAATGAATAAAATAATTATTATCATAAAATCCTTGTAGTGTTAATAATTGTTTTTTCATGGTGTTATAGAAATCCTTATTGTTTGCCCATAGCGCATTCCATTTCATATTCATAAAAAAATGCATATTATTTTTTTGTATTTCATAACCAATAATCGATTGTTCATAATGAGGACCAATTTTAGGGAAATTGTTTATATTTTTCTGGTAATATGTATCAAATATATTTCTTAAAAATAATTTATGTTTTTTAGGTTGTATTACTAAAACTCCTGTATTTATAACATGTAGTGTATCAATAATATGATTACTACATAATTTATAGTAATCTTTTGCTGGCAATTCAAAATCGCTATGTTTTTGTAATTCTATTCTTGCTTGAAGTGTAGGTTGTGATTGATTTACAACTCCGATTTTGTCACCAAAATTATATTCAATATGTATTGGTGGAGTATTTTCATTTATGACTATATCTGCGTCTACATAAATAATATAATCATATTGTTTGTCCCATTGATAATCACAAACTAAAATTTTGTTTAAATAAATTAAATGAGGATGTTTTGGTTCTTTAATATAATCAGTTAAAATTTTAAAGTCATAATTACATTTTTTTGCATAATTTTCTTGCGATGGTTTAAAAATTTTATTGTACTCTTTTAAATATTTTTCTCCTATACATATCGTAACTAAGCAGCATTGCATAATTGTACTTTTTAGAGAATTATCCTATAAATTTATCATTTAAATTCAGTAATAAAAAGGTGAATATTCAATTCAATGAAACAGAATTTTACTCTAGTACTTAATAGTAATCTACTAAGAAGTTACTAAAGGAGGGTTGGAAGAAAACTTCTATATTCAATAGCTACTTCTAGGCAATAGAAAAGTAATCCACGATCGCAACAACTGTTTCCTAGCTCCCCATCTAGCTCCCCTTTCGCAAAATGAGACAAGCTATATATTTCTAATCCATTGGTATGGCTGAACGGGGCTACAGGATTCGAACCTGCGACCTAGCGCTCCTTTTAGCGCTCCTTTCTCAACTTAAGACAGTAAGTAATAAAAAAGCGAGTTGGGAGACTCGCTAGTATGACTTGGTTTTTAAGAGTCGGGGCGACAGGATTCGAACCTGCGACCTAGTGCTCCCAAAGCACCCGCGCTACCAAGCTGCGCCACGCCCCGCTAAACATCATTCTAATCTATGAGAGGGATGTTAGTAAACAAAGTCACAAAAAGAATTTTTGTAGTAATAACAAGCGTTTTACTTACTTAGATTATAATAGTGTCAATGGATTTAGTGCAATATCTAGTCAACCTTTGTTATAACCCGAAGACACTCTGCGGTTGCATTTTGCGTACAAATTGCGTACATTGTGCCTATGTGTACGCAAATTAATGCCCAAACTCAAAAATAATGAAGCATGGGTAAATGGCTTAAGAACAGCCATAAGATCTTCTACTGCAAAGGGTTGGACTGTTAGAGAACATAGAGGACTTGCAAGATTAGAGGTTAGAACTGGTAATGGGATGCGTTCTGCCCAATTAATGAAGAATAATATTCCTTTTTCTTATTCATCCCAGAATATGGGAGATATTATTACTCGTGTTAGGAATATCTATGTTGAGATGGCTAACAATGGCGGAGATTTTGATACTGCGGTTGCTGTATGCGCGGGTTTAGCTCCTAAATTAACTTATTCCCACGATTGGGTTGGTGCAAAGGATGACTTTGAAAAATATAAAAAAGAGATGGGAACTGGTATTGCTAATGGAACTTGGACTAAAGAGTATGAACCTGTAATCACTTACGCAGTTAACTTATTAAAAACCAAAGATGCTCCAATAAATGCAGATAAATTATTAGAAATTTGTGCAAAAAATGGAATTGAAAAGGTTACTGACTATATGAGAAGAAATAATATTGCACCAAAACCATTAACTTATGAACTTGGTGGTAGAGCTAGAGAACAAAGAGTGAGAAATCTTGCTTCTTTTTTAAAGTATTGCGTTACTAAGAAAAATTATCCTAGTGATTGGCTTCCACCTGATGACTTAAGAGAATACATTGGAAGACCTTCTAAAGAAGCTAAAAAAGCCAGAAACAAAAAAGCATCAATAGAAGATCAAGAGTTTATTAATTTAATAAATTCTCTACCAACAGAAACAGGGCAACCGCATCATATACTCGCTGCCAAAAAATGGGTCAATGCAATGAAGCTTTGTGCTGTTTTTGGTTTACGACCTATTGAATTAAGACACTTAGTTTATAAAAAGAGAAAAGATGAACTTTGGTGTATGTATGAAAAAAGATCGGGTCAGGGTGTAACAAAACCAAGAATATTAGAACCTCTTTATCTAGTAGATAATGATGGCAATGTTCATTATGAAGAAGTAGTCAGATTGTACAAAGCAGGTCTATTAGAACTTCCCTATCAATGTATGCCAGATTGCAAAACTGTTGAGGGTGTTGGAGATCAAATGGGTAAATGGTTAAAACAAAAAGCGGGTTGGATTTCTCTTAAAGCATTAATGGCCAAGCGGGGCGAAAGTCTTGGTTGTTATAGCTTTAGACATTCTTATTCCTTAAGAGGTCATCAATTAGGAATTGATGCGGGTAGTGTTGCTGATGCAATGGGGCATACATTAAGAACACATCTTGAGTCGTATGATTACGCAAAAACTACAACTACTAAAAAAGCATTTATAAAAGCTAGAGAACTTCAAGCGGTTTAATTATTGACAGTCGATCTAAAAAAATTCCTTTAGCAGAAATATTCATTTCAAGATCCTTAACTCAATACTAAATGCTATACCCTATAAAAGATTTATAGATTTATTAATCAAATGAATACTTATTTAGTAACTGCAACTTTTAAAAATGTTTCTCTTATGGGTGCAGCGTATGATCTTTTTTTAAAGGTTATTGAAGATGGAACTTTGAATGATGAGTTTGAAGGATTCAAAGTTTTGGGAAGGTATCATGCCTCTTACTCAAATAATGTTTATATTATTGTCCAAGCTTCAGCAGGCATAAAAATGACAGAACATTTTGCTCCTTGGAAAGTTAAGTTTGATATAGATTTTGATATCAAGCCAGTTATGACTGACGATGAAAAAGTTGCTGAGCACAAGCTTGTTGGCTCATTAATGGCAGCAGAACAGAAAATGGGATTCACAGGTTAATTATTTTTCAAAGATTTATTTTGCGTAAATTTTGCGTGAAGCAAAAATTTGAGTGAACTAGGTATTAGCTGAGACTTATTGCTGAAACTCATAGGGCTAAAAGATTCGAACCTGCGACCTAGTGCTCCCAAAGCACTTGTATGTAACTTTGAGAAAAATATAAGAATATAGATTATAACTAGAGTTATCTATTGTGTTGGAACGTTTCTGAGTCTCAAATTCATGCCTTGCTATCGCATGAATTCGCATGAGATCGTCACTTAGCTACCCCTCTAGCTACCCCTTTTACACCCGAGTGCCTTCTTGTAGTTATCACCCCAAAAAATAATTGATAGTCGCTATTGAATTCCAAGAAGAAAGAATTAATGCTTTGGAAGGTAAAAGAATTATTGATATAGAAGCTGAGTGAAGTTATCTTTTTAAATAATAATCA
>QCBP01000018.1 GCA_003279055.1 Prochlorococcus sp. AG-347-I21 | reverse complement strand
ATTCCATTTTTACCACCTTTTTTTTCTAAAAGGCGAATATTATCAATAGTCATAAAAGGATCTAAAGCTTTGAGCATGTCATATAGAGTGAGAAGACCAATTGAAACTGATGTAAGAGCCTCCATCTCAACGCCTGTTTTAGAATGAGATTTGCAAAAAGCAATAATTTTAATTGCTTTCATTGATTCACAAATTTCAAAATCAATTGTGATTTTATTCAATGATAAATTATGACAGAGAGGGATAAGTTCTGAGGTTTTTTTTGCACCATTTATTGCAGAAAATCTAGCCGCTGCAAAAATATCACCTTTTTTAACTTTTTCATTTTTTATTTTTTCTAATATTTCTTTGTTTAAATTAATATATCCTTCTGCTAAAGCCTCTCTTTTAGTTTCTACTTTATCTGAAATATCAACTATGTTCATTTCTCCCCTTTCATTAATATGAGTTAAAGATTTATCCATTTCCATTTAGCAATTTATTCAATAATACAAAAAATAAAATTTTTAATAAAGCTAATATCAATTTTTTATACTTAGCATTAATTTATTAATAAAATATCAATTTAGTTTTGGTTAACAATCAATCAAATCATTATTTTAATTTCGAGGATGATTTTATTAAAGACTTAAGATGCATTCCTTTATGTGTAAGAAGGAAACTTGATTTGATTGGAATAAAATTAAAACTTACTCATTGGCAAGATTTTAATTTAATTGAAAAAAATAAGATAGTAGATTGGCCAGATTCAAAAAACGATCTCATTGATTTAAAAACTTTTTTAAAAAGAATTACATCTAATTCAAAATATGGAGAAGCAAAAGAAATAGAAATTTCAATTAATCAACCTTGGCAAAATAAAAATAAAGTTCCTGACCAAGTTTTAAAATCGGCACTAACAAGGGGAATTAATATTTCAGTTGAAAAATGGAGAAATTTAAGCGAATTAGATAGATTTGCTTTTTGCAAATTAGTTAGACCAAGTCATGAACACAACAATTTGGATAGAGCATTTGATGAGATTCTGAAATAAGATTATTGCCTAGTTTGGAACAATTATTACTGAGCATGCTTTTAATTCCGGTTGTTTTGATATCGGGCATGACTTTTCATGCATCAAGGAGTTTACTTCACACATATTTTTTTGACTAAAACCCCAATGCATTGGTAAAAAAACTGTACCTACTTTAATTTTGTCAGTAATCTGAACTTTTGCTTGAACTTCCCCTCTTTTGGATTTAATTTTTACTATTTCATCATTTTTGATTTTTAAAGATAAAGCATCTTTAGAATTAATTTCCAATAACGGTTCTGGATTCTTTTTTGTAAGTTTTTGAACTTTAGAAGTTCTTGTCATTGTATGCCATTGACTTAGATATCTTCCAATTGTCAAAATTAGTGGGTACTCATCTGAAGGGGGTTCAGCCAACCCTATAGGATCATCAATACAAAAATTTGCTTTGCCAGTCTCAGTTGGGAAATAACCATCTTCATATAATCTTTTTGAAGCTGTACTAGGTACGCTGCCTTTAGGATAAGGCCATTGTTGAGGACCATGATTTTTTAATAATTGATATGATAATCCGCTCATGTCGCATAATCTTTTTGTAGTAGTTTTTAAAAATTCATCATAAACTTCCGATGAAGATTCATATTCAAATTGTTTGAGATATCCTATCTTCTGCCCTAATTCAGCAAATATTTGCCAATCTGGTTTTGAATTTTTATTCGATTCTCTGAAAGATGGGCAAAGGGTTACTCTTCTTTCTGAATTTGTCATAACTCCATCTTTTTCGCTCCATTGAGCTGCGGGCAATACTAGATGAGCATATTTAATTGATTCACTTTGTTCATAAGATTCGTTGAGGATAATTAAAGGACATTTTAAAAGTGCTTTTTTTACAAAGTTTAAATTAGGCATGCTAACCAAAGGGTTCGTCGCTGCAATCCACCAAATTTTCACAGATCCTTTTTTTATTGCTTCTATTTGTTCAAATGCAGATAGACCCTGTTTTGCAGATATCTTTCCCTCAGGGAACCCCCATATTTTTTCAATTTCATTCCTATCTATTTTATTTTTTACAAACCTATATCCTGGAAGAAGGTGCGATAGTCCTCCTGCTTCTCTCCCACCCATAGCGTTTGGTTGGCCAGTTAAGGAAAAAGGACCAGAACCTTCTTTACCTATTTGGCCGGTCATTAAATGAAGATTTATTAGCCCATTTACTGCTGCTGTACCCTCTTGCCTTTGATTCAAACCCATCGACCAAAGACTTAGAACATTTTTGCTTTTCCCCCATAATTTTGCAATATCAATAATTGTTTTCTCGGATATATTGCAAATTTCACTTATTTTTTTTAAATCCCATTTTTGTATATGTTTTACAAAATCAAAATAGCTTTCGGTCGACTTATCAATGAAATTTTGATCAGTTAATTGATTTTTATAAAGATAATTCGCAATCCCCATAAATAAAAATAGATCTGTTCCAGAAGAAATTTGTAAGTAAAAATCTGCTATGGATGAAGTTTCAGTTTCTCTTGGATCAATTACTATTACTTTTAAATTATCATTTACATTTCTTTTACGTTTTTTAATTCGATCAAAAAGAACGGGATGACATTCTGCAGTATTTGTCCCTATTAATAAAATTAAAGAGCAATGATCAATATCTTCATAACAACAAGGTGGGCCATCAGAGCCAAAACTTCTGTTATATCCAGCTACTGCTGAGCTCATACATAGTCTTGAATTAGCATCAAAATTATTTGTTCCTATTGCTCCCTTGAGAAGCTTTTGGGCTACGTAATAATCTTCAGTATGAAATTGACCTGAGCCATACATAGCTATTGAATCAGGTCCATAATTTTTTATAGAACTCAAAATATTCTGTTTCAGAATTTCGTATGATTCGTCCCAGGAAATTTCTTTAAATTCTTCATTTAAATTTTCCCTATAAAGTGGTTCTTTTAATCTCCCGTCTTTTAAAGTCTCACATACTGTTGCTCCTTTTACGCACAATTTACCTTGAGTTGAAGGACTATCCCTATCTCCACTTACTAACCATTTATCATCAGAAACCGAACTTTTAGGCTTCATTTTTAAACCACAGCCAACACCGCAATATGGGCATTGACTTTTAGTAAAATTCATAAAATTTCTTTTATAAATATCTAAATAGTTATTGGTTAAACATAATTTTCAGCTTTTTCGCCTTCATAAGCATCCGCGAATGATCCTTGAGGTTCCTTTAAAAAGAAATAACAGAAGAATCCAACTATTAATCCTGCTATACCTAAAACTTGGAAGAAGGCACTATTTGAAGCAGCAATTATTTCTGGAGAAGGGTCTTTACCTCCACCCATCCATAAAGGTAAAAGGCTATAAATATTTAAATAAGTTACCGCACCAACATTTCCATAAGCCCCAACCAATCCAGCTATTTGTCCTGTTACTCTTTTTTTAACTAAGGGTACTAAAGCAAAAGTTGAACCTTCTCCAGATTGTACAAAAAATGAACAAAGCATCGTTAAAAATACAGCCATAAGAATTCCTGCTGATCCTGTAAAAGTTCCAGGTTTTATTAAAGACATCAATAGATATCCAAACCCTAATCCCATAGTTAGGAATCCCATTGTATTTTTTCTATTTCCTGTTCTGTCAGATATCAATCCTCCGGCAGGTCTAGCTATTAAATTCACAAATGCATAACATGATGCAAGAATTCCGGCTACAGCTTTAGGTAAATCAAATGTAAATTCAAAGAAACTAGGAAGCATTGAAACTACTGCCAATTCTGATCCAAAATTTACGATGTAAGTTAATTCCAAGATCGCTACTTGTTTGAATTCATATCTATCTTCTTTAGGGTAAATTTTAGTTCCATTTAATAATTCAATATTCGTTCTTATAATTCCCCAAGTTTGGAAAATAAACCAAGCTAAAACTGCGATTAAGGCTATTGGATAAGTAGATGAAGTAAGGAAACCTACTTTTTGAAGTCTCCAACATAGTACTGAAAGAATTGCTGCGAATGGGACATTCATTCCAATTAAACCCCAGAAATCTCTTATACTCGTTACTTCTAAACCAGCTGTTTTTGCAGGCCTTTGATAAGGTTTTCCTGGAGGTGTATCAGTCACACTAAAGAAATAAATAATTCCATAAACGAAAGAAATAATTCCTGTAAGAGCAATAGCTCCCCTCCAATTAAGTACAGCTCCAGTAGGCAACTCAAACCCTCCTGAAAAAGACAAGAATCCAGCTACGGCAACAAGAGAAAGAGCAGAAAAAGCAGATCCAAAATTTCCCCATCCTCCATATATTCCCTCAGCCAAACCAATTTCTTTCGGAGGGAACCACTCAGAGACCATTCTTATTCCGATAACAAAACCTGCTCCTACTATTGATAAAAGCAATCTCGCAATAACAAGTTGATTGAAGTCTTGAGCACTAGCAAATAATAAACATGGCACGACAGAAAATATCAAAATTGTTGAGTAAGTTTTTCTTGGGCCGAATTTATCCAATAACATTCCAATCAAAACTCTTGCAGGGATAGTCAAAGCGACATTACATATCGCTACTGTTCTAATTTGAGCAACGGATAAACCTAAATCGGCTTTAACAGTAGTTGCAAGAGGTGCGAGGTTAAACCAAACAACAAAAGTAAGGAAAAAGGCAAACCAGGTGAGGTGAAGAGTTCTATATCTGCCATTTAAAGACCAAACGTCACTTAACATGAAAATTTTTCGAGATTAATTTTTAAGCAATTTATATTTTGATCAATCCATTCATTTGTATTATTTAATACGAAAATTATTTTTTAAGAAATGCAACTTTTTTAAAAGGCTAGAATTAATAGTCAGCACTAATAAAATCAAAATTGGGGAAAATTAGCAATCTGATTATTGGTATTATCCGATACATAAAGTACTCGTGGAAAAATATTGCCTAAGTTATGGAAATAAAACTTAAAAAATTTAAAGCATTCATTTTGGCTGGTGGCAAGAGTTCAAGGATGGGATCTGATAAAGCACTAATTAAACATCATGAAGGAGGAAATTGGCTGACTCACAAAATAAAAATATTAAATAACCTTAATTTAGAGACTTTTGTACTAACAAATTATACTTCTCATTTAAAGGAAGTTGATAAAAGCAATAATGTTGAGTTTATTTCAGATGCCCAACCCTTTGATGGACCATTAACTTGCATAGAACAAATTTTTTCATCTTTTAAAAAAACTACTAAAAATATCCTAATTGTCCCAGTCGATATGCCTAATTTGAATACAAAATTAATTTATTCACTTTTTAAATCATGGGAAGAAAATCAAAATTTTGCGTTAATATCCCATGATGGAATTTTTACACAACCATTATTCGGAATTTATCCCATCAATGAAGAAAATCATTTTAAATTAAAAAAAAAGTTATCCTCCGGGAAGAAAAATTTTCTCGGATGGGTTGATCAAATTCCCCATAAATATTTCTATGCAAAAAATGGAGATTTAATTAATATAAATTCCAAGAGAGAATTTTTAAATATGAATAATGGGATTTAAGCAATTGGAGGATAATAGAAAAAGAAAGTTAAAAGTTTTAAGGTTATCTCTTAAACAAAATTGCAATTTTTCGTGTATTTACTGTAAGCCTGAGAACTATAGTTTGGATGTTTTAAATATTGAACAATTTAAAAAGTTAATTTTAGTCAGTTGCCGATTAGGGGTAAATTCTTTAAGAATCACTGGAGGAGAACCTTTATTGAGTTCTCAATTAGATGAACTTCTTTATGAAATTAAATCGCAAAGATTAGAAGAATCAAATCCAGTAGCTAATTTACAGGATATTTCTCTAACCACAAATGGATATTTGCTCTCTAAGAAAAAAGCTAATGAGCTTTTTAAAAATGGTTTAGACCGCATAACAGTAAGTTTAGATGCGATTGATCCTGATATTTTTTCAAACATGATTGGAGAGGAAAATAAAATTATTGGCAAAGAAAAATTATTTACTGTCCTTGAAGGAATAGATCATGCAATTAATGCTGGATTTAATCCAAAGGCGGGGAAATTAAAAATAAATGCAGTTATAAAAAAAGAGATTAATGATAATCAAATTTTTGAATTAGTTGATTTTGCAAAAAAAAGGTCTATAGAAATTCGTTTCATTGAGTATATGGACGTAGGGATATCTAATAATTGGCAGCCATCAGATGTTTTTTTCTCTGAGAGAATTATTAGGCTACTAAAGAAGAAACATCGATTAAAAGACTACGGAAGAAAGGAGGGACAAACTGCTAATAGATGGTACATGAGTGATTCAAATAGTTTTGTAAGTACAATCTCTTCAATAAGTAATCCTTTTTGTTCAGACTGTAATAGATTGAGGATAACTAGCGATGGTTATGCTTATACATGTCTTTTTTCTAATGAAGGTATAAATCTAAACCCATGGTTGTCTCTACCAATTAATCTCCATGAATTGGAAAATAAAATCAAGAGCATTTGGGAAGCTAGAGAAGATAACTATAGTGAAGATCGATTTAAAGTATTAGAGAAAAAAACTGACAAAAATCAAAAAATTCATCCATCAATGTCATATCTTGGGGGATAAAAAATTATTTAGTATAAATAACAACATCATATATTCTTAATTCGAGGGAAATTAACTTCAAATTTATATTCTTGGATGCGTTTAGCGATCTTACTTGGTTTTATTTTTGGGGTAACTCACGGAACTGTTGTTTCCGAAAGTTATTCTGCAAACAATTATGAAAATAATCAATTATTTTTTACTCAAAAAAATTCAAATATATTTTCTTCACTTTAAAGTTTAATTTCTTTTTTTAATAAGTTTTTGTATTGCCATTAACATCTTGTAAATTAAATTATACTTATAGTTAAAATGTAGCGTAGACTACATAAACGTTCATCTCGTTTTACGAGCCGCATTAAGATTGAAGCCAAGGAACGGGGACTTCAGTCAAAAATGAAATTTAGTCACATAACTATTATGTCTAATAACGTATCTACCTCAGTAAGTAGTAACAATATTACTGCTGTATTTGCAGGTTTTCTTGGAGCATTTATTGTTGGTTCTCTTGGAGTCCAACTTGTAAGAACCCAAAAGCCTTCTTTTCAATCTCAACCATTAAAAGTTCAACCAGTTATCGCTCATCAATCAACTTTATGGGCAGCTTTAGGAGAACAAGATACTCCTATTGTTAAAAATAAAGTTTCTAATGCAAAAACTGCAGGAGTTGTCCCTGTTATAGGTTCTGAAGCAACTCTTTGGGCTCCTCTAGGTTTAGGTAATTAGTAAATTAGGTCTTTTAATAAACCGAAGGGGGTTTTAAACCCCCTTTTTTTATTAATTGCATTAAAAAGATGATTGAAAATTTTCAATCTAATTCATGGATAACTATAAATTAAATCAGGGTTTGAAAACAATGTAACCGTAGATACCAACAGCCTTTTTATTAATTGATTATAAATTAAAAACACGAGTTAACCCGTTCCAATTTGTTGACTCTGAGGTTTTAACCGTTGACTCCTTATCTATTTCTAGTTGTGACTCGCTAGTTTCAAGATTCAAAAACGGTATTTATATATCTTAAATTATGGAAAAAAAAATCGCAAAGAAATACGCCGATCTTATAGTCCAGGCTAATAATTCAACAGGCAGAAAAGAAGCTTTGTCATTGATTAAACAAGCAACAAAATTAAAAACCAAACTTGATCAATACGAAATGATGTAGTTTCTTAAAATCTACAGGATATTCAAGATGAGGTAGAAACTAGTTCCTTTTTTTTATCCTGCTATAAAAATACTAAGAGATTATTTAACTTATCTGCTTTAATAAAATATCGTGGAATTAACTGAGCTAATTAAGGATTACGTTGCTACAGAATTATTATCAAGTATTGAAATTGATTTTCTTGAAGGAGAATTATGGGAAACCACTCAACATATTGCAGAAATAAATACAGTTATTAAAGCTCCAAAAAATATTTGCAAGAAATTGGGACTAGATGAAAAATCTTGCTGGCAATTATGTTGTGCAGCCGTTCTTGACTCCTCAAGACCATTAAAAAATGGACAAAAGAGAGTAGATGATTTTAAAAAATTAATTAATCGATATGAAATCACCTACATATAAACTAAAGACTCAATGATACGTTTACTTATTGCATCAATTCTTTTTTTTACTCCACTAGGAGGTTTTGCTGATGAAAAGCAAAGAGAAATTGAGAATGAAGCTATAAATCTTGTTATTAAAAAATATGGAAAAGGCTTAGAAAATAGATTAAAAGGAACAGGAGTAACTCCCAGTTATCGAAGTTGGTATGAAAATGATTGTTTTGTAAGTATTGCAGCAGGTACATATCAAGAAGATACTTGGTCGGCAATGAACTGGTTTAGCGTTAATGTCTGTTCTGAATCAGCTGAAATAATGGAAAGTGAATGAAGGAAATAAAACGCCTATTAGTTTTGCAGCATTTAGAAATAGAGGGGCCTGGTCTTTTTGAACAATTTGCTAAAGAAAGAGATTTAAAAATAGAAATTATTCGTTTAGATAATAAAAATGCTCTTCCGCAAACAAAAAAAGGTGACTTAATTTTAATTATGGGTGGACCAATGGGTGTTAAAGATATTGGAAGCGAAAAATATCCATGGCTTAAGTTAGAAAGAGATTTTATAAAAAAAGAATTAGAAAATGAGAGACCTATAGTCGGTGTTTGCTTAGGTGCTCAGTTGCTTGCGAGTGCTGCTGGGGGAGATGTAGAAATTCTTAAATATGGATCACCTCCAAAAGCATTGCCAGAAATTGGATGGTCTCAAATTTATATAGACAAATCGAATAAAGACTTTAAAGCACTGTTTGAAGACCCTTTTCATGTACTACATTGGCATGGAGATAGGATTTTATTACCTAATAAAGCAGTACTCATTGCTAGTAGTGCACGTTGTAAGGAACAGTTTTTTAGGATTGGTAATTTTGCTTACGGATTACAATTCCATATAGAGACGACGGGGGGCATGATAAATAACTGGATTAAAGAAGATAAAGAGTTTGTCCTTAAAGGATTAGGCTTAAATGGTCAGGAAATTTTAAAAGAAGAGAATAAAAAATATATTGATAAAACTTTTTCAAAAAGAAAGCTTCTAATAAGTAAATTATTTGAATTATTAGATAATTAAAAAGGGCATAATCCAGTAAAAAAGGGCTTGATAAAGCCCCTGAAAAAATTTAAAAAGGATTTTTATTAGAAAATACCTGGAAGAATTTGACCAGTAAAATAGTAGGCTCCTACAAGAGCAAACATTCCAAGCATTGCTGCTTTACCATTAAGCTTTTCAGCTTTTTCGGTCATGATTTTTTTTGCGAATTCCATAATAAAGTGAAATAAATTATATCTAAAAACTAATTATTCAAATTTCAGAATGATGTAGTTTTTTCTACCAAATTGATATCTTTCTAAGGATTTAAAAATAAATACTAAAACAACAAATTGAGCTCTCAATAGTTTTCGAGCCAGCCTGTAAAGCGTAGCAAGCCTAAAAAACAACTATTTAAATAATTATGTCACGTTACTGTGACAGTTATGTAGTAAATATCTTGAATATAACTTAATTTCGGCTAAATACTTTACATTAGTTAATAGTAGTGTTACATTAGTTAACAATTACATCAATTCAATGGCTAATTCAAACGTTACTACTGAATCAGGCGGCAGACAGAACATGTTTCCTACTGAGACACGTCCTTACATAGATGAGTCTGTTTCATACGACAGCTACCCACAAAATGCAGAAAAAGTTAATGGTCGTTGGGCAATGATTGGCCTTGTTGCATTAGTTGGTGCTTACATTTCAACTGGACAAATTATTCCTGGCATTTTTTAATGAGTCCACTTTCAGGTTTCTTAGCCGTAATTGTATTCTTTACAGCCATCCTCGTCGCTTATCTAACCAAGCAATTTCAAAACGAAAATTTAAACTATTCATCTTTTAATCAAATGAAAAACACAAACACAAAAATCAAAACAATCGAGAAAGAAAAAGTTGTTGCTGAAACTCTTAACGGCAGATTCGCAATGCTTGGATTAATTGCTGCTGTTGGAGCATATCTAACAACAGGTCAAATAATTCCTGGTTTCGTTTAAAAACTTACTATTTAACAATTTTACAAATTAGAAAAAATGGAAAATTCAAAAACAACTTATTGGCAAAACGCCGAGAGGACTAATGGGAGAATGGCAATGATGGGCTTATTTGCATTAGTTGTAAATTATGGTCTATTCGGTTGGATAATTCCAGGAATCTTTTAAAATGAATTTAGGCTTACTTTTTCTTAAAGTAAATACTTTAGGCGTAATAACTCTTTCTGAACTTGATTGGATAACTAACCATCAATCTGAATTTTCAAGGCTAGATATGGCTTTAGTTATTAAAATCGGCCGTCTTATGGATTCTGGAGTTGTGGAAATTGATAATAGATTGCCTGTTTAATTTTTAAAAATTGATCGTCATGAGTGTTTGTCAATAGGGATACTGACAAACACTTTTTTATGAGAAAAAATATTTGTAAAAAAAAAAGAGATTGTTTCTTAGCTAAAAACAATCTCTCAATTACCTAATTCTTACATGAAAAATTTCAAGTAAGCTCACAGATTTTAACTGATTTTTTTTTATAGTAAATCCGTAAAAATGCTTTTGATATTTATCTTTTTAAACCACCTCTTTTTATCCATAGGAACCATGTAACCCAAATAGGAGGGAGAAATCTGATTAAAAAAGAAATTTTATATATATAAAATGGGGCATTTTCAATTTGAAATAAATTTATCAAAAAGGAAGATATAGTTACCCATAGTAAAATTATTAATATATTTGCTCCCAACAAAGCAAACTTATTTTGTTTGAATATTTTAGGCATAGGGTAAACTTTTTATATTCTTAATTTTAAATAATCGCGGGAAATTAGTTATACATTTTCAAAAAAACTTTAAATTTAAAATCCATATCCAAATAAAAAAAATACTAAATTTCAATCCCTCACCAAATAACATTCCAAAAGCAATAGGAGGTGAAAATATTAAAAAAAGAATAGAGAATAAACTAAATAAAGCAAATGATCCTCTTAAAAAAAAATTCTTTCTTTTTGTTCTTCTTAGATTTTTTAAGGTATTCCACTCCCATTCGATAAACCTGTAGAATTTTTCTGATAATAAAAATAAATACTTCATTAATATTATTAATTTCTATCGGCTTTTCCTATTTATAAATCAATTTCTCATGTTAGCAATAAACTTTATTCCCTTCCTCAGAAAGATAGTAAATTCTATTTTCTGAACTTACAAAAAAAGTTAATCCCTTATATTGTGATCTTCTAAATTTTTCTAATCTAAGTTTGTGTAAATCCCAATTTAAAGTATTAATATCTGGATTTAATTCTAATTCTTTATTTTCCGGCTTATAAAAAAAATTTTTGGTTAATTTCTTCTTTAAAAATTTATCAATTCCAAAGGGAAAAAAAACAAAAATTATAAAAAATAAAAAAATCATAAATAATTTAAACACCAAATAAAAACAAAAAATAATTAGTTCTAAAATTAGAGAACATAACTAGATCATAAAGACCCAAAGGCACTTGCATGATATATGTAGAATTTGATCAACTAACAAATTAAACTTGCCAATACATTTCAAATAGTCAATATAAAAATGTAATAAAGCTTCCAAAAGTGCAATTAAGGAAGAACCTGTTAAAAAATATACTATTAACCCATGAATAGAAACATGGCCTGTCATCCACCAAACCCAACTTATACTAGATTTATTTTTTGGACATTTATTTAAAGCCACTGTATCTGTTTGTATTGCAAAATCAGCTACAAAATGTCCAAGTAATAAGGGTATTAATTTATCTAAAAAATTAATCATAATATTTCTCAAATTTTTATTAGAAAGTGAATTTCAGATTAGAAAATATTCCATCTCCTAACATCCAATTATTCCAAGTTCCTGTATTGTCTTCTGTCTTAATAAAATTTGCCAACCCAATTTCAAATACATTATTAGAATTTATATACCTTAAAAGTAATCCATAAGATCCTGCAGAATCCTTGGTGATTGTATTTTGGACATCAGTAACCACCTCACCAAATCCTAAAAAGGGTAAAACTTGAATTGCTTTTTTTTCTTTAGCCCAAGGAGTAAAAACCAATTCCACATCACTTAACCATCCACTATCTCCTCCTGTAACACTTTTAGGTAATCCTTTTAATCCTGAACTGCCTCCTACACCAAAGCTCATTCCACTTATTAAGGGATTTAAAGCTATTTGAGCAGAAGAATTTAAATTTAATCCTAAATTATTACTTAATGTCCAAAGAAGAGAATTACTTACACCTAGTGCTCTTGATTCTCCAGGGTAAATACCATTTGATGCAAAATCTGTTAATTGAAAGCTTTCACTTATTCCTGCGATCCCTTGCTGAAATGAAATATTTCCAGAATTTAAAATAGATTCACCGATTAGAGCATAATTTAAACTGGCTTTTAAATGACCTGTCCTAACGTAACCTTCTGGATTAGATCCTGCTGATAAAGGAGTTCTAATTCCTGTTAAAAAACTTTCTGAATTACTAATATTCAATCCAAAAGATGAGCTTAGATTTTTATTTGGTTTTTCAACTAAAGATTTATCTAGTTGAAAAAGAAAAGTTAAAGAATCAAATCTCATCGTTTTTAAATCATCTTCAAATTCGACAAAATCAGACCTGCTATAAGAAATTGAGTTTGTTGAGCTATAACCATTTTTAAGAGGGAAAGTATATGTTCCTGAATAGGTTTGAGAGCCAATTTCAATATCTTGATCATTATTAATCTCTACCATTCCAATAAATGTGTCACCTTTTTTTAGGATGTCAGTCTTCACAAAAGTTCCCATATTTCTCCACTGCCCAGTTCCAGAACTTCCGTCATTTCTAAGGCTAAATTCTCTTTGCCATTTTGATGGCATATAATCGACTGTTAAATTTAAAACTGCCTTTGTTGGATCACTACCTAATCTGCCTAGATTTCCTGAAATCTGACCCACATTTTTAATATTTCTTACCTCTGCAAACTTTTTTTCAAGCTCTGGTGTATGTAGGGTTTTCCCAATTAAATCCTTCAGTTTTGAAAAAGCACGCTCTTTAATTATTGGATTATCACTTTTAACAGTTAATTCAACAACCTTTCCCATTATTACTTCTAAAGTCCCTTTCTCCTCATCAACAATTGTATAAACTCTGCTATTTACATATCCATCTTGGATTAAAACTGCTGTTAATCTAGAAGCACAAGAATTTAAAGTTGTGGCTATTTCATCCTCTTTACAGTCTTTTAAAATTTCTTTTAATTCATTTTTGCTATAAGGAATATCTTCACCAACTATCTTTGGGAGCCATTTTAAATCTTTAACTTCAATAGTCTCTTCAGTATCAATTTTAATTTTTTCTTCTTCGTTTTTTTCTATTCCATCTATTTTTAAATCTTTGGACTCATCATTATTTTTTCTTGTATCTTCAAAGGGGGATTTCAAAGGAAGATCTACAGGTCTCGGTTGCACAGCAATCAATATTTCAGGAAGAAATAAAAACAATCTCTTTGATAAAAAGGGTATTTCCTACTAATTTAACGACAAATTATTTCGATATGACTAATATATTTAATATGTGTCTAAGTAAAAATACTTGCTTAAATGATTTATAATCAAAAGCAAAAATATATTCCTTATTATTTATTTTTACTAGGATTTTTAATCAACTACGCTCCAGCAAGTTTTGCAGAAATAAGTTTAGATAAAAAAATTCAATCAGCAACAATAATTAATGGGATAAAAGGAGGTAATTGTATAACCGGACATTGTATAGTTTCTGGAGGTGATAAGAGTGGTGACAATATCTTTCATCGATTTAATTCTTTTGATACTAGAGGTTCAATAAATAGTGTCCTCTTCAAAAATGAGAACTACAAAAATGTAATTGTTGGAGTATCTTCATCAAAAGGAAGCTTTATAAATAAACCAATATCTTTATCTGAAAAAGGTAATTTATTTTGGGTTTCTCCCGGAGGAATAAATATAGGTAACGGTGCAGATTTTATAAATACTTCTCAACTTCATTTAAGCACTGCAAAATCATTACATTTTTCAAATGGAGTTTTTGATGTTTTTAGTAATAGAAAATATCACCTTAATAAAATGGGTTCAAATTCCTTAATAAATAAAGAGGGTTTTAAATATACGCAATCTAATCCAAATAATATAAGCAATATTTCATTATCAGGAATAAATGTATCTATTGATGAGAACCTCTACATCGATGCATTAAATGGAAATGTTGCAATTAAAGATACAACTATTAAAACCACTCAAAATAATGGTGGAGAGATAACAGTATCAGGTAAAGAGATAAAAATAGAAGGCTCTTCAAAAATCATTTCCCAAGGTGAACAATCAGGAGGCTTAATTCAAATTGGAGGAAGCTGGCAAAATTCAAATCCTTATATTAGACAAGCGGTTTATACAGAAATAGGAGAAAACGTTTTTATTAATGCATCTGCTAAAGATCATGGGAATGGAGGAGAAATTGTAATTTGGAGTAATATAAAAAATCCGTTTTCATCCACCGTCGTCTCTGGAACCTTCAAGGTTGATGGAGGAGCGCTAAGTGGAGATGGAGGAAGGATAGAAACTTCCGGAGCGAATTTAGATATTAGAGAAAATATTTCAGTAAGTATGGGATCAACTAATGGGAACCCAGGAAAATGGCTATTAGATCCAGAAGATTACTTCGTCACTAGTAGCGTTGCTACAGCATTGGTTAATGCACTTGCAAGTGGAGATGTAGAAATAAGTACAACATGTTCTTCTGATCCATACAGCGGTTGCCAAGGCAGTGGAGATGGAGATGTAACAATAGAGTCAGATTTAGATTATTCTAATAACTCTGGTCAATTAACTTTAACGGCAGCGAGTCAAGTCATTGTTAATAGCGATATAGATAGTGGTTCAGGTGGGTTAGTTATAACAGCCCCTGATGGGCTTACAGGAAGTGGTCAAATAAGGATCAATCCCAACAGCATAAACAGTACATCTGGAGACATTTCTGTCAGCCAAAATACAGATTCAACTTATTCTGGAGCAATAGCAGGATCTCCAATTGGATCATCAGGTTTCAAATTATATGGGACTGGGACTTTATCTTTTTCCTCTACGCCGACAAATTTTACAAAAGTTCTGCAGGCAGAGTATGGATCTTTATCTTTGACAGAAGAATGGCAAACGGTAACTTTAAACAAAACATATAGTGATCCTGTAGTAATAGTTAGTGATCCTTCTAATAATGATACTGACTCAGTCACTACAAGGATCAAAAATGTAACTTCTACTTCTTTTCAAATAAAAATCGATGAACCTGAGGCTCACGAAGGGACTCATCAAACAGAAACCGCATCATATTTTGTTGGTGAAGCTGGAAATTATGAAATGTCTGATGGCACAAAAATAACCTTAGGGACCGTTTCAAGTAATGACCTTATTAGTAATGCCCATGAATCAACATTCGATATCGGTTCTTCACTAACAAATCCTGCAGTATTTACTCAAGTTCAAACTACTAATGATTCTAATTGGGTAGTTACTAGAGTTCGAAATGTAACTTCTACAACGTTTGTACTTGGCCTGCAAGAACAGGAATCTTTTTATCATGATGGCCATGCAGAAGAAACTGTTGGTTATCTAGCTATTGAAAAAGGTTCTAATAAGAGCAATGGTTCTCACACCATTGATGTGGGTGAGACATCAAATTCATATACACATTCGATCGGTAGTCAAAGTTTTGGCACAACTTTTTCTGCAACGCCTGCTTTGATAGTAAAAATGGCGACTAGAGATGGAGCTGACGCTTCTAACGTAAGAACCACATCAATTTCAGGTAGTTCTTTTTCTGCATATATTGATGAAGAAAGTTCTAGAGATTCTGAACAAAGCCATACTAGTGAAGCATTATATTATCTAGCCTTTCTTTCGCCTTCTAATACTTCATCAGGAATCCTTGGATTTGCCCCTGCTCCAAAAAGTCCTGCACCAACAAGTAGTAGAGGTTCTTCTTCAACAACGAGAGTTTCTGCAGGCAATGCTGCGAAATCTTTTCTTTTACGCATAGAAATAAAACCTCCAAAACTCAGTGCCTTCTCTCCACAAGGTCCTGCGCCAACAAGTAGAGGTGGAGGTGGTGTAACCTCTTCGCTTTCGGTTACCCCATCTTCAGCTGGCAGAAGAGGGAGTGCTTCTTCTGGTGGCAATAGTAGTAAGCCTTCAACAATTAGAGTTTCTGCAGGCGGTAATATTGCCCCACCCAAAAGCATAGGAGGTCAAGGAGTAAGAGTAAGTTTAGCGCTTGATAGCTCTCAAGGCATGGGTGACTCATCCTCTCCAGCAACTCCATCTTCAGGGCCAAGTTCTCCTTCTAGTAGCGAAGGGGGAGGCTCTTCTTCTAGTAGAGGAAGTAAGAGCAAATCTTCTAAATCTGGAAGTAAGAACTCAACCTCTAACTCAGGAGGTGATGGTGATAATAGCTCTTCCTCCGATAGTGGTGGCGATAGTTCTTCCTCAGAAGGAACT
>QCBP01000017.1 GCA_003279055.1 Prochlorococcus sp. AG-347-I21 | reverse complement strand
GAAGATATAGAGAAGAGCAAAGTTGGATTCTACAGTGTCGGTTTATATCCTGCATCATTAGCATACAATTGTGCTATGCATGGAAAATCAAATAATATTCTCTTAGCTCCCAGAGAAGATAGAGATTTGTTAGGCGCTTTCTCAAAAGATGTTCTTTCTGAGATGAATGATGAGATTATTGAAAAGATTAAGAGAATGGGACATTATTCTTCAGAGGGAAAAAGAAAGTCTTTTGATCTAAAAGATCTTCTCTTGGAATGTGAGATGGTAATTCTTGCCTCTAACAGTAATCACATACAAGATGATGTTAAACATGCTTTAGAACTCAGAAAAAATTTAAAAAGAGAAAATGTGGTTCTTGGCTGTCTCGTCGGTTCTTTTTGTATTGATAAAAGAAATAAAAATCCTTTTATTCTCTGTAATAAATATCCAAATTTAGCTTTTTTTACGGGATTTCATCGTCATGGAGCTTTACGAAATTCTAGTGATAGTTTTACTGCAAATTTCTGCCATCCTGATGCTCTATCTGCTTTAATAGGAGCTCGCATTTTGAATCAATTGTCACCGAAAATTCAAGTTTCTCCAGGGGTTCATAATATTGAATGTCAATATATAAAGTCAATAAAAAATATTTCATCCATATTTGCAGGTTTTGTAAATCACTTTCATTCCGATAAGCCAGGAATGCTACCTACCATTAATACAATTTTGTTAACTCAATGTTTAGATCAGGCCGCATCAGTATCACTAAAAGTTAGAAAAGAAAATAAATTAAAGAATAAATACCTTTCATTAAAAGAACTTGGCTATGGTGAAGAAATAATTAGTGCAAAGGAAATAATTAATAATAAATTTTGTGAAAAAGGAGATTATACTTTTTCTCAATTAAATGCTGTTAAGGCTGATGTCTTAGGGAGTATGACTCTACCAACTGAAGGGAAACCAACACGGAATTTTCAAGCAGGTCAAGTTTTATCAGATATGCTTTTGCAACACAACAGATGTCCGATAGATGTCTCAGAATTTGTTGCTTGGTGTAATAAATACTCTCTCAGTCAAGGAGGTTTAGAAGGTCTAAAATCTTTAAAATTTTGGCCAGACATATATAGAGAATTCAAAATCAAAAATAATAATTGTTCAATGATAAATCTAATTTATTTATGTTTTCATGCAAATTCAGAAGAAAAAAAAGAAATTTATAAGGTTTTAATTAGTTCAGAAGAAATCACTAATTTTTGCCAAGAATCTGTGAAATCTGAATCATCTTTTGAACTAAATGAAAAATTAAGTGGAGATTATCTTTTTAATGATATTGAAAAACTTTACAAGAAATTGTTTCTTGAAAAAGAGGAAAACGATCTTAAAAAAAATAAATACAGTAATCAAATTTCTAAAAAAAATCCAAGTTATATCAATGTATTGAAAATTATTAATAATTATTTTAATAATTGATTATTTGTTTAATTCAATAAAAAGCTAAGTTTTTCATTTATTTACTAATCTTGATTGCGGGGTTAGAATTATGATGGTTTTAAAAGGTTTTTTTGAAAAAGGAATTATCACACCGTTCTCATGAACTGAAAGCTCTTGGTTGGAATCAAGAAGACTTAACAAGATACGAAGATTTATGGGACTATAGTCAAAGATGGGGATTAATAAATTTAGAAAGAGAAGACAGACAGTTTTTAAAGAAAGCAGAAAAGTTACTCCCAAAGATCCAAAATAAAAAGATATCCATTAAAAAAACTATTGAAGAAAAGTCATATTATCTATGGTTGAATTTTTACCTCGATGAAATTAATATTTTTAGTAATTCCAATCTTCCACAAAATAAACATGGTGTTTGGACACTCTTAATTGAAGAGGAAATAAAACTTCTTAAGGAATTCCAACCAGTTATGGGTCTTCCAGATACATTAAAAGCCAAAAATCTATTCGAAAATAGAAAGGAGCTCATAAATAAGGCTTTCAGAGAATTTGACGCTATAAAAAACGATAAGGCTTTTAATTTTGATGAGGTTCTAAAAAACGCTGAAAAAGATGTTGGTAAGAATTGGAAATCTATCACCGAAAAAGATCCTGAGGCTAATAAAACTTTTCCTATAATTGACTCTACAAATATAGAGAAACTTAGATCTGCGATAAAAGATGATTTAAGTTTATATATGATTGATAACTACCCTTCATTAAAAAAGGATTTATAAATATTTATCTTTTTTTTGTTTTTTTTTTGAACATTTTTAAGTTAAATAGATAATAGGACTATATTAAAAAACTTTGAGCAACCAAAAGTTCGAAACTCTTCAGTTACATGCAGGCCAAGTGCCTGATCCAACTACAAATTCTAGGGCAGTACCTATTTATCAAACTAGCTCTTATGTCTTTGATAATGCAGAGCATGGAGCAAATCTTTTTGGATTAAAAGAATTTGGTAATATTTACACCCGACTTATGAACCCTACCACAGATGTCTTCGAAAAAAGGATGGCAGCTTTGGAGGGAGGTATGGCAGCACTAGCAACATCTTCAGGTCAAGCTGCTCAATTCTTGGCAATCGTGAACTGCATGACAGCAGGGGATAATTTTGTCTCTACATCTTTTCTTTATGGTGGGACCTACAATCAATTTAAAGTACAATTCCCAAGATTAGGAATAGAAGTAAAATTTGCTGATGGTGATAGCATCGATAGTTTTAGAAATAAAATTGATGATAAAACCAAAGCAATATATGTCGAATCAATGGGAAATCCCCGGTTCAATATTCCAGATTTTGAGGGACTCTCTGCTTTGGCGAAGGAGAATGGAATCCCTTTAATAGTGGATAATACTCTTGGTGCTGGTGGTGCTTTAATAAGACCAATTGATTTTGGAGCCGATGTTGTTGTGGAAAGTGCAACAAAATGGATCGGTGGACATGGAACAAGTATAGGAGGAGTTATTGTTGATGCTGGGACCTTCGATTGGGGAAATGGTAAATTCCCACTCATGAGTGAGCCAAGCGCCGCTTATCATGGGCTCGTTCATTGGGACGCTTTTGGTTTCGGTAGTGATATCTGTAAATCTTTGGGAGTACCTGATAATAGAAATATAGCTTTTGCGTTAAGAGCAAGACTCGAATGCCTGAGAGACTGGGGTTCAGCCCAAAGCCCTTTTAATTCGTTCTTGTTATTGCAGGGTTTGGAAACTCTAAGCTTGAGGATAGAAAGACAAACTTCAAATGCGCTTGACTTGGCAAAATGGTTAGACTCTAATTCCAATGTAAGTAGTGTTAATTATCCTGGTCTAGAATCTGATCCATATTATTCAAGTGCCAAAAAATACACTACTGGAAGGGGAATGGGTTGCATGCTTATGTTCTCTCTTAATGGAGGTTATGAAAATGCAGTAAAATTTATTGATTCCTTAAAATTAGCTAGTCACCTTGCTAATGTGGGAGATTCAAAAACTTTAGTAATTCACCCAGCTTCAACAACTCATCAGCAATTATCTGAAGAAGAACAATTATCTGCAGGTGTTACTCCCACGATGGTAAGAGTTTCTGTCGGAATTGAGCATATTGATGATATAAAAGCAGATTTCGAACAAGCACTTTCACAAATCACTTAGAAAAGGAGATTTATTGGCTTTAATAATTCCTAGTAACTATCACAAGATTAGTGATGTTGAGAAAAATCATATATCTTGGATCGAACCAGAATTGGCAAAAAGACAGGATATTCGTCCTCTTAGGATTGGTATTTTGAATATCATGCCTCTTGGCAAGCAGTATGAATTCAACTTACTACATCCACTTGGTTTATCTCCTCTTCAAATTGAGCCAGTCTGGATAAAGCTAAAAACTCATTCTTATAAAACATGGGATCTTAATCATCTAAATAATCTATATATAACTTGGGAAGAAGCAAATAATACAGAACCTTTAGATGGAATCATTATTACTGGAGCACCTATTGAACATCTAGACTTTGAGGATGTTAAGTATTGGGATGAATTTGTAAAAATTGTAAATGAAGCTAGAAATTCTTGTGCGAGTACTCTTGGATTATGTTGGGCTGGCTTTGCGCTTGCTTATTTAGCAGGGGTTGATAAGAAAGTTTTTGATAGGAAATTATTTGGGGTATTTCCTTTAAAAAGTCTAGTTCCTGGACATCCTTTGATGGGTACACAAGATGATGAATTTATTTGTCCTCAAAGTAGATTTGCAGGATTGCCAGATTTGGAGATGGAGAATGCACAAAAAGATGGAAAATTGAATTTGTTGGCTTATGGAGAAAACGTCGGATATACAATTTTTGAGTCTAAAGATCAAAAACAACTTATGCATTTAGGTCATCCTGAATATACAGTGCATAGAATTATTAGTGAAATTGAAAGAGATAAAGAAAAGGGAGATGTTCCTCCTCCTGAAAATTTTGATCCGAATAGTTCAAAAACCGCTTGGAGATCTCATAGAAATTTGCTTTTTCAACAATGGCTTTGGTTTTGTTATCAACAAGTTAGTCTTAACTAACTTTTTTTAATGACTGCTTTCTACACCACCTAGTCTCTCAAATAAGTTAAGACTTTCTTTATTTAATCCTACAATCTCAACTTTAGAACCACCATTCTGGAATTTTCTAATAATTTGCTCAAGAGCAACAACGCCACTTTGATCCCAAATATGAGCTGAAGACATATCAATTACAATATTTTCTGGATGTTCATGAATATCAAATCCTTGTAAAAAATAAATTTTGCTTACAAAAAATAATTGTCCTTTTACTTTGTAGGTAGTCAACTTATTTTCTTTCGCTCTTGAGACAGTTATAACTTTTGCCACTTTTCTACTGAAAAGAATTGCAGCTAATGCAACTCCTGCAATAACTCCAAGTGCAAGATTATGGGGTTTTGTAAGCATAGTAACTGAAAAAGTCATAAGCATTACTGCAGTATCGCTTTTAGGTATCTTTCTGATATTTTTTAATCCATTTATATCTGCTGTACTTATTGCGATTGTTATCATAATTGCTACTAAAGCTGCCATTGGGATTGTTCCAATCCAAGACTTCAAGACTATGATCATAATTAGGAGAGATACGCCTGAGGAGAGGGTTGATAATCTAGATTTGCCTCCATTGTCAGTATTCATTACAGATTGCCCAACCAAGGCACATCCAGCCATTCCACCAAATAAGGATGCCACAATATTTGCGATTCCCTGTCCTCTTGCTTCTTTATTTTTATTAGAACTTGTATCAGTTACATCGTCTAAAATGTCTTGAGTTAAAAAGGTTTCCATTAAACCCACTAGAGATATTGCAAGTGAGGTTGGTAAAATTATCCCTAATGTTTCGAGACTAAAAGGCACTTTCCCATTTTCTATTGATCCAAAAGGAAGAGAAATACTTGGTAATCCATCAGGTAATTTACCCAAATCGCTTACTGTTGGCACATCTAGATTAAAGAATATGCTTACAAGGGTAATCACTACTATTGCTATAAGTTGAGATGGGACTGCTTTTGTGATTTTGGGTAGCCCATAGATAATTATTAATCCTAGGATTACAAGAATCCAAACTGTTGGAATCTGAGAGTTAACAGGATATTGACTTAAAGTTTGTTCAACTAATCCTTTTGATTCTTTAATGCCTATTCCTAACTGAGGTAGTTGTGCTTGAAATATTAAAAGTGCCAACGCATTTACAAATCCACTTAATACTCCTGTTGGTACGAATCGCATTTGGTAGGCAAGTCTTAAATATCCCCAAAGGATTTGGAAAATTCCAGTTAGTATTCCAGCTGCAATAAGATATGGGACTCCTAATCCAGGAGCTTGTGATTCTCCATAAGCAACAAGTCCAGTCATCAAAAGAGCTGTTGAACCTGTAGCTGAAGTAATCATTCCCCTTCTTCCTCCAACAATCGCAATTGTTATAGATAAGCAAAATGCACCAAAAAGGCCAACTTTTGGATCTACACCAGCTATACCTGAAAAAGCAATTGCTTCTGGGATCATTGCAAAAGCAACAACTAAGCCAGAGAGAATATTTGATTTTGGATCATCTAACCAATTTTTAGATAAATATCTCGAGAAATTTTGCATTTTAATTTTCTTTATAATTAAGAAGTTACCTTATAAAGGAGGCAAAATACATTGGGGGTCAAAAATATTCTTTAAAGTTTTTAATTCATCCATTCTATTTCCAAAAGCTAAAGTAACTTCTTCCTTATGAGAATTTAAATGATTATGCAATTGAGCTAAGTGAATATTTGGATAAAACCTTTTTAGGTTTCTCCAAGATTTATAAATCCAGTCCAGAGCAACCTCTTTTTCTTGAGGATCATTTTTTTTCCATGATGCATATATCCATGGTTTCCAAGTACTTTTTCTATGAACAAAAAAGCTTGAGCCATGATTTAACTTTTTTGTTTTGAAACCTAGTTGCTGAGAAGCAACATAACAGGAATTATTAGGTTTATTGTTCATTATTTCATTCAAACATTTTATGAAACTTGGGATATGATTTTTTAAATCTTCTCCGAGAAGACTAATTACCTCAGAATGGTTATTTGCATTCAGCTCAAATAAATTCAATTCCTTTGGGAAGAAATTTATTTTGTTGAAGCCCTCATAAAATTGTTTTTCTAGAGCAGGAAATTTGTCTAGATGCGTTAAGTATTCTTCTGTTCTTTCATCCTCTAAATTATTTTTGAGTTCAGCAAAAACATAAATATAAATTTTTTGGGCATAAATCCATTGAAGACTAATATTTTTTGGAAATTGCTCTGCTAGTTGTATTATTTCTGAAAGTTCATTTAGATTTACAAATCCTTCAATGACTTTAATTGGATTAGATTCGATAGTCTTAAGCTCTAATTCGGTAATGATTGAGAAGAATGGTGCTGCGCCTTTAATTGCTTCCCAAATTAATTGTTTCTCGGGATTTATTTGATTTCTTTTTAAAGAGATAAATGTGCCATTACCCAAGAAACCTTTTACTGATTCAATATTATCAATTGCTAATCCGTAGGTTCTACTGAGTGGGCTTACTCCACCAGTAAGTATATAGCCTGCTCCAGGGAGTTTAGAAAGTCCGATAGGAAAACTCCGATTATGTTTTTGTAAATAATTTATTAGATCCCCCATTATTACTCCACCACCAATTGTTACAAAATTGGTTTCTCTATCCAGGTGAATTTTGCTGTAATTTTTTCTTAGATCAAGAGTTGTAAAACCATTTTTAGCACAGCTAGAAGTTGTACCTCCGCTACATATACAAAGGTGCTCGAAATTTTTCTTAGAATAATTATCTTTAATAAATAAGGAATCATCAATGTCATAAATTAATGACTTTAATTTTGAGTCCCTTGAGTTAATATTTGGAATTTCAAGCAAGTTATGATTATTTTTCACTACTGAATATTGTTCTTTACTATTATGTTATAAGTAATAACTTAATATTGGATAATTTAGATTCGAAGTTAAATAATCAAGTCGCGATTCTTATCTGTGGACACGGGAGCAGAAATAAACTAGCCATTACTGAATTTCAAGAATTAACTAAACTTATCCAAAAAAGATATCCAACCTTTTTAGTAGAATATGGTTTCTTGGAATTTGCCAAACCTTCACTTGTTGACGCTTTAGACAAGCTAAGAGATCGTTCTATAAAAAAAGTAATTGCAATACCCGCAATGCTTTTTGCTGCTGGCCATGTAAAAAACGATATACCTAGCTTGCTGATGAATTATTCAGATAAAACAGGTATTGAAATAATTTATGGCAGAGAATTAGGTATTAATAATTTAATGATTAGTGCAGCTTGTGAAAGAGTAAAAAATGTTTTTAAACAAAATAATAGTCTAAAACCTGAAGAATCATTATTAGTTGTAGTTGGTAGAGGATCATCTGATCCAGATGCGAATTCCAATGTTTCAAAAATTACGAGAATGATCGTAGAGTGTATTGGTTTAGGGTGGGGGGAAACAGTTTTTTCTGGAGTGACTTTCCCTCTTGTCGAACCTGGCTTAAAAAATGTAGTGAGACTGGGTTATAAAAATATAATTATTTTCCCTTATTTCCTTTTCTCAGGGGTGCTTGTTACAAGAATTAAAAGGCAAAGCGATTTAGTTGCGACTAATAATCCAAATATTTCATTTATACATGCAAAATATCTTTCGTCACAGTCATATGTGGTTGATACTTTTGTAGAAAGGATTGAAGAGATTCTTAATAACGAGGGTAAGAACTTTATGAATTGCTCTACTTGTAAATATAGGTCAAATTTATTTGGCTTTGAAAAAGAAGTTGGAATGGTACAAGAAAGTCATCATGACCATGTAGAGGGCTTGGGGATTAGCTGTGATTTATGTGATCCTGAATGTAATGGTGCTTGTGAAATACAAAATCAAATCCCAACTCAAAACCATGAAAAATCAAACGAAGGAGAAGGTGATTACTTAGAACATGAAAATGTGGAGCATCATCAACATAATCATAATCACCATCACCATCACCATAGTATTTATCCAAATTCAAAACATCCATTAGGACCGGTCACGCTTCGCTTGCCTAATAAAGACTAAATCTTAAGAAAATCCATTGAAAATTAATGAATCACCTGTCTCTTTCTCGACTTGGTCTTAATAGACTCAGTATATATAAGTATTCTTAATATAAAATCTCTAAAGTATTTTGAGCTAGATTTTCCACAATTTATAGGATGTTTTCCACGTCCAAATCCACATTAAATTAGAAATCCCAGTATTTTTCAAAAAAAACAGGACTTCAACATTATTGTTGACTTTTATTTGAGATCTATTCAATTTCCTTATTTAAAAAGGAAGTTTTTTAAAAATTTACTTATAACATGAGTCTCATTTGATAATTGAAAAAGTTTTCTAGTAGATATTTTTTGATTTTTTTTTAAAAAAATATCATTATAGTTATGCAGAAAATTATAAAATTATGGATCAATTCAGCCAATCAAATTTAACTGAGAGCAAATTTTCCGAGTGCTCTTCCAATAAAGTCTCTTTAGAAACAGAGCTTTCAGAAACACTTTATAATACTATGAAAGATTTTGTATTAAGTAACCCAACTTGGGATCAATATAAGCTTATAAATTCAGCATTAGCTACTTTTCTCGTTCAAAACGGATGTACAGATAATTCTGTATCAGAAATTTATTTAAATCAATTATTTACACCTTCTAAATCTTTTTGATATTTAAACACGCTCTTCTACTCAAGGCCATCATTGTAAGAGTGGGGCTTTGCCAAGATGATGTGGGCCAGCATGCTCCATCTAATACAAGTACATTTTTGCATCTCCATAATCTATTAAATTTATCAACTACGCTATTTTCTTCATTCATCCCCATTGGCGCCCCCCCTACTTCATGAATATAATATCCAGGCGGCGGAGGACTATCTGAAAGTGCGATCAAATTTTTTGTAAATAAACTACCTAATGGGATATTCATTAGTTCGTTAATATTTTTTATTTCTCCATTTGCAGCTTTGATTGATTTTAGTATTGTGTTTTCCATATGTTTTGCCATGTTCAACTCATTTTCGCTCCATTCGAATTCAATGTAGGGAATGGGGATACCCCATTCATCTGTTTTGCTAGAAAGAGAAACTGAGTTTTTCTCTCTTGGAAGGACTTCGCCATGGGCAATAAGAAAGCCAATGGATGTGTTTGTGTCTTTTTGCAAAAATTTAGGTATCCCTAATCGATCAATTGCTCCCCAGATTCCATAACCTCTATGGAAATTTATGTCTTCAATTTTTGGTAAATTTGAACCGAATGGAATAAAGAAGCTGCCTGCTCCAGAAAGATCGGGAAGATTATCTAATGGTTTTCTAGAGTTTTTTGTTTTTGGGACTGAAAAAAATCTACAGATAGATATATGGTCCATAAGGTATTTGCCTAATTTTCCAGAATTATCTTTAAAACCTGAGGAATTTGATTTATATTCTGAGTTGAGTAATATTCTGAGTGTTGAAATTGTTGATGCGCAAAGAAGGATTAAATCACAATTTAATTCTTTTTTGCATCCATTTTCTAAGTTTACGATCGTAAGTTTTGATGCAAGCTCTGTTATTTTGTTAATCTCAAAAGACTCTACTAGGTGATTTGAAATTATTTGCACATTCCCAGTATCTAAAGCTTTTTTTAAAGTGCTACCTACACTAGATGATTTGGGCCATTTTTTATCTTTTACTGATGAATTACGGTCAAATCCTCTGGATTGTATAAATGGATAGTTTAATTTTGATTTGACTTTGCTGCCAAAAACATTTTCGTTTTCTGTAAGAGGTATTTCACCAATATAATTACCGTTTGGGACTTCTTTAATGTCATCTTTTCTTCCATAGATTCCACAGAAATTTTCAATGAAATCATAGTGAGGGGATAGTTCATCGTATGAAATAGGCCAATTTGGTCCAAATCCGTCTTTTTTTGCCGGTTGAAAATCTTCTGAGGAAAGTCTTAATGTTATACCTCCCCAGGTTAATGATCTTCCCCCATATTGCTTGCCTTGGGTCCAAAGAAAGGGCTTTTTTTCGGGAAACTCATAAGGATGCTTCAATTCATTTGAATATAAGTCAGGATTATTTTTCCAATAACCAGGATGTTGGCATTGATTGGCATGTTTTTTTGTTAAAACTCCTGATAATCTTTTTAATGTGCTTTTTGGTTCATTATTACTAGCTTCATGCCTTTTAATTTGAGGTCCTGCTTCTATTACTAAAACTTTTATCCCCTGTTCTGCCAATGTAAGCGCTGCTATTCCTCCTGTAGCTCCAGAACCAACAATAATTGCATCAAAAGGACTTATATCCAAAACCTAGTTCTTGATTTCCTATTTCAATAAATATAGCATTCAGTAACTAATTAATTTTTAGATTTCAGCTTAAGAAGTTAGAATTTATTTAAATACTATTCAAACAAATGAGATTTATAATTTTAACTTTTTTAATAATTGTTTTAACCCTCCCTTCTAGAAGCTTCGCTGCTTTGGATTATGGTAAACAATCCTTGGTAGGAGCTGATTTTTCCGGATCTGATTTAAAGGGAGCAACTTTCTATTTAACTGATTTACAAGACGCAAATTTATCAGGTTGTGAGCTCCAAAATGCGACTCTTTATGGAGCAAAATTGAAAGATACTAATTTAAGTAACTCCAACTTAAGAGAAGTAACTTTAGACTCAGCTGTTTTAGATGGTACAGATTTATCAAATACTAACTTGGAGGATTCTTTTGCTTATAGTACACAGTTTGATAATGTAAAAATAGAAGGCGCAGACTTCACAAATGTTTTTTTGCCAAAAGATATTGTTAGGAAATTTTGTGAAAGTGCCAAAGGAACTAATCCAATCACAAATAGAGATACTAGAGAAACTTTAGAGTGCGATTACATTTGAATTTATGCACATACAAGTTCTTTTTTAATCTTTCTTTGTTTATAAAGTGATTTTCCAACAGGCCAACCTAAAGTTGATAAATGTCTCATCAAAGAATTTGAGTATTTGAAATAAAAATTGTCTGAATATATGTTACCAAGCTCTTTTAGAGTGGTTATTAATAAAAATAGATCTTTCTTGTTGCCTTTTTTCATATCCAATAATATCAATTCATTATTTGATACTTTTTTTTCTAGAACCTTATCATTTTCAGCAAAACCAACTCTAAGTGAATTGAATTCATCAGAATAAAGAGTATAAATTATTCCATCTTTGAATTTATCTGTAGAAGTATCCACATTAAACTTTGATGATATTAATGTTTTGTATCCCTTTAATATTTTTCTGTTATGCATAATCATTTGATTTCATTCTGAGCTATTTCGTATTTCTCCAATAAATTGTTTACTTCTGCTAGTGCAATCCTCTTTTGACAGGCCGAGTCATATCTATTTACTGCTACCGAGGGTATTGAACCTTTGCTTTTCATTTCCCTTAAACCAGTTTCTAAACATTGAAAAGCAACGCTTGATAGATCTCTTCCTTCTGCTGCGGCCCAAACTTTCAAAAGATAAGTAAGATTTGATGGTACTGAGATCTGTACTTTGTTTGAATTTGAAGTATTTAATGCTATATCATCGAGACTAATTTCTTTAGAGGAAATAGTTTCTTTGACCTTTTTCTTCAAAAATTTTACTTGGCTTATAGCGTCCTCTTTATTCTTTATTTTTTGTTCTATTTCAAATAACTCTTCTTCAGAATTAATTAAAGCTTCTAATGCCCATTTAGCATCATCTTTCGCAACCGCGGTTCTATCAAGCCATTCATCTCTTATTTTTGACCAATTATTAGGCATAAGTTTTATAAGATAATTCTATGATATATAAATCTATATAGATTGTCTACTTATTCTATACAGAGTTAATATAGATTGTTTATAGTTTAAATTTTATTTTTAATAATTCCTCGTCTTAGCAATGATCTTTTACAACAATTGAAACTGCAGAATCCATCCAAAGTGATCTTAGAGGCATTTTTTCGCTAATTAAAAACGATATATTTGATAATTCAATCTTTTTAAATTTTAGTTATTTGTTTATTTAATTAAAAACTTCTGAGCTTTTAATCTCTTTCAATAAGTTCAATTTTATAACCATCAGGATCCTCAACAAAAGCCAAGACAGTAGTACTGTTTTTCATTGTTTTAGGTTTGGTTGTTATTTTACAACCATTTTTTTCTAATCCTTGGCAAATTAGATGAATATCTTTTACTCCAATAGCTATATGACCATATTTATCTCCAAGCTCATAGTCTTCAGACTTTTT
Organism: Prochlorococcus sp. AG-347-I21; assembly: GCA_003279055.1. GTDB lineage: Bacteria > Cyanobacteriota > Cyanobacteriia > PCC-6307 > Cyanobiaceae > Prochlorococcus_A. The sequence goes on along the minus strand of QCBP01000017.1, from coordinate 4,172 downwards.
GTCCCAGTTATAAGTTAATTCAATTACTGAGTTTTCTTTTTCTGAGCCATAACCAACAAATGCCAAAGTGAATTTTCCATGAGGGTAATCCTTTTTTCGTAATAAATTCATTCCTAATCTATTGACGTAGAAATCAATGGATTTATCTAAATCTCCAACCCTCAACATTGTATGTAGGATACGCATTTTGAATTATGAACCTGAATTAATTATCTAATATTTAATAACCATCTGCCAAAGTGCATTTTTTTTAAAAGTAAGTCTTTTTATTATGTTAAAAAAATTAGGCTAAAATATAAATACGAAATTTCAATAATATATTGAATCAGATATTCCAAAGACTCTCATCAGTATTTTTGTATACTTTGCCATTAAAGGCATCAATACCTTTTGGATATTTTTTGTTCTATAAATATTCTTTTTTAAAAATACTATTATTACTAACTTTTCCGATAGCAATAATTGAAAAATCTTTGCCTTTTGGTAGTTTTTTATTATTTATAATTTTGTTTGCTGGATTAGTAAGAAATCCAAATGTTCCCTATTTCGTTAGATATAACGCATGCCAAGCTTTATTAATTGATATTGCTTTAATAATAATTTCATATCTCTTGAGAATATTTCCCATAGTTGAATTAGGCTCAATAATTTTTATATTTATACTATGTATTTTTATTTATTCGATCTCTCAATGTATTTATGGAGTTGAACCTGAAATTCCCTTAATTAGTAAATCTGTAAGGATGCAAATTTAAAAAGATTTATAGATTTACTGACTTTCTTCAGCACTCATTCAGAATAGATTCCCATCTTTGTTGACTTGCTTGTATTGCTTGCATTGGTGGATTAGCTCCCTCTATTTCAAAGGCTTTAATTAATGATTTATTGGCTAATAGACCTAATCTTGCTGCCTCCCTTTGCCTAGAGCATACTTTTTTTCTTGATCCCTCTTTTAGACTATTTTCGATTTCTTTAAGAATCTGGCTAGCTTCATTCGATTTAGAATAAAAATCATTCATGTACACATCAAGTGCCGTATCAGCAAGGATTCTTACTGGAGAGATTATCGTGACTAAGCACACTATAAAACTTGTAAATACAAATATTTTCATAAGAATCTTAAGTAAATTTTTTGTCCGATCTCTTTAATACTAAATAAAAGGTTAGAACGCTAATTGTTCCAGATGGGCCTATTAAAACATGCCAAAATTGATCGCCACTAATTGAGAGCCTTGTTCCAAAGAAAGTCGTAAAAAAAATACCAAATATTGGGTAAAGGATAAAAAGCCAATCCTTAAAAACTCTTTGCCAATTAATAATTAGAAGGATACTTATTATTACTTGAAAAAGAAGAGCAATAGATTTATCAAATAAAAAATATGAGATTATTGAACATAAAGAAATACAAAAATTAGTTTTTTGAATAAATTTATTTTTTATAACTGATATCGATAAACATGTTAGACCTAAAGATAGGAAAGAATAAAATAACCAATTAAATAAAGAGGAATGATCTACATAAATCCAAGATGTTTGGGTATGATCTATCATTTCAGAGAATGATGCTAATCCCAAAAAGATAAAACCTAAAGGTATAAATTTGTTTTTGCTTATATGTTTGAATTTATTGATTGATCTAATACCTACTATTATTGGGATAATTACTGCTTGAAAATGGGCTAATAATAAAATTGAAAAAAACAAATTAAATTCTCAAACTCAATTCATCTAAAATTTAAATATAAACATAGTTTCAGGCTATCTTAGTAGAGAAAGATACCATTGCCCGATTACTATAATCAATATTGTAAGGACAAAAGGGAAAGCAGGATATTTTGTCTGAAAATTAGCTGGAGGCCAAGGAGACCAAGAAATTAGCCTACCTTGAGGTTCTTTTGAAATATCTTTTTTTTTTGATTTTTTGTATATTAAATTATCTGTGGCGAATCCTTTACTCATATCCCAAATAAAAATAATCCTAACAAAGTCTTACCAAAAAGGTGAATATATTATTTGGTTGAATTTCATTTACTTTCTATTAGAACGGAGGGGGTGGGATTCGAACCCACGGTGCCCTTGCAGACACGCTAGTTTTCAAGACTAGAGCCTTAAACCACTCGACCACCCCTCCAGGTAAAAATTATTAAATTTTTAGCTTTTTAATTATAACAAAAGGTGGTTGATTTTTTCGGAAACAGTTCGGAAACGCATGTCAAGAAAGATATTAAAGCTATTGCTATAACTAATCGTAAATCTAGCTTTCAAGACTAGAGCCTTAAACCACTAGACCACCCTCCAGAGGTGACAATAAATTTTAAAGAAATCACATTAAATCAGCTTTGATCTTTTAATTTGAAAAATTTCATATTGATTTTAAATAAGTTTTTTTTAAAGAGATCTACCACTGAATCTATAAAGCATCGCGCCCAAAATCTATTTAGTCCTAAAATTCCTGAATACTTAGTATGTGCATAAGGACTTGGCCCTATAATTAACTTGGGATTAATAAAAATTGACCCTTGATTTTCTTTTATTGAATTGTGGAAAGATATATGTTCGCAAACTTCTTCACCATTTTTGGATAAGCCTATATATTTTGCTTCTTCTGGGATGTCCGATTTTTTGTAAATAGCTAAACCTCCGAAAGCAGAATCAACTTTAATTAGTTTTGCAGATGAATTAATTTTAATCATCCTTGAATAAACATTTTTTGATTCAGATTCGAATCTACTTGACCCAAAATCTATTTGATCTTTTGTCGCTTGCCAACAATCATTAGGGGACCAACTTTTATGGCGTAAAGCCCAAATATCGTAGTATGCCCCCTTAACATTTGATGTAAAAACAGACCATCCCCCATATGAAATACATTCTTTAATATGATTGCCATTTATATTTCTGCAAACACCGTCTGTATCAACAACAATTAAATATTGGACCCAGCTATTTTTTTCTTTTTTTAATTCATCTAAATATCTATTTCTACATAAGGCTAACCGTTCTGTACGCAAAGGAAATTCTGCTCTTAATTTGCCAAAAGATTCAAAATTAAAGTTATTTTTCTTTTTTGAGATTTTTTCAAGACTATTTAATGTGTTGTCATCACTATCAGATTCAACGAAAAAATAACCAATTTTATTCGCGAAAGATAGACTCTTGTCCATAACTTTGATTGTTTGAAAAATTTGTCGTTGACAATTTCTTATCGTTCCAACTACCAGAAAATTCAAAATTTATAGTCCATAATCATGCATTAATTTTAAATCAAAATTTCTTTCAATATTTGTTGTTACTTTAAAAATTATCTTTAAAAAAAATATTTTTATGGAAAAAAGAATTTTTATGGGTGCAATTTGATCGGCCTGTCTTGGTAAAGATAATTGTTTTATCTACTATTCGCAATCACATTAATTACGCTTTACGTTAAGTCAATTTTAAAAATTACATATATAAAAAATTAGAATCTAATAATTTTGATTAATCTTTTACTACTTCAAGATACATGTCATATTGTTCGATTAAGTTATTGTAGATTGCAGATTCTTTTTGCAGTAGATTTATATCTACATTTTTTTCAGGATGTAATCTAAACCAGTCTTGACTTGGTTTAATTATTGTTTGTTTTAAATCAAAATCGATATCTAGATAAATCCCTAGAGGACTATTAGCTGCTCCTTCTTTAATCCATATTTTATTTAGTTTCTTTGAAAATAATTGCAACCCGAGAGGTGTTACTACTCGAACATGAGTCGGATCGTCATAAAAGAATTGATGTCTAAAATGGGGAACTACTATACGAATCTTGGCTTTATTTTTAGATATTCGATAAATTTCTTTCAAAATTTTAAAGTAAACCTCGGTTTCTTTCCCAAGATGCTCTAAAACATGTATTAGTAAAATTTCTGATACGGAATTTGTCTCCCAAGGCCATGGAAAAGTTTCTAGATCATGTTTTATGTCTGGAGTTCCAAATTTATCCACATTTAAAAATCCAGGTAATCTTTTTTCTCCACATCCTAAATTGAGCTTAATATTTTCCATTAAAATTATTTATTGTTAGATATATTAAACTGATTTTTTTGTAACCAAAAAAAAAGAATATTATTTTGTTTCTCATTTTCAAATTTTATGATAGTGGAATACATTTCTTAATCAAAGAATATTTTTTAAGG
>QCBP01000016.1 GCA_003279055.1 Prochlorococcus sp. AG-347-I21 | reverse complement strand
AATCGGGTAAATTATCCAAATCTTCGGATTTAACATGGTGTATAGACCCATTAGACGGTACAACAAATTATTCCCATGGGTATCCTTTTTTTGGGACTTCTATTGGTCTTGTATATAAAAATAAGCCAATAATAGGAGCTATATCAGTTCCTTATTTAAATGAACTATATTCAGCCTGTATAGGTTTAGGCTCATTCTGCAATGATAGTGAACTTAAAGTATCGAATCCTTCTAATCTTTCTGAAAGTCTACTTGTAACTGGTTTCTCATATGACAGATTTGAGACAGAGGATAATAATTATGCTGAATTTTGTTATCTAACACATAAAACTAGAGGCGTTAGAAGAGGAGGTGCAGCAGCAGTTGATCTAGCATTTGTTGCGGCAGGTAAGGTAGATGGATATTGGGAAAGAGGATTGGAGGTATGGGACCTAGCAGCCGGTGCTATCATTGTTAAAGAGGCTGGTGGTATTATTTCTGATTATCCCTCAGGCGAATTTAATTTAAGTTCCGGAAGAATTTTAGCTTGTTCTCCCAGCCTTGAGAATGAATTAAAAAATGAACTAGATAAAGTTTCTCCATTTAAAAAAAATCTCTATACCTAAAATTACTAAACTATTAAAATGTCAGATATAAAGGAAATTAAATTAGTCGATGTAAAAAATAATTCAAACATCATAAATAATTTAAATAGTATTTATAAACTTTGGGGATATGAAGAGGTTTCACCCTCATTTATAAATACTTTAGAGACCATAAAAGGCCGTGGCGTTATTGACGAAAATCAGGTTGTAGGAATAGTAAGTAATAATTCATTATGTCTTAGGCCAGAAATGACAACATCTATTGTTAAATTGTCATCTACTAGATTAATAAATAAGAAAAGACCTATAAGATTATTCACCAATGGAATGGTTTTTGATAAAAAACAAAATAATAAAAATTCATTTAAGTTACAAGAAAAATTGCAGAGTGGAATTGAATTAATTGGATATGATACAAAATACCCAGAAATTGAAGTTATTAATATTTTGTTTGATTCAATCGATAATATTAATTTGAAGGATGGTTGTAATTTATTTCTACTAGTAAGCACTACAAAAATAATGGACTTGATACTGAACAAATATAAGAATAATAATTGTGAAGAAATCAAGAAAAGTCTGGTTAATTTTGATCAAGATAATTTATCTAAATTAGGAATAGATGAAGATGATAAATATATTCTTAAAGATCTTTTATTCACACGAGGAGAACCAATTGCAATATTAAAAAAATTAAAAACTATATATGGTACTAGTAAAACATTAGATGACTTAAAATTTTTATTTGAAACATTATCAAAAATATCAAATAAATATGGTGTTAAATTACAACTTGATCCCACTTTTCAACCTCACTTGAATTTATATGAAGGAATAGTTTTTCAACTAATAGCGGATAATGGTAAAAATAAAAGCATCATCGCAAAAGGCGGAAGATATGATGAGTTAGTGAGGTCATTTAGCCCTAATGAGAAAATATTTAATGGAATTGGATTTACAATTTCAGTAGACATTTTAAGAAATTTAATTAAGGAAGAAAAGACAGAAAAAAAAAGGATTTTATTGATGTTTAAAGATTCTTATTTGTTAGAAAAAGGTATGAATGAACAAAAAGAACAGCAAAAAAGAGGAAACATCGCCGTCTTACATTTAAATCCATGTGATGACTTGGCTAAAGCCAATCAAATCATGAAAGAAAACAATTGTAGTGAGATTTTATGGGTTAAATAAAACCTTTTTAAAGTTTATTTAGTTTTAAAATTCAAATATTGTTCGGACAATACTCCTAATTAAACTTGATTAACAAGTTTTTAAGAAATAGTATTTAATATGTTGGATTTTTTTTAAATGGAAAAAGGCGAAATTCGTATTAATACCGAAAATATTTTCCCAATTATCAAGAAGGCAGTATATTCTGACCATGAAATCTTTTTAAGAGAACTTGTTAGTAATGGTGTTGACGCAATTAGTAAAAGAAGAATGGCCTCTATGGCAGGTGATTGCGAGAATACTGAGGAGGCTCAAGTAAAAATAACAATTAACCGTGAAAAAAATACGTTGACAATTTCCGATAATGGAATTGGAATGAATGATGAAGAAATTAAGAAGTACATAAACCAAGTAGCATTCTCCAGCGCAGAAGAATTTCTAACAAAATACAAAAAAGATAATGATGAATTCATAGGTCATTTTGGACTAGGTTTTTATTCAAGTTTCATGGTGGCAGATAGAGTTGATATATTAACTAAGTCGGCAATTGGGGAATCAAAAGCTTTCAAATGGTCTTGTGATGGATCACCAAATTTCACGTTAGAGGAATCTGAAAGAGAAACAATTGGTACAGATGTTATTCTTCACCTACTTGAAGAAGAAAAAGAGTTTATCGAACCTGAAAGGATTAAATCACTAATAAAAAAATATTGTGATTTTATGCCAATAGATGTCTTATTAGAAGGAGAGACAATCAATAAGAAAAATCCTCCTTGGAGAAAACAACCTAGTGAATTAAAAGATGAAGATTATATTGAGTTATATAAATACCTTTATCCTTTCCAGGGAGATCCACTGTTGTGGATTCATCTAAATACAGATTACCCATATGACATACAAGGAATTTTGTATTTTCCAAAGTTGTCAGGTAGAGCTGATTGGGAAAAGGGAGAAATAAAACTATTTTGCAATCAAGTATTCGTAAGTGATTCAATTAAAGAGATAGTTCCAAAATACCTTTTACCTCTACGAGGAGTTATTGACTCTACAGATATACCTCTAAATGTTAGTAGAAGTGCATTACAAACAGATAGAAAAGTAAGGTCTATATCATCATTTATCTCAAAAAAAATCGCTAATAAACTGAAGGACTTGATAAAAAATTCTCCAGAATTTTATGCAGAAATTTGGGATTCAATCTCTGCTTTTATTAAAATTGGTGCTATCGAAGATGAAAAATTTGCTGATTTAGTTAATAACAGTATTATTTTCGAAACAATAATAAATTCAGAGAAAGACGTAACTAAAGATATTGAAAATAAATCCCTCATCAAGTCCAATGATAAATATTTCACAACTCTCACAAATTACAAAGAGCGAAATAAATTAACTGATTCTAAAAAAATAATTTATTGTTCTGATTTGATCTCACAGTCTAGTGCATTAAATATCTGTTTATCTGATAATAAAGAAGTTATTAAATCAGATCCCCTAATTGACGCACAATTTCTTCCATGGTTGGAAAGTAAAAATGAAGATTATCAATTCCAAAGAGTAGATTCAGAAATAAATGAACTTGATGATAAAGAATCTAAAGAAATTGTAGATAAGGATGGCAAATCAAATACAGATAATCTTAGAGATACCATAGTTAAGGCCCTTAACAATGAGAAGGTAACAGTTAAAGTTCAGTCACTTTCAAGTAAAGATGCTCCACCAGCGATGATCTTGCTTCCAGAACAAATGAGAAGAATTAATGATATGGGCGCTTACATGGAACAAAAGATTCCTGGCTTACCTGAATATCATGTCCTCTTAATTAATAAAGAACATCCACTTATTGTTGGTCTTAATAAAATTACAGGCAACAAAATAATTCTTGATGAAAAAGATCCTATTGAGAATCCATTGGCATCTAAAATTGCTAATCATGTTTACGATATGGCTAAGCTTTCCGTTGGTGGATTAGATCAAGCACAGATGATTAATTTACAAAATAATAATGCCGAATTAATTTCAGAATTACTCAATTCAATAAATTGAGTCATGTGTTAGAATTTTTTAAATATATAACTCAAAAAATATGTCAAGAGTTTGCGAACTGACCGGTGCAAAAGCTAATAACGGTATGGCAGTGAGTCACTCACATATCCGTACAAAAAAATTGCAACAAGTTAATCTCCAAAAAAGGAGACTTTGGTGGGATGAAGGCAAAAAATGGGTGAATATTAAAATTAGCACCAAAGCATTAAAGTCTATACAAAAAGTAGGTTTAGATAAATTTGCTAAATCAAATGGAGTTGATTTAAAAAGATTCTAAATTTGATGAGAAATTTAGTAGTAAGTATATTAATATCTTTCATTTTTTTATTAAATTGTAATTCATCAATTGCTTTTGACTTTGCTCCTGAAGTCGGAGATATTGCTCCAAACTTTAAATTAGAAGGGTTTAATAAAAACATAAAATCAAAAAATATTTGGGAATTAAATGATTTTCATGGTAAGTGGCTTGTTATTTATTTTTATCCCAAGGACTTTACCGCAGGTTGCACTCTTGAAGCTAAAGGTTTTTCGGAATTAAAAAAAGATTTTTCAAAATATAATGCCGAAATTGTTGGAATTAGTGCTGATAATCAAGATTCTCATGAAAGTTTCTGCAGCGAGAAATCTATAAACTACACTTTATTATCCGATCCTGAAGGAATTATTAGCGATAAATATGGTTCTTGGATTCCTCCATTTTCAGATAGGAATACTTTTTTGATTTCTCCAGAAGGGGAAATTTCTTATAGATGGATAAGTGTTTTACCTATAAATCATGCCAAAGAAGTACTTAATGTAATTAAGAAAAAAATATAAATTTTGCACGAACTTACATTTGGAACTTGGTTAATTCACATCTCTTCGGTTATTGAATGGATATTTACCATATTTGTCATTTACAAAATTTCTACATATAAAGAATACAATTTATTTTTTTGGTTAAGCTTAGCTATGGTTCCAAACTTAATAGGAGCTATGTGCGCTATTACTTGGCATATCTATGATAATCAAGATGAATTGTATGGATTAGTAACGCTTCAAGGGATATTTACATTTATTGGTAATTCAACATTAGCTCTCGCATCATTCAATATTTTTAAAAAGGAATAGACTTATGCAAGATTTATTTTTTAAATATATAGAAAAATTAGGTTCCATTGATAACACATTATTGTTCGCACTATCAATAATTCCATATGCAATATTTTTGTTTTACTTATATAAAATCAAAACTGTTAATATTTTTGTAAAAACAGGATATTCCTTAACTGTTTTATTCGTATTAATAACTATATTGGTATCTATCTTCACACTAAAATACTATGATAAAACCCTTGTTGAGGTTGACTTCCTTCATGGCTTTGCAGAATCCTTCCTAACTCTAAGTGATTTTGTAATTTTGTTTGGATTTATAAAGTTGTTAAATAGCCTAGAAGTAAACAACTCTTAAGACCTTTTACAATTTTGTGTTTTTTAGGTGAAAGTATTAGAGAATATATAAAAATAACGATTTTTTATGTTTACTACATTATTTGCAGCTGCAGATCCAGCAACTTTTTCTTGGTCTCCAAAGTGTGCCGTCGTAATGATTGCATGTAATGTTTTTGCTTATGCAATTGCTAGAGCAACAATAAGAAAACCTAATGAAGGTTTTGAAATACCTAATTCAAAATTCTATGGTGGTTTAAGCCACGCTTCAGTTGTAGGCGCTAATTGCCTAGGTCATATTTTTGGAATTGGAGCAATCTTGGGATTAGCCTCACGTGGTGTTTTATAAAAATTTATTAATTAAATTTTTAATTATCTAACTTAAATTTTTTAACAATCTTATCTGCCATCTGATCAGGCATAAGTCCTAATTTTTCTTTACTCTGATCAGGTGAAGCATGATCAACTAAAACATCAGGTATACCTATTCTGTATACAGGAACATTTATTTCATTATCGTTTAATAATTCAACTATTGCGGAACCAAATCCACCTATTAGGGTTCCTTCTTCCATAGTTACAACTTTTTGAATCCTACTTGCTAATGGCATAATTAGATTTTTATCGAGTGGTTTCACAAATCTTGCATTAATAAGACATGCATTAATGTTCTTATTTTTTAGTATTTTTGCTGTTTCGATAGCTGATGCGACCATTGAACCATAAGCAATAATTAAAATATCCTCTCCTTCTTCAAGTATTTCAGCTTCGCCTATATTTAAAGGTTCCCAACCCTCATCCATTACAGCCACTCCTAACCCAGAGCCTCTGGGTATTCTTAGTGCTGTAGGACCGTTATGGTTTATTGAAGTTATTAACATTCTCTGTAATTCAGACTCATCCTTTGGAGCCATCAGTACAAAATTAGGTATAGATCTCATATAACTGATATCGTACTGACCTTGGTGAGTAGGTCCGTCAGCTCCAACTATCCCGGCTCTATCAAGTACGAATGATACAGGTAAATTTTGTATCCCTACATCATGAATTAATTGGTCGAAAGCACGTTGAAGAAAAGTACTATAAATAGCTACAACAGGCTTAAGACCATCGCACGACATCCCTGCCGCAAGAGTAACTGCATGTTGTTCTGCAATTCCTACATCGATGTATTGATCAGGTATATTTTTTTGCAATATATCTAAACCTGTTCCTGTAGCCATTGCAGCTGTAATACCAACGACTTTGCTATCTTGCTCACATAATTTTAATAAGGTTTGACCAAATATTTTACTATAACTAACAGGTTTAGGTTTCTTTGATGGAATTGATTTCCCAGTTGTAAGATCAAATGCAGACTGTGCATGATATCCAACCTGATCGGCTTCTGCATATGGGTAACCCTTCCCTTTTGTTGTGACAACATGAACAAGTACAGGTCTTTTAAGTTTATGGGCCGCGTTAAAGGTCTTAACTAAATTACCAATATCATGACCATCAATTGGACCCATATATGTAAATCCAAGTTCTTCAAAAACTGCACCAACCTTAGGCACAGATAGTCTTCTAACGCTTCCTTTAATATTTTTGAGTTCTTCTGGGATATCCTTACCAATTAAGGGTATATTTTTTACACTTTCTTGAACACTATCGGACAAAAATTGCAATGGTGGACTTACTCTTACCTTATTTAAGTATGATGAAAGGGCTCCAACTGGAGGTGAAATAGACATGTCATTATCGTTCAATACTACAACTAAAGGGGTATTTGGTAAGTGACCTGCATGATTTATAGCTTCTAATGCCATTCCTCCAGTTAGTGCTCCATCTCCAATAACAGCGACACATTTATAATTTTCACCTTTTCTATCTCTTGCTATTGCCATTCCTAAAGCAGCAGAAATAGAAGTACTTGCATGTCCAGCACCAAAATGATCAAATTTACTTTCACTTCTTTTTAGATAACCAGCGACTCCATTTTGTTGCCTTAGAGAATCGAATTGACTGAAACGTCCTGTGATTAATTTATGAGGGTAACCTTGATGTCCTACATCCCAAACAACTTTGTCAAAATCAAGATCAAGAGTTTGATATAAAGCCAATGTCAATTCCACTACACCTAATCCAGGACCAAGATGTCCACCACTAGTAGAAACCACTTGAAGATGTCTTTCTCTAATTTGACAAGCAATTTCCTCTAATTGTGAAACTGTTAAGCCATGAAGTTGATTTGGATGACTTAACTCACTTAAAAGCATTTAACAAAAATTGGTATCTATATAATCTAAAACGCCGAGGTGCAAAATGAGTATTTTTTTTTAAATAGATCATGTAATGTTTTATTAGATTAATAATTAATGCTAAAAATATATATATGAATGATTATTTTGAAAAAATACTTCAAGCTGAAGTCTATGAAGTTGCAAAAAAAACACCACTAGAGAAAGCTCATAATTTAAGTAATACACTTAATAATGAAGTTTTTCTAAAAAGAGAAGATCTTCAAGATGTATTTTCATTCAAAATAAGAGGTGCATATAACAAAATGAGTAAGCTCACTAATTCACAGCTTGCTCAAGGAGTAATTACTTCTAGTGCTGGTAATCATGCTCAAGGGGTTGCACTTAGTGCCCTTAGGTTAAATTGCCAAGCAACCATATTAATGCCCATTACCACACCTCTAGTAAAAGTTAATGCAGTAAAAAATTTAAAAGCAAAAGTTATATTATATGGCGATAACTATGATGAAACTTACAAAGAGGCAATAAGGATTAGTCAAGAAAGAAATTTATGCTTTATTCATCCCTTTGATGATCCAGAAGTAATAGCAGGACAAGGAACTATAGCTATAGAACTTGAACAGCAGCTTAAGAAAAAACCTTATGCAATTTATATTGCTGTTGGTGGAGGGGGATTGATATCAGGAATATCCTTATACGTTAAAAAAATATGGCCTGAAGTAAAAATAATTGGTGTAGAACCAGAAGATGCTGACGCTATGACAAAATCTTTGGAAGAAGAAAAAATTGTGGAACTATCTTCTGTAGGGCAATTTGCAGATGGAGTGGCTGTTAAAAAAATTGGAAAAAATACTTTTGATATTGGTAGAAAATATATAGATAAGATGATCAGGGTTAATACTGATGAAATCTGTGCTGCTATAAAAGATGTTTTTGAGGATACTAGATCAATACTAGAGCCCGCAGGTGCCTTATCAATAGCAGGAATGAAAAAAGATATTTTAAATTCGAATCATATAAATAGAAGAATGGTTGCGATTGCGTGTGGTGCAAATATGAATTTTGAGAGGCTTAGATTTGTAGCAGAAAGAGCAGAACTTGGAGAATGTAAAGAAGTAATGATGGCTGTTGAAATTCCTGAACGTGCTGGAAGTCTAATTGATTTTTGTAAGTTACTTGATAATAGAAATTTAACTGAATTTAGCTATAGGATGTCAAATTCTAAGAATGCACAGATCTTTATAGGGGTTCAAGTCTATGGTTTAAATGATAAAAAAAATCTATTAAATGTATTTAAAAATTCTGAGTACTCATTTATTGACATAAGTGATGATGAATTATCTAAAAACCATCTCAGACATATGGTAGGGGGAAGATTACCAAAGGATTTTAAAGAGATGGAATACAGAAACTTTATTGAACTTTTATACAGATTTGAGTTTCCTGAAAGGCCTGGCGCATTAATAAATTTCTTAAGTAATATGAAATCTAATTGGTCTATAAGCGTATTTCACTACAGGAATTATGGAGCTGATGTTGGGAAAATTGTTATTGGAGTTTTGATCGATAAAAATGAGATTTTAGAATGGAATAATTTTGTAAGAATTCTAGGCTATAAATTCTGGGATGAAACTCAAAACGATACATATAGATTATTCCTTGGTGCATCAGATTAAATTTAAGGTAAATTAGGAAAGATTTCGGTAATTAAAATCAATCAATCTGATCTAAATACCACTCCAATATCTGATATAGATCTAGTTACTAAAGTTGAAGCTGTTCTATATCTGAAAGGCAGACCAATAACAAAAAAGGATCTTTCAGAAATTACTAATTCTGATATGAATTCAATAAATGATGCAATTAAAGATCTAAAAAATAAATACTCTAAACCCAATTCTGCTATTGAATTAAATACAGTTAATAACAGTTTTTCTCTCGAACTAAAATCTAGTCTTAATGAATTCGTCGATGAGTTACTTCCTTCTGATTTGAAAACATCCGAATTAAGAACATTGGCAACTATTGCGATCAAAAAAAAGATCCTGCAATCGGATCTCATACTTCTTCGAGGTTCAGGAGCTTATGATCATATTAAAGAATTATTAGAAAAGAAATTTATACTTAAACGGAAGCAAAAAGATGGTAGATCATATTGGTTATCGTTATCAGAAAAGTTTTTTCAAACTTTTGCTGTAAGTAATGAATATCTCTCAAATATAGGAAGCAGTAATAATAAGCAGCAATAATAAGTAAATGTTAGGATATATTAAAACAATACAAGATAATGTTATCTGAGATTTTTGCAGTTCTGGGCCAAACTTTATCAATTTATTCTTTCATATTGATAATAAGAATTTTACTTACATGGTTTCCAGGTATTGATTGGAGTAACGGTGTTTTATCTGCATTAACTTCTATCACAGATCCTTATTTAAACATTTTTAGAGGTATTATCCCTCCAATAGGTGGATTTGATATTTCATCTTTATTAGCTTTTTTACTTTTAAACGTAATACAAAATCTAATTACAAACCTCCAGTATGCCAGCTTAGGTTATAACTGAATTTATCTATCATCTCCAGAACCTCTTATCTTCCCTTTAGCAGCTCTTAATTTTAATTTTTCAAGGTTTTGTAATGCAACATCCTCTAAATTGAAATTTAATTCTGTACAAAGATTTGATACATACCACAATACATCTCCTAACTCTTTTTTAATACCTAATTTTGATTCGTCATCAAATATTCCATTTTTATCTCTTATTACCTTTTTCACTTTTTCTGCAACCTCGCCAGCCTCTCCAACTAAACCAAGAGTTGGGTAAATATTATTTGAGCCTAAATCTGGATATTGTGCTGTTTCTCTAGCTTTTTTCTGATAAGTTTTAAAATCCATGACTTAAATAACTAACTTTGGATATGGTAAATTTATTTATATCTAGCAATATTATCTATATATGTCGAATATTGATTTAAAAAGAAGAACAAAAATAGTAGCAACTATTGGCCCTGCAACACAATCTGAAGAGATAATTACAAATTTAATTAAAGCTGGAGTAACAACATTCAGATTAAATTTCTCACATGGAGATCATAAAGATCATGCTGACAGGATAAAAACCATAAGGGATGTATCAAAAAAGTTAGATATAGATATTGGAATATTGCAAGATCTTCAAGGACCTAAAATTCGATTAGGGCGCTTTAAAGATGGGCCAGTAAAAGTTAAAAAAGGCGATAAATTCACACTGACATCAAATGAAGTCGAATGTACAAATTCTATTGCAAATGTGACCTACGACAAACTTTCTCAAGAAGTTAGCGAAGGGAAAAGAATACTTTTAGATGATGGAAAAATAGAAATGATTGTAGAAAAAGTTGATATAAAAGCTAATAATTTGGAGTGTATGGTCACTGTAGGAGGCGTTCTTTCAAACAATAAAGGTGTTAATTTTCCAGATGTTCAATTATCAGTAAAGGCTTTAACAGAAAAAGATAAAGAGGATTTAAAATTCGGTTTATCTGTAGGAGTTGATTGGATAGCACTAAGTTTCGTAAGAAATCCATCCGATATAAATGAGATAAAAGATTTAATAAACAAAAATGGTCATTCAACTCCTGTAGTCGCAAAAATAGAAAAATTTGAAGCCATTGATCAGATCGATACAGTATTACCATTATGTGATGGGGTTATGGTTGCAAGAGGTGATTTGGGAGTGGAAATGCCTGCTGAAGAAGTTCCTCTTTTACAAAAGGAATTAATAAGAAAAGCTAATTCATTAGGTATTCCAATAATTACAGCGACTCAAATGCTTGATTCTATGGCTTCTAACCCAAGACCAACAAGGGCCGAAGTTAGTGATGTTGCAAATGCAATTCTGGATGGTACAGATGCTGTAATGCTTTCAAACGAAACTGCAGTTGGCGATTATCCTGTAGAGGCAGTTGAAACGATGGCAACCATAGCAAGAAGAATTGAAAGGGATTATCCTCTTAAGGCTATTGAAAGCCACTTACCCAGTACGATCCCAAATGCTATTAGTGCAGCAGTAAGTAATATAGCTAGACAACTTGATGCAGGAGCTATAATCCCTTTAACAAAATCAGGTTCTACCGCTCGAAATGTAAGCAAGTTCAGACCACCAACACCTATCTTGGCAACTACTACAGAGAGGAGTGTAGCAAGAAGATTGCAACTTGTTTGGGGAGTTACTCCAATAGTAGTAAAAAATGATGAAAGAACAGCAAAAACATTTAGTTTAGCTATGCAAATTGCTCAAGAGATGGGGATCTTAAATCAAGGAGATTTAGTAGTTCAAACCGCAGGTACATTAACTGGAATTAGCGGCTCTACAGATTTAATAAAAGTCGGTTTAGTAAGAAAGATTGTATCAAGAGGAATCTCAATAGGGGAAATCGGTGTAACAGGTAAAGCAAGAATAATTAAAAATAATCTTGATATATCTTTAATTTGCCCAGGAGAAATATTATTTGTTCCAAAGGAATTAATGAAAAATATTCCATTGAGTAAAAATATTGCAGGTATTGTTACGAACCAAAATGTAAATGATGTTTATGCTTTGTTTAACAAAAATAATAAAAAGATTTCTACAATTTGTAATTTAGAAAATATTGATAATCATCAAATCAGTAATGGCGACCTTATTACCCTCCAGCTTAATGAAGGTGTTATATACATGGGCCAAATTGAAGATGATGATGCAATAGATAAATATAAATATGTCTAGGAACATCTCAATAAAAGAGGCCTTAAGCATGGCCACAAAAACGTTAGTTTCGAATAAATTGAGAAGTTCGTTAACAATGCTGGGGATAATTATAGGAAATGCTTCAGTTATTACACTTGTTGGACTTGGTAGAGGTGCTCAAACATTAGCAAAAAACCAATTAAGTAACTTAGGTGCCAATGTTCTATTCATTGTGCCCGGAAATAACGACACAAGAAGAAGAGGTATTTCATTTCCTAAAAACCTAGTTTTAGAAGATGCACTAGCAATAAGCAATCAAGTACCAACAGTTAAAAAAGTAGCTCCTCAAATTTCCGCTAACGAAATAGTGCAATCAAATTCTAAAAGTCTAAACATATCAATTGCTGGAGTTACTCCTGAATTTCTTGAAGTAAGAAGCTTTGAAGTTGATAAGGGAAGATTTATATCTAAGAGTGATATTAATAGTGCTAGAAGTTATGTAGTAATAGGTCCTGATCTTAAAGACGAATTTTTCAAAAATAATTCTTCATCACTTGGGGAAAAAATCAGAATTAAAGATCATACTTATGAAATTATTGGAATATTAAAACCAAAAGGTGCTGTATTTGGAAGTAATCAAGACAAAAATGCTTATATTCCATTAACCACAATGGTCAATAGGATTACAGGGAAGGATCCAACATATGGAGTAAGTTTAAGCTTCATTAGTGTTGAAGCGATAGATAAAAATGCAACTAGTGCCGCTAAATTTCAGATTACTAACTTATTAAGGCAAAGACATAAAATAATCAGAGATGATGACTTTGCGGTTAGATCACAAGAAGATGCATTGAATATAGTAACTAATATAACAAGTGGGCTAACGTTTTTATTGGCTGGTATTGGGGCTGTATCTTTGGTAGTTGGCGGCATAGGAATCATGAATATTATGCTTGTTTCTGTAAGTGAAAGGACTGAAGAAATTGGACTTAGAAAAGCAATAGGAGCTAAACAGTCAGATATATTAATTCAATTTTTGATTGAAGCATTGATTTTATCTACAATTGGCGGGTTAATAGGAACAACAACAGGATTATCAGGTGTTTTTCTTTTATCTCTGATAACACCACTTCCTGCATCAGTAGGAATTACAACTACTTTTTCTACCATGATCATTTCAGGATCAATAGGTTTAATCTTTGGCGTTTTACCTGCAAAAAGAGCTTCTAAATTAGATCCAATTGTTGCATTGAGAAGTTTATAAATAGAATTTATAATAATGCTCAATTTTTATAAATTAATTGAGATACTGGTGAGTCTTCAATCAATAGTAATAACATCAATGTTACCTGTTTATATTCCACTACCTTTTATCTATAAGTCTAGTAATAACTTTGAGTTACCTATCACATGGCAAATTCCGACCATAATTTTATTAACACTTATATTCCATAAAAAAGTTGTTTTCAGAGCATTTTCTATATATATAATTTTGGGGTTATTTATACTTCCTGTCTTTCACCAAGGAGGTTCATTAGGTTATTTGCTCACTCCAAATTTTGGTTATTTATTAGGTTTATATCCATTAATCAAAATAATTGATAATTTAAATAATAGAAATAAAATAAACGTTGGAAACTTTTTAAAAAACGGATTTATATCAATAGCTGCTATGCATTTAACTGGAATATTTTACAACTTCATACAAATCATATTCTACAGTCAATACAATTTATTTTTATATAATTTAGGAAAATACTCATTAGGTAAAATTGGATATCATTTTTTAATGCTTTTTCCACTTTTATTACTTATTAAGCCTCTAGAACGTTTAAAACGTAGAAATAATGACTATTAATATAAAAACAAAATTATATTTTGTATCTTTAAGTATTTTTATTGTTCTAATAGATCAATTTACAAAATATTTAATATTTTATAATAAAAAATTATTTATTAATAAAGATTTTCTTTTATTCAAATTAGACTTTGTAAAAAATTACGGTGCAGCATTTAACATATTTAGTGGTAGTAGAGTATTTTTATCTTTAATAAGTATTTTTTTTTCTATATTACTTATTTATTTGATATTTAGGAAGAATACTTTAAACTCATTCGATCTATATTCTTATAGCTTTATTCTTGGGGGAACTATTGGTAATGGTATAGATAGGATATATAGAGGTTTTGTAGTTGATTTTATAAATTTAAATATTATAAATTTTCCAGTATTTAATATTGCTGATATATCTATTAATATTGGTTTCATTATTTTACTATATAACATTTTTAAAAATAATCGATAATATGAATTACTTGAAATTAAAGTATATAAAGTATGTAGTATTTATATTATTTCTTTAAATTATATTTTCCATATTTGTAAGAATAGTAAATATTTATACTCTTTTATTTTTAATTATAATTTTTTATACTTTTTATAATATTGATAAAAAATTATTTAAAAAAATAGTTTATAAAGTTATATATAAAAATAAAAAAAATACACTTTCATTCAAAAATACATATGGTGCCGCCAAGATAAGTTTGGAAGGAGTCGAGAAAATTAACAAAAAAATTAGCGATAAAGTAAAAGCTGAATTGTTAAATTACCAAAAAAATAAACTAGAGTCCCAATTAAAAAAAGGAGATTATAAAGTTACTCTTTTTGGAGCAGGTTCCTCAGGAAAAACATCTATAGCAAGATCATTATTGAAAAATATTGTCGGACAAACTTCAGCAAAAATAGGTACAACAAAGCAAATTAATAGCTATAAAATTCGTATACCAATTTTAAAAAGAAACATTACTATAGTTGATACTCCTGGTTTATTCGAACCATCTAAATTAGGAGAAGAAAGAGAAAAAGCAACAATTATACAAGCATCAAATTCTGACTTAGTTCTTTTTGTGTTAGATCAGGACATAAATAAATACGAAAACTATTTAATAAAAGAATTATTAAAATTAAGGAAAAAAATAATAATAGTTCTAAATAAATGTGATTTGAGGTCTAGAGATGAAAATAACCTTATAAAAGAAAATATAATTTCTATAACATCCGCTAGAAAAAATAAAATTTCAGTTGTTCAAACAATTGCAGTCACTCAAAAATATCCCTATACAAGATCAGATGCTTTAAATTTACTTCCAGAGGTAGGAAGTTTATTTAGAGAAATAATTGAAACCCTCGATAATAATGGAGAAGAGTTATTGGCGGATAATATTCTTTTTCGCTCAAATAAGTTAGGTATTAAAAGTAAAAATTTCGTACAAGAACAAAGATATTTAATGTCAAATAAAGTGATTAATAAATATATGTGGATAACAGGAGGAATAATACTGGTTAATCCACTACCAGCTGTTGATTTTCTTACTACTACCTCCGTAAACCTTCAAATGATAATGGAGTTATCAAAAATATATGAAATAAAGCTTACAAAAAAAGATGCAAAAGATTTGGCGAATTCATTACTAAGAGCATTAGCTAAACAAGGAATACTAAAAGGGGGTCTCGCCATTCTTTCTCCCGCTTTAGCTACAAGCTTGACTAAAATAATATTATCTAAATCTATACAATCAGTTACTGCAGGCTGGTTAATAAGAATAGTAGGACTAAGTTTGATTGAATATTTTAAAAATGGTCAAGATTGGGGAGATGGAGGCATTCAAGAAGTAGTAGATAAGATCTATAGAATAAGTAAAAGAGAGGATATTTTAAATAATTTTGTAAAAGAAGCTATTTCAAAAATTGAAATGAAAAAATATTTTAAATCAAATAAAAGTTTGCCTCCATTTACTAATTAATATTGGATAATTGATCATTTAGAAAAGTTCTGAAATCAAAGATAGTTATTAATAGTAAATAAGCAATGCAGATAGCTATAGAGATAAACCCTGTTACTATTGCAATAATTTTTGGTCTTCCCATATTCATTAGTTAAGTCTCTAGAAGTCTTAAAAGTTCTTCAATATGAGAATCCTTTGTATTGTAATTCCCCATAACAACACGTAAAAAATATTTACCTTTAAATTTTGGTCTAGAAAGCATAAAATTATTGTTAATTAGTTCATTTACTTTAGTTTGAGTCCATGCATCAGAGTCTTTTGGCTCAAGTTTATTTGGTAAGAATGAAACAATATGAAGAGGACCTGAATATATATCAAATTTATTTTTACTAATATTTTTTACAAAAAAATCTTTTCTTTTAATTGATGACTTTAATATATTTTCTATTCCTTTGAGACCTAAAAAACGTAACCCAAGCCATAATTTGATAACCTCTGCAGGTCTAGAACCTTGTATGCCTAATTCTCCTCTATTTATAATATTTTCTTTAGATGATATGTATGGTAGTCCAGTATTAAAAGTATTTTCTAAAGTACTCATATTTGAAACCAATAACAACGATGAGGTCTTTGTTATGCCAATAATTTTTTGTGGATTTATCGTTATCGAATTAGCCTGATTAATATTATTTAGACCTTCTATTGGAATAGAAGTTATAGCAAAAATCCCTCCAATTGAACCATCAATATGTAACCATATGTTTCTTTGTTTACAGATTTCACTTATTTCTTTAATAGGATCAATGGCGCCTCTTACAGTTGTCCCAAGGGTGGCAACAATAGCAAATATTTTTTTATTTTCTATTGAACAATTATCTAAAGAGTTTCTCAGATCGTTTATATCCATTCGACCTTGATTATCAGTTTTAATCCTGACAAGATTACTAGTATCAAGACCCATTACTCTTATACATTTAACGAAAGATGAATGTGCATCTTCACTAACAAGTAATACAGAATTGGGATCTGAACCTAATCCAGCATTATTTCTAGCCGCAATAAGTGCATTCAGATTACTCAATGTACCTCCGCTAGCAGCTATACCTCCTGAGGAATCATTAAACCCTATTTTCTTGGCAAACCATTTGCATAATGATTCCTCAAGCAAGGTTACACTTGGTGATAACTCGTAAGCGAGAAGATTATTATTTAAACCAGCAGCAATTAAATCTCCCAAAATAGAATAAATTAAAGGTGGGGGATCAAGGTGAGCTAGTGAGCCAGGATGAACGGGATTAAATGAATTATTCAAAAGAGATTCAATTTCAGAAAACAAATCTTCCTCAGAGTTACCATCTTCCGAAGGCATAATACAATTGAAACTCTCATCAAAAGGTAAAGGACCATTTTTATCAGCTTTAGAGAACCAGTCACAAAGAGTTTGACTTGCTCTATTTAGAAGAGTAATCAATTTGTCATTAGTCCCTATGTTTGAGGGGAAATATATATCTTTATTATTAATTAAATCTTCAGCCATCAGATAAAATATCTATTAATAATTCTATTCTCAATCTTGGTAAATGAGATATATTTTTGAAAATGGAAATAGTAATGAAGAACTACAAAAAAAAACAAATAATTCAAAATACACTTCGTGGATGAATTCGATATTAAGAAGATCCGAAGAAATTGGAAAAGTTGAGCTACCAATCTGTTCAATAATTTTAGATGAGAGAGGAAGATGTATTGGGAGAGGGGTAAACAAGAGAAATATAAATAAAGACCCATTAGGTCATGCTGAGATAATGGCACTAAGGCAGGCATCTCTAATAAAAAATGATTGGAGATTTAATGAATGTATTATCATCACAAATTTAGAACCATGTACCATGTGTGCCTCAGCACTTATTCAAGCAAGGATGGGTAAAGTTGTTTTTGGTGCCTACGATAAGAAAAGAGGGGGATTGGGCGGCTCAATTGACTTGTCAAAGCATAAAAGTTCTCATCACAAAATGGAAATCGTAGGAGGTATTTTAGAAGACGAATGCAGTAAAATTTTACAATTGTGGTTTAAAAAGTTGAGGACTCAAAAATAGAATATTTTTTTAACTCAGTATCAAATAGGTTTAATAATCTGTCGACATTCTCATCGCTTGAGTTATAGCCCATTAATCCTATGCGCCATACCTTACCAGACAATTCTCCAAGTCCATTTCCTATTTCTATTCCAAAGTTTCTTAAAAGATGATTTCTAAAACCATCTCCATCAACTGCAGGTGGGATCTTAACTGTTGTAAGAGTTGGCAATCGATAATCCTCTGATACATGTAATTCCATTCCTAGACTTTCTAAACCTTTCCAAAGTTTCTTTGCATTAGAATTATGTCTATACCAAACATTCTCTAAACCTTCATTTGCAATTAATCGTAAACCTTCTCGAATAGCAAAATTCATATTTACAGGGGCCGTATGATGGTAAACGCGATCAGAACCCCAATATTTATTTAAAAGAGATAAATCTAAATACCAGTTAGGTACTTTTGTTTTTCTTGAACTTAGTTTTTCTTCAGCTCTTTTATTCATCGTAAAAGGGCTTAATCCTGGGGGACAACTTAATCCTTTTTGACTACAACTGTATGCTAGATCAATTTTCCATTCGTCAATCAATAGTTCTAGAGCTCCAAGAGAAGTAACTGCATCAACTAAAAACAAGCAATTATTTTTTCTACATACATCACCGATTCCATCAAGTGGTTGTAAAACACCACTTGATGTTTCAGCATGGACAATAGCAAAAATTGCTGGTTTTTTAGTTTCTATTTCATACTTGATTTCTTCATAAGAAAAGGATTCACCCCAAGGTTTTTCAATAACAGATACATCTGCTTTATATCTTGTTGCCATATCAACAAGTCTGTCTCCAAAATATCCTTTTTTAGCGATAAGAATTTTTTCTCCTTCCTCTATAAAATTAGCTATTGATGCTTCCATAGCTGCACTTCCAGTACCACTCATTGGAAGAGTCAGACGATTATTACATTGCCAGGTATATCTTAGAAGTTGTTGAACATCTGACATCAATGAAATATATGCTTCATCTAAGTGACCAATAGGATTCAAAGAAAGTGCGCTTAAGACTTCTGGATGTGCGTTTGAAGGACCAGGACCTAATAAAAGTCTAGAGGGAACATAAGTCTTTGAGAAATGAGATAAATTCTCTTCATTTAAAGCCGAAATAAGTTTTGCTTCTGTCAAAGCATTACATTCAATTACTTTTAAATTAATCTAATATCTCCACATAAGCGATATTTATTTAAAGAAATTAATTCAATTTAAATATTTAGGTAAACAATTATTAAACTTATGACTTGAAACACTAAAAGAAGACATCAAGTCTTAAAAAAAGTTATCTTTGATACATAACAAGAATCATCAAGTTATTAATTTCATATAAGGTATTAAAAAATTATGTCTAAATCTCCTCAAGATGTTTTAAGTCAAATTAAAGACGAAGGAATTGAACTCATCGATTTAAAATTCACTGATATTCATGGAAAATGGCAACATTTAACTCTTACATCAGACATGATAGAGGAGGATTCTTTTACAGAAGGTTTGGCTTTTGATGGCTCATCAATAAGAGGTTGGAAAGCAATTAATGCCTCGGATATGTCAATGGTGCCCGATGCAAGTACAGCTTGGATAGATCCTTTTTATAAACATAAAACTTTAAGTATGATTTGCTCGATTCAAGAGCCAAGAAGCGGGGAACCTTATGATAGGTGTCCAAGAGCTTTAGCTCAAAAGGCATTAAAATACTTAGACTCGACTGGTATAGCAGATACTGCATTTTTTGGACCAGAACCAGAATTCTTCTTATTTGATGACGTGAGATACGACTCTAAAGAAGGAGGTTGTTTTTATAGTGTAGATACTATTGAAGCTCCATGGAATACAGGGAGAATTGAAGAGGGGGGAAACCTAGGATACAAAATACAATATAAAGAAGGATATTTTCCAGTAGCTCCAAATGATACTGCGCAAGATATCAGATCTGAGATGCTTCTTCTTATGGGTGAATTAGGTATCCCCACTGAAAAACATCACCATGAAGTTGCTGGTGCCGGCCAACACGAGCTTGGTATGAAATTTGATTCGTTAATAAATGCTGCAGATAACGTTATGACTTATAAATATGTTGTCAGAAATGTTGCAAAAAAATATGGAAAAACAGCAACATTTATGCCCAAACCTGTTTTTAACGACAACGGAACAGGAATGCATGTTCACCAAAGTTTATGGAAGAGTGGACAGCCACTATTCTTTGGTGAAGGATCATATGCAAATTTATCTCAAACAGCAAGATGGTACATCGGAGGCATACTTAAACATGCACCATCATTCTTAGCATTTACTAACCCAACCACTAATAGTTATAAAAGATTGGTTCCAGGATTCGAGGCACCTGTAAATCTAGTTTATTCTGAGGGTAATAGATCAGCTGCGGTAAGAATACCTTTAACAGGACCAAGCCCCAAAGCTAAAAGATTAGAATTCAGATCAGGTGACGCACTTGCAAATCCTTACTTAGCATTCTCTGTAATGATGCTTGCTGGTATTGATGGAATTAAAAATCAAATTGATCCTGGTGATGGAGTAGATGTAGATTTATTTGAACTTCCAGCTGATGAACTTGCAAAAATTGATACAGTACCTTCATCTCTAAATGACTCACTTAATGCACTAAAAGCAGATAAGGATTATCTATTAGCTGGTGGAGTATTTACTGAAGATTTTATTGATAATTTTATCGATATAAAATACGAAGAGGTACAACAACTAAGACAAAGGCCGCATCCACATGAATTCTTCATGTATTACGATGCATAAATAAAAAAAACAATAGTTTAAATTAATCAATTTGAGAAATATCACAAAATATTCTCAAATTGATTTTTTTTTTGTTGGAATATATATATATAAATCGAAAAATGGCTAGGGAATCTATCTCAAAAATTGCATATAAAACGCTACAACAAAGTAAAAGCATTGCAGGTTTTGCTCACAAACAGATTAGTTCAAGATTAATGAACTTTATTCTTCCCGATTCAAAGCTTGAAAATTTTAGTATAGATAGAGACCTTCTTATGCAAATCCAAAATTCAATGGATATCTTAAGAGAAGAAGATTGGAATGATGCAGAAAAAAATATATATCCAAAAAAATTATTGTTTGACGAACCATGGCTTAGATATCTAACTCAATATCCTAAAGTTTGGCTTGATATGCCTAATACATGGGATAGACGCAGAAAACAAAATTTTGATGATCTTCCAAAATCAATTGATAAAGATAATTATCCTCAATATTACTTGAGAAATTTTCATCATCAAACAGATGGTTATTTATCAGATTTTTCAGCTAGCATTTATGACCTACAAGTTGAGATACTTTTCAATGGTAGTGCTGACTCAATGAGGAGAAGAATAATTAAGCCAA
Organism: Prochlorococcus sp. AG-347-I21; assembly: GCA_003279055.1. GTDB lineage: Bacteria > Cyanobacteriota > Cyanobacteriia > PCC-6307 > Cyanobiaceae > Prochlorococcus_A. The sequence continues at coordinate 1,143 of QCBP01000016.1, read as the reverse complement.
TAAAAGAAGGACTTGAAATCTTTAGAGATCGAAAAAAAAGTTCTATAAAAATACTTGATGTGGCTACAGGATCAGGAAGAACATTAAAACAATTAAGAGCAGCATTTCCTAAAGAAAAAATTACCGGCATTGATTTATCTGATTCATACTTAAAAGAGGCAAGTAGATACATTTCAGATTTAGATGGAGATTTAATTGAGTTGATAAAAGGTAACGCTGAAGAATTACCTTTTGAAAATGATAGTTTTCAATGCATTTCTTGTGTTTACCTATTTCATGAATTACCTAGAACAATTAGAGCTAAAGTATTAAATGAATTTTTTAGAGTTCTTGAACCTGGTGGAATATTAGTTTTAGCTGATTCAATTCAAATAAGTGATTCACCTGACTTTACATCCGTAATGGAAAGCTTCTACAAATCTTTTCATGAGCCTTTTTATTGTGATTACATAAAAGAGGATATAGATTCTAAAATTGAGGATGTAGGCTTTAAAGATGTAAAATCAAATTCCTTTTTTATGACCAAAGTATGGTCTGCTGTAAAGTAAAAAAAAAACTCTTATGACCTATTGGGATAAAGATACTATTCATCTTGTTCAAAGTCTTAATGACAAATTAAAGATTGATCATACTAAATGGCATAAAGATAAAGGAAATAAATATAAACGAGCTGCAGAACTAATTTCGGCTGGATTATGCCATTTAATTATTTCTAGCAATGACGAGGAAACTATTGAGTATATAGAAGAAAGTGTTAAATGGTTAAAAGAAATAAACGTAGATCACCCTTGCCCTAGTAAAAATCACCTTTTTAAAGCCAACTGAAGCCTATTACCTTTACTACTCCATCTAATATCATCAAAACATTCATTAATAATGTATAGGCCACGGCCATTTACACTACTTATTTTTTTTGGTAATTTGTAGTCTCTTTTTTTTATTTCTAAGCCATTACCTTGATCTTGAATTTGCCAAACACACCAATTAGGAGTAATTATTCTTCTTACTCTAATATTTTTTTTAGGATCTAATTTATTTCCATGTTTTACTGCGTTAACTAGAGCTTCGTGTAAACCAAGTTTTATAAGATAGCTTGATTGAGAATTTTTAATAGGTTCTAATAATTGATCGACAAATTCATTT
>QCBP01000015.1 GCA_003279055.1 Prochlorococcus sp. AG-347-I21 | reverse complement strand
TAGAAATAGCCAACCTATAAGAGTTTCGAAACCTGTGGCTCTAGAATATATTGTAGGGTCTGAAGATTTTGGATATCTTTTTGTTTTATTTCTAGCACGTCGAATTAAATCCATTTCATTAGCATTTAATAAGTGTTCAATTAGACTTAAAGATTTTGATTGGGATTTTGCTTTAACTTCATTAACTACTGATAAATGAAGTTCTTTTGATTTCAAGGGAAAATGAACATATCTAAGTCTTTGATGAAGTTCCCATACAGAATCCCCTAGCCAAGCAAGTTGAATAACACCTATTTCTTCAGGAGATCCATTTGGAACCAAGTTTTGAATCCAATTATTCAATTTTTTAAATAAGTTAATGCATCTTCAAGGTTTGCCTTTAAGTTAAGAAAATCGCCAAGACGCACAAGTTTTATAGTTTGAGCAACTCGGGAATTGCCAACAACTGAGTAGCCTAAATTCAACTTTTGGGATTCTTTTGCAGTCTGTACAAGTGCTCCAAGACCCGAAGAATCTAGGAAATCAATTTTTGAAAGATCAAGAATGAAAGGATTTTCATTTATTAAATTATCAGTAACAAAAGTCTTAAATTGTTTTTCTGAGAAGGCATCAAGTTGGCCTTTAAAAGTAAAAACAATAATATTTGTTCTTAGCTCAAGGTTTGCTCTTAAAGAAACCGTTAACTTCTGGAAATCTTCTATGATCTAATTCCTCCAAAAAATTAAAGTATCAAATGTAATTATCAAATCAAAAGAAAACAATATGTCAACATCTTTCTAACATTAGAGAAACAAATTTTTTAAATAAATAATCTGAATCATGTGGACCAGGTCCTGCTTCAGGGTGATATTGGACACTAAATATGGGCTTATTAATGACTTCCAATCCAGCAAGAGTATTATCGTTAAGGTTATAGTGGGATATTTTTACTATTTCCTTTGAAAGAGAATTTGGATCAATAGCAAAACCATGATTCTGACTAGTTATCTCGATTTGATTATTCATTCCACAAGGATGATTTAGACCACGATGGCCAAAAGGAAGTTTATAAGTGGAGCCTCCCAAAGCTAAACCAAATATTTGATGACCTAGACAGATCCCAAACATAGGTATTGTTCCATATTCAATAAGTGATTTTGCCAAATCAATACCTTCAGAAACTGATGAAGGATCGCCAGGGCCATTTGAGAAAAATATTCCATCAGGCTTATTAGACAATACATCTTTAAAAGTAGATCGGGAAGGTAAAACTAAAATTTCACAACCATGGGAAACTAGTCTATTTAAAATTGATTTTTTTATTCCAAAATCTATTGCTACTATTCTTAATTTTTTGGGCAATTCTGAATATCTTTTTCTAGTATCAAACTCAGTTTCCGTAGTATTTTGCCAAAAATATTGTTTTTTAGTAGAAACTTCTTTTGATAAATTTAAACCTTCCATTTTTGGAGTTTCATGGATTATTTTCAAACAACTTTCTACACTAATATCTTCAGAGGTAAGAACTCCATTCATAGATCCATTTGATCTCAAGATTTTAACAAGAGCCCTCGTATCTATACCATAAAGACCTGTAATATTTTGTTCAACTAACCATTCATTAAAATTTTTTTTAGATCTCCAATTACTTTTATTTAATGAATAATTTCTAACAATTATTCCTTTAACACTATTATTAGACTCCGAATCTTCATCATTAATGCCAGTATTTCCAATTTCGGGATAAGTGAATGTTAATATTTGTCCGTGATAACTTGGATCAGTAATAACTTCCTGATATCCGGTCATTCCAGTATTAAAAACTATTTCGCCAACAACAGTACCTGAGGCACCAAAAGAAAAGCCAGGAAATATAATTCCGTTACTTAAAACTAATTTTGAATTTTTCTTAAAAGGATTAATCATCAATTGAAAGTTATTTATCTACTGATAAATAAATTTTTAATAAGGTAAATTTTTGCCAAGGATTGCCATGGTTAATAGAATATAAAGCTTTATTAAAGCCATCATTTAAATCATCCTCAATACCTGCAGCCCAGAGGACTAATGCAGCATTTAAAGCAACTACATATTTATGCGATTTTTTCCCAGAACCATTTAAAACAGATTTAAATAACTCTTCGTTAGATTCACTTTCCGACACTACAAGCTCATCATTTGGAATATTTTCATGATTAAAATCAGAAATATTTATTTTTGAAAATCGTAATTTACCTTTTTCAACAAAGACTAACTTATTTTCTCCTTGAAGTGAGGCCTCATCAAGTCCGCCACAACCATGGACTACGATTACTCTATTCATACCCATTTTTAATAGGGCACTTCCCATAGGTTCTAAGAGATCCTCAGAAGCGACACCCAAAACCTGCGCACTGGGTCTTAAAGGATTAACCAATGGACCAAGCTGATTAAATACAGTCCTTATACCAAGATCCTTCCTTAATGGAGCAAGTTTAATTAATGATTTATGCCAAAGAGGAGCAAATAAAAAAGTTATTCCTATTTCAGTAACAGCAGAGATAACCTTCTCCAATGAACAATTAAAATTTAAACCAAGGTTCAGCAAAACATCTGCAGACCCTACTTTTCCACTAGCACTTTTATTTCCATGTTTAGCAATTTTTACACCACAAGATGAAGCTACAAATGCTACTGCAGTAGAGATATTAAATGTATTAGCCCCATCACCTCCAGTGCCACAAGTATCTACCATATACAAATTTGGTCTTGGTATTGGTAATTCGCAAACATTCAAAAGTTCCTGAGCCATTGAACACAATTCATCTCCTGTACAACCCTTGACCCTCAAAGCACTTAAAAAAGCACCTGTTTGAACATCAGATATTTCATTATTAAGCCATCTTTGCATTAAGGATCTAGAAGTTACTTCATCGAGGTTTTTACCTTCTAACAAAATATTTAGGATTTCGACATTGGATAGATTAGAAGACATTTACTTGTGAAGGAATATATGAAAAAATTTAATTTGAGGTATCAAAACCTGAACCAACTAAATCTTTATTTGAGTTAGAAGGTCTAAAGGTTGTTGACCAAATATCTTTAGTTTTTAAAAAAAGCTCATTTTTATTCATTTTCCAAAAATTTAAAATTTTTTCAATATCATTTTTAATTTCAGTTTCACCAGGAAAATTTGTATAGCGATTTATTAATCTAGCTAGATTAATAAAATCATTATCTTCTGGCTTATCCTTAGTTATAAGTGAATCTATAATATTCTTGTCTGTCGCATGTAATGGATGAGTTTGTTCGTTACTCATAGATAAATACTGAATCATTTATAAAACTAGCTCACATATTTAAAAATGAAACATTATCTTAATCATATCGGCAAAATTAAATGAAAAACTTAAAGTTTAAGATTATATTTAAATATCTCAAACCATATAAAAAAGAATTTCTATATGGAGCTTTTGCTCTATTAGTAGTCAATATACTTAGCGTTGTAATACCCCTAGAAGTAAAAAATATAATCGATCAATTACAAAATGATTTCTCTTCAGATTTTGTAATTTCTAAATCTTTATGGTTAATATTTTTAGCAACATGTATGGGACTCATTAGATTATTTTCAAGACAGATTGTTTTTGGCATAGGTAGAAAAGTTGAGGTAAATCTTCGTCAAAAACTTTTTGATCATTTACTTATCCAAGACCCAGATTGGATACAAAAAAAAGGGAGTGGAGACATTATTAGTAGAGCTACAAGCGATGTTGAAAACATAAGAAGGCTTTTAGGGTTTACAGTTTTGAGTTTGTGCAACATTGTTTTAGCTTATTCATTTACTATTCCTTCGATGTTTTCGATTAACAAAACATTAACCATATCCGCTTTAATGATTTTTCCATTAATTCTTGGAATTGTAAGTTTATTCGGAAGTAAAATGGTAAATCAAAGAAAAGCACAACAAGAATCATTATCCAAGCTTAGTGATCTTATACAAGAAGATCTTTCTGGCATAAGCGCTATAAAAATATATGCACAAGAAAATGCAGAGAAAAAAGAATTCAGTAAATATAATAAAGCTTATCAAAATTCAGCTATAAAACTTGCTAGAACAGCAAGTACCTTATTCCCATTATTGCAAGGTATTTCATCAATTTCATTATTAATACTATTAGGGTTAGGTACTTTTCAACTAGAGAGTGGCTTTATATCAATAGGTGGTTTAGTAGCTTTAATTCTTTATGTAGAGAGGCTTGTTTTCCCAACTGCTCTATTAGGTTTTACATTGAATACTTTTCAACTCGGTCAAGTAAGTTTAGATCGTGTAGAAGAAATATTTCAAAACAAACCGAATATTATAGATGGTGCAAACACCAAATTTTTAAATAGAAAGATAAAAGGAATGTTAGAAGCAAAAGACTTGACAATAAAATATCCAGGATCAAAATTTAATTCTTTAAATGGTCTTAACTTTAAAATTTATCCTGGCGAACTTATTGCAATAGTTGGTCCTGTAGGTTGTGGAAAAACAACACTAGCAAAATCTATTGGAAGAACAATTGAGATTCCTGAGGGTCAATTATTTTTAGATGAAATTGATGTTAAAAATATTAAATTAAATGATCTTAGAAAAAATATTGCAATAGTTCCTCAAGAGGCATTCTTATTTACGTCTACAATTTCAGAAAACATCCGTTTTGGCAAACCCAAAGCTTCTGATTTTTTAATCAAAGAGAGTGCAACTAAAGCTGGGTTAATTGACGATATTAATAATTTTCCTAAAAAATTTAAAACGATTGTTGGGGAAAGAGGCATTACACTAAGTGGCGGGCAAAGGCAAAGAACTGCACTTGGAAGGGCATTACTTGTAAAATCTCCTATTGTAGTTCTTGATGATGCCTTAGCAAGCGTAGACAACAAAACAGCCTCGAAAATATTAGATGAGATGCGCAGACAAAGTAATAAAACGGTCATAATGATTAGTCATCAATTATCTGTTGCTGCAACTTGTGACAGAGTTTTAGTAATGAATAAAGGAAAGCTAGTACAAGAAGGAAAACATGTAGATTTAGTAAAAGAAAATGGCCTATATAAAAAACTTTGGGAAAGAGAATTAGCAACAAAAATTGTAAAAAACTGAATAGATTTCTTAACCTATGATTTATAAAATTAAAATTATGTTTAAGTTCCTAAAAAAAATCATGAATAATAAAAAGTTAATTAACAATAGTATTGATTCAATTCATAGAATCTTAAAAACGGATATAAGAAAAGAACCTTCTCTGCAAGAAGATGAAATAATATTTGGATGTGGTTGTTTCTGGGGTGCTGAAAAATGCTTTTGGAAACTTCCAGGAGTTGTCACAACATCAGTTGGGTATGCTGGTGGTGAGAAAAACAACCCAACTTATTACGAGGTATGTTCTGGGATTACAGGCCATTCAGAGGTTGTAAGAGTTGTATGGGATAAAAGAGAAATAGATATAAGTGATCTATTAAAAATGTTTTGGGAATGTCATGACCCTACGCAAAAAAATAGACAAGGTAACGATATGGGTACTCAATATAGATCAGCTATATACTATAAAAATGAAAATAATAAAAAAATTATATTAGCCAGTAAGGAAGAATATCAAAAACAACTAAACAAACACAATTTGGGGTTTATTGAAACAGAAATAAAAATGATAAATACTTACTTTTATGCTGAAGAGTACCATCAACAATATCTTGCATCAGCAGGGAGTAGACAGTATTGCTCTGCTTCTCCTACTAGAGTAAAATTACCAGAATTTTCTGGAAGTAACTATAAACTAGATGCAAATATTTGGGAAAATTTTAATTGGGAAGTTGATAAGTGTGTATTGAGATCTGATAACAAACCTATAAAGAAGAACATTTAAAACCATCTTATCTTTATAGTACTAATACGGGGCGTAGCGCAGCTTGGTAGCGCACCACTTTGGGGTAGTGGGGGTCGTGGGTTCAAATCCCGCCGTTCCGATCACTTATCATCATCATTAATAAGGGATTTGTATAGTTTATATGAACTTATTCCTACTGCTAAGAAAGTAAAAGATGAAAAAAAAGCTAAGACTACTATTGTAAGGTTTGAAACTTCAACTTCACCTAGTTGAAAAGATATAAAAATATTCATAAAATACTTTTTTTAAACCTTAACATAATTGCAAATATTTTTTTCAAGACAAATTATAAATTCAGAAGAATTAAAACACCAAATACAATCCGATAGATAATAAATAATTTCAAACCATTTGAAGAAACATACTTTAATAAGAAATCAATAGCAATTAATGAAGATAGAAATGTAGTGGAAAGACCAATAATTAATGGAAAAAAACTAGATGTATTAAATTCATTAAAAGAAGAAATAAACTCAACAATAGCTGCAAGAGAGATGGCCGGTATGCCTAAAAGGAAAGAGAATTTGGCAGCATCGCCTCTTTCCCAACCTGATACTAATGCAGTAGAAATAGTAACACCTGATCTTGATACACCTGGAAAAATTGCAAAAGCTTGAGAAATCCCTATGAGAAAACTATCTGAATAGTTATGGTTTTTTAGATTTATTGAACCTTTTTTTGAACTATCAGCTAAGTACATGAAAAAAGCCATTAGGAATGAGACTAAAGCTATAATTAAGTTTGACCGAAAAAATTTAACAAAAAAATAAGGAACAAATAGTTTTATAATCCCACCAAACAAAATAATTGGAATAGTACCAATTAAAATTGACCCAAATAAACTCTCATTAAATAGATATTTAAAAGATTTTTTTGAGTATTTACTTCTGAAATTTAAAATATCACTCTTAAAATAAAATATTAAAGCTAAGACACTTCCAATTTGAATTATTGCAGACAAAGAAGGGCCTGGATCATCAATTCCCAAAAAAAGAGATATGACTTTTAAATGAGCAGTACTACTAACAGGAATAAATTCTGTTAAACCTTGAATTAAGCCATATAAAATATACTCTAAATATTCCAAATACTTTCTAAATGACCTTATTTATTAATAGCAATTTAAGAAAAGGAATTTACATTTAATAAGTAAAAGCTAATATAGATAAATGAAAAAAAATTTTTTTTTATTACTAATATTCCTTTTCTCCCTAAACTTATCTGATTCTGTAAAAGCTAATTATTGGTTAATAATTGGAACTTATAGACAAGGTCCAGGAGGCAGACCAGAGGTTAGTGGAATTACAAGCCCCTCTTTACATTCTATTCCAATGAAAGACATAGATACATGTATTGAAGCGGGTGAAAAAATTACAAATGAAATTTATAAACCTGTTTGGCAATTTGATAGTAGATGGACTTGTGTATTTAGCGGTAATTAAAGATTTTATTACCTTTTAACATCGTGAGCACAACCATCACCTTTGTAGTTTTCACTCTCGTAAAAATCGTTTTTGGTCCCAAAATAAACCGTTAATAAAACGAATGGCAAACTTAAAATAAAGAGAATAGTTGTCAAATCCATGATTAAATATGTAATTTAATAAGGTTTTTAAAATATAAGAATAATCATTTATTCATTAAACAGCATCATTAATAATCCGTAGGCCCTTTGATACCAAGATAAAAGAACGCTGCTAAACCAACTAAAAGTAAAACTCCTGCAATAGCTGCAGAAGGAACAAAACCTCCAATTGCAAAAGAAGAAAAATGATACATATCTAAAACTAAAACTAGTTAGATAATATCAATAAAAAATAGGTATTTGTAAAAAATTTTGACTCGAAGACAATTAAAAATTTTATTCTAAGCCACTAAAGTAGAATCTTCATTATCAGCAGAAATTCTAATTCTCTCTTCCAACTTAGGTCCATATAGTTCATTACCCCAGATTTCTACTCTAGAATCATTCGGAGCCATAAAAGTAAGAATATCTGTTGGAAATAAAACTCTCTCTAAAAAGAAGTTTGATGGACCAATACATCTCAATACGATCATTCTACTACCTTCATTTTTGTAAGAAAACTCGACCATCTCTTAACGACAAAATAATTAAAATTAAACACTATTTGAGGGTACAAAAAATGTATAAGAAATTACTGAAAATAAAAAAATTTGAAAAAACTAGTAATTTAATTTTGCCTCAACTAAATTTCTTTCTTGATCTATTGATAACAAAGCATAAGAATTTATTACATCAAAACTTTCATGAGGAATAGAAACATTAAGCATTCTCAAGAAATTAGATAAATTTTCATCTTGAAGGGCCATTCCTTTTTGCAAAAACATTGCATTTTCTTGATTTATCTTCCAATTATTCATGTATCCAAACTTCAAAGGCTTTAAGTGCCAAATTTTATCTATTAAATTCCAAACATCTAAATATTTATGCAAATTAGTTTGAATATTTGATCTATAAGAAGATTCATGAGAACTTAACTTTTCAGAGTTTGTTTTTTGATAATTAAAATCAAAATTAAAAGGTTTTACTCCCAAAAACCAACCCTCAAGAATTAGTAAATCAGGATTATCTGTTTTCCAATGAGATCTATCTCCTAAACCATTTCTTAGAGATTTATCGAAAACAGGAACATTTAATACTCCATTTATTTTCCAATTTAATAATTTTTCTTGCATTAAATTAACTGAATGACTCCCAGGGAAACCTCTGGAGACATTCCACGGGTTGCCTTTAATTGCTAATTTCATTTCATCTGAAGGAAGATAAAAATCATCAATTGAAATAACTGAAATTTTGAAGTTTAATTTTAACGATATAGCCTCGAGCCATTTACCTAGTGTTGTTTTACCTGTGCCAGGCAGAGCTGAGATTCCAATTATTTTTCTGTCAGAAAAATTATTTTGCAATTTATAAGCCTGAGATAAAAGAGGTAAAGCCAAACCCCAAATCCAATCATCATTTACCTTATTGTTCCAATATTGATCAATTGAAAGAATGTTTCTTTTATTATTCCAAAAATTGAACCAATCATCCAAGGATTCCCAACCAATATCAATAATTAATTTTTCAAATTTTTCAAGAGGAAAATTAATATCTAAATCTTTCATCTTTCTAACTTAGTTCTCCCTTATTTATTAATTTATTGATTTCATTTTTCCAACCATATCCATTTGGTTCAGAAGCCAAAGTAAATTCCAAATCTTTTAATTGATCTAGTAAATTTAAGTTAGGTCCATCTATTCCAGGAATAACTATTTTAATATCCGAGTTTAAAAGTAGAGGCAAATCATTTGGAGAATCGCCTAAACCTATAATTTCAATATTATGAACATTTGAATATTCTTTAAGAGCATTTATTGCTTTCCCTTTGTTCGATTTTGTAGATAATAAGTGACTCATTCTATTGCCCTTAAAAATATCAACATTGAATTTTTTACAACAGATATTAATTTTCTCTTCTAAATAACTTGGCGGATTTAAAAAAGGCATGCTCCAGTGTCTATCACGCATTAAATTCAATGAATTGCCTACTAAACCTGTAAGCTGAGTGGCTTCTTGATCAGTAAGATTATTAAGAGGAGTAAGTTTGTAATCAATTTCATTAGAAATAAAATTTAAGATTTCTTCAAGAGATTCGTATTTTATTCCAAGAATAATTTCTCCATTGACCCTTTTAAGAGATTCACCATATATTGCCGCACCATTCTCAACAATATAAGGATCCGTCAAGTTAAGTTCTTTTCTAATAACTTTTACTTCAGAAGCGGTTTTGCTTGTACAAAGAATTACGGGTATGGATAATTTTTGTAGTTTTTCTATAGTTTCTTTAGCAGGTGATAAATCATATGAGTGATCCATTAAAGTACCATCTACATCACTTACTACCCAAATAGAAGAATTTTCTATCATTTTTATAAAGCACTAAGCCAAATTACTTGAAAAGGATCAAGACTAATATTTTTGCAATTGTATTTAGTTGATGTTAAAAAATCATGGGTATTGAAATCATTATCAATTATTGTTGGTAGATCATTATCATTCAATTGATAATTAATTTTATTTTCAGTCATATTATGGATTGCGAAAACAGACCCAGGGCCTATACCTCTTTTGATTACAACAATATCACTTCTACCTTTAGACAAACATTTCATTTGTGAACAAGGGTGAAATTGCTTTAATTCTGATCGAACATCCATAGCATTACGAAGATATTTTAAGTTTTTATTAGCATTAGATTCAGGATTATTTAAAACAGCTGAAAGATTTTCTGATTTAAACTTTTCTCTGTTTAGATCTCTTCTTTGACCTGTCATAGAAAAACTTTTAATATCATTTTCTGAAGCTAGTAATGCTGGCAAATAAAATGCAGGGACTCCTTTCAGAGCCATTACTAATAGTTGACTCAAAATAAATCTCTCATATTGAAACCTTTTAGCATCTCTACTGGAGTCTTCCATTGCACTCCACCAACTAATATTCAATTCATATGGTTTATCATCACCATTTGATAAACGTCTATGACTTACTAATCCTCCTCTTTTCTCACAATTAATTAATAAATCCTTAATTCTCTGCTCATTCATTAAACCCTCAAGAGCTCTTAGCCCAACACCATCGTGCGATGCAGTGAAATTAAATAAAGTGGTATCTTCAGGTAATATGGGCCAATCAAAAATCCATGAGTTTAGAATATCAGCTCTTGAAGTAATAATTGCCTCTAGGAGAAGAGGAGGTAATGGAAAATTATATGCCATGTGGGCTTCATCATCAGGGATGAGATAAGATAAATTTTCTTTCTGAGGAACATTGGTTTCTGTTATTAAAACGCCATCATCAAGAAGATTATTTAAAAGAACTCTTAATAGTTTTACAATTGAATGTGCTTTAGGTAAATGTAAGCATGTAGTCCCTGGTTCCTTCCATATAAAACCTACAGCATCAAGCCTTAACCATTTAATTCCATTAGATAAATAAGTAATAATTAAATTCAAGAACTCAAGAGTCATTTTAGGATTATGCCAATTCAAATCAATTTGATCTGGTCCAAAAGTTGTCCAAACTTGTTTAGGACCATCATCAGTATTTATTTGAGAAAACAAAGAGGAACTTCTAGGTCTAACTACATTTGACCAGTCAAGATTTTGTTCTGGTGAAAAAACATTAGATATGCCTGGTTCTTGGGATTTAATAAATTGTTGAACCCATAGATGAGATGATGAAACATGGTTTAGTACCAAATCAGCCATCAAATCATGATTTTTAGAAATACTTTTGAGTTCATCCCAACCACCAAATTTTTCTTCTAGGGAATCATAACTTGAGACTGCGAAACCTCCATCACTTGTAGACTTCAAAAAAGGAAGAATATGTACAACTTTAGAAAGACTGCCAAAATGTTTACTTAATAACTTCCTAAGAGTTATTAACGTTGCCTCGCCATTTTTATAAATACTATCTGCATAAGTTATCAAAACTGAATGAGATTCATTCCACCTTTCCTTATCTCTTATTTCTTCATAAGCAGATTTCTCTGAGAAATGATCTAAAATCTGTAATAATTGGTTTGAAATAAAATTAATTTCTTCTGTAGTATGATTTGAATAAATTGTTTTTAACAATTTATCAATTTTTAATCTATCTAATTTTTTCTCTGAATCAATTTGCTTCACTTTGAAAAAATCTTCGAAGTATTAATACCATTCTGCACATCAATTAGAAAATGGACTTTCAACAAGGTTTAATCACAACAATACATGAATATGGAGTTACAGGAAATTTACTTAAAGAATTAAACAAAAGCCTTAAAAGAAGATCAACTAGCATTTTAATACCTTGCTTATATGAAGAGTTTGAGCGTCCAGCATTAAAAGATATAAGAGAAGTTTTAAAAAATCTTACAGGCTTAAATGAATTAGTAATTGCTCTTTCTGCAAAAACTGTTGAGCAAGTTAAGTCAGCAAAATCATTTTTTCATTCAATGCCATTCCCAGTTCACGTTCAATGGACTAATTCTCCCTCTGTAATTGAGCTATTAAAAAGCCAAGAAAAAAATGGATTAGAACTTTTAGGAACTCCAGGTAAAGGATGGGCTGTATGGCAAGGCATTGGAGTTGCGACTAGAAAATCAGAAGTTGTTGCTCTTTTTGATGCTGATATAAGAACTTTTAGTCCTTTATATCCTTCAAGAATGATACTTCCACTTCTGGATGAATCATATGGAATATCATATGTAAAAGCTTTTTACAGTAGATTATCTCTAGAAACAAATCAATTGCAAGGTAGAGCAACAAGATTATTTGTGGGTCCTTTATTAGCAAGTCTTGAGCAGTTAGTTGGTAAGGGTCCGTTTTTACAATATCTTCAATCATTTAGATATCCATTAGCAGGTGAGTTTGCTTTTACTAAAGACCTTGCTATGAATTTAAGAATTCCTTGTGACTGGGGTTTAGAGATAGGTTTATTATCAGAGGTTTATAGAAACGTAAGGACCTCCAAAATAGCCCAGGTTGACCTAGGTTTATTTGATCATAAACACAAGAATATTGGTGATTCATCTAAAGAGGGATTGCAAAAAATGTGTACAGAAATACTTTCAAGTGTTTTAAGAGGTCTCATGGAGCATCAAGCCGAGACCTTAACTAGCACTCAACTAGCAACTTTAGAAGTTCTCTACAAAAGAGTTGGAGAAGATCGTGTAAAACAATTTGGATTAGATTCAGCAGTTAATCAACTTCCATACGATAGGCACGAAGAAGAATTATCAGTACAAAAGTTTGCGAAACTATTAAGACCTGCTACAGAAAATTATCTGGCTTGTCCTACTACTCTTCAATTACCAAGTTGGTCAAGAGTTCTATCTTGTGAGAACAAACTGCAAGAAGATCTAGCTATTGCAGGTTCAAAAGACATAAAGATAAGTGAAAAAGAATTAGTTAAAAACTTCTAAAGCAGAAAATACCTCTGAGCCATTGGGACTTCGTCAAGGGGTTCACAAGTAAGAAGTTCTCCATCAGAAAAAACTTCATAAGTTTGAGGATCAACTGAAATATTTGGTAGTTTACTATTAAGTTTTAAGTTTGATTTATTGATATTTCTGGTATTTTCTACGGCAATACATCTCTTTTGTAAGCCTAATTTATGTGGAATATTTTGTTCAATTGAATTTTTACTTAAAAAGGTAAAAGAACTCCTAATTAAAGATTGGCCGAAACTTGCAAACATAGGTCGACCATGTACAGGACCTGGAGTAGGAATTGAAGCATTTGCATCACCCATTTGGGACCAAACTATAGATCCTCCTTTAACAACTAATTCAGGCTTTACCGCAAAAAAGGAAGGTTTCCACAATGCTAAATCCGCAATTTTACCCTTTTCTATAGACCCTACATGTTTATCAATACCATGTGCTATTGCAGGATTAATTGTGATTTTAGAAATATATCTCTTTACTCGATAATTATCGTTTCTATCAGAATCCTGCGATAGCGGCCCCCTTTGGACTTTCATTTTATGCGCGGTTTGAAAAGTTCTTGTAATCACTTCACCAACTCTTCCCATAGCTTGAGAATCACTAGCAATAATTGAAAAGGCACCTACATCATGCAAGATATCCTCAGCTGCAATAGTCTCTCTTCTGATCCTTGATTCAGCAAATGCAATATCTTCTGGGATTTTAGAATCTAAATGATGACAAACCATTAACATGTCAAGATGTTCTTCTAATGTGTTCCTTGTATAAGGTCTTGTTGGATTTGTGCTACTAGGAAGAACATTTGTTTCTCCACAGATTTTTATAATGTCTGGAGCATGACCTCCACCTGCTCCTTCGGTATGAAAAGTATGAATAGTTCTTCCTGCAATAGCGTTGATTGTATCTTCAACAAAGCCTGCCTCATTCAAAGTATCAGTATGAATACATACTTGTACGTCAAACTTATCTGCAACATTTAGACAAGAATTTATTGTAGAAGGAGTGGTTCCCCAATCCTCATGAAGCTTCAATCCACATGCACCAGCCTCAACCTGATCAATAAGATTGCTCTCGTTTGTTGAGTTTCCTTTTCCAAAAAAACCTAAATTCATAGGAAATGCTTCTGCTGATTGAAGCATTCTTGAAATGTGAAAAGAACCAGGAGTACAAGTAGTAGCATTTGTGCCAGTTGCAGGTCCAGTTCCTCCTCCCAACATGGTTGTAATTCCAGAGGCTAGTGCTGTCTCAATTTGTTGGGGACAGATAAAGTGAATATGGGTATCTATTGAACCTGCAGTAAGAATATGGCCCTCTCCAGCTATTACTTCTGTTGATGCACCAATAATAATATCAACATTATCCTGGATATCAGGATTGCCAGCCTTACCAATTTCAAAAATCATTCCATCTTTTATGCCAACATCAGCCTTAATTATTCCCCACCAATCTACGATCAAAGCATTTGTTATTACGGTATCTACAGCCCCATCAGCTCTCCTTACTTGAGACTGTCCCATCCCATCTCGAATAACTTTACCTCCTCCGAATTTAACTTCATCTCCGTATGTAGTTAAATCCTTTTCTACTTCTATAAAAAGTTCGGTGTCAGCGAGCCTTACTCTATCTCCGGTAGTGGGTCCGTAAGTTTGAGCATAAGTTTTTCTATCAATTTTGTAAGACATAATTTTAACTATTTAAAGAACCATTAACTAATGAATTAAAACCATATACATTTCTTAAACCTGAAAATGGCACTAATTTGACATCTGTTGTATCACCCGGTTCAAATCTAATTGCTGTTCCAGCAGGTATGTCAAGACGCATACCTTTTGTTATTTCTCGATCAAAAATTAAAGCCATGTTTGCTTCATAAAAATGATAATGAGATCCAACTTGCACAGGTCTATCTCCAGAATTAGAAACCGTTACTGTTTTAACTTGCTTACTAAGATTTAGTTCGATTTCACCTTCTTCAGGAATTATTTCGCCAGGAATTAAATTACTCATAACTAATTAATCGGATTGTGAATAGTAACTAATTTAGTCCCATCGGGGAAAACCGCTTCTATTTGAACTTCATCAACCATTTCAGGAATGCCCTCCATAACTTGTGATTTTGAAAGCCAGGTAGTTCCCTCTGACATTAATTGACTTACACTTTTACCATCTCGTGCTCCTTCAAGAACTTGAAAACTTAAAAAAGCAATTGTTTCAGGATAATTAAGCTTAAGACCTCGACTAAGCCTTCTTTCAGCTAAAAGCGCAGCAGAAAAAATCAATAATTTATCCTTTTCTTGAGGTGAAAGATGCATAATAAAAAATTAATCTATAAATTCTTAAAAAAGGTTCTTTCTGAACATATTTAATAATTCATAGAATCTTGTAAAGGCCATACACCTTGATATTTTGGCTCACAAAATCCACAAACAGACCTAATTTGTTTCCAAATACAAAAAAAACATTTTCTAGCATCTTGAGAAGAATTTCCTAGGAATCGTACAGAGATTCCATTTTCAAGGATTCCGATAGATAAATTATTATTAGTTTCATTGAAAATCTTTTTTATATTTCCTACAAGATTATTTATTTTTGACTTGGAGAAATCTTTTTCGCAAATCCAAATTAAGGATCCAAAAACGGGCATGTAATCCATACCTGACTTGGCCACAAAACTTTCCTTAGATAATTCAATCTGATCAACATATTCCCAATCATCAAGTAAATCATTATTTCTCATAATTTCTAATTTAGACCTAAAAACTCCACTCTCAATAGATTCTCCGGATGAAGATCTTCCAAGTCTTATTAAATCAGTAAATAAAAAACTTGAAGTTTCTGAAATAGATACTTTAAAAATTTGCTCATACAAACCATTTGCAAAGATGATTGTTTCTTGGGGAAGAAACTCTAAATGAGAATTGCCTAGAATTTTTATGAGATTCTTTTGCTTTGAAAAACTTCCTTTTGGATTGATTTTAGATCTTCCAACTGATCCATAAACTTTCTGAGCTGAAGAAGTCGTTAACAAAACCTTAGAGTTTTTTTCAAGATTTACCTCAAAATTGAGTAAATCACCTCCTACCAATCCCCCTGCAGTATGTAGAACAGGCAAAATGCATCTGCCCTCTTGATCATGAGTAGACTTTAATAATTTATAAGGAGAAGTTGATTTAGATTTAAAGATTGTTTTATCAAAATTCCCTAAACTTGATTTATTATTGAAAAAATTTAAGAAACAATTACCTTCCCATGAAGTTTTCATCATAAATTGTTTTCTTTAATTATTAAATTAAAGTAACCAAAAATTTTGATTATGAAAATGAATAAACAAATTGTTGTAACTGATTGGATTAAGGAAAAACCTAAATTAGGTTTATTTTTAAAACTTACCTTAAGTTCAGACGAAAGAAGAATCTTACGAGGAAAAAGATTAACTGATTGTGATCAAGAAATAATTTTACAATTACCTAGAAATGGCAAATTAAATGATGGGGATATTCTTTCAACTAATAAGTCCAATTTTTATGTAGAAATAATTGCTAAAAAAGAAGATTTAATTGAAATAAGTTCATATTCCAAAATTGATCTTATTAAAACTGCTTATCATCTTGGAAATAGGCACGTTGAAGTAGAAATCGAAGAAGGCATTCTTCTAACAAAAAGTGATTATGTTATTAAAAATATGCTTCTTAATTTTAAAGTTGATGTAAAAAATACGAAAAAAAAGTTTTTCCCGGAAACAGGGGCCCATAGTCATGAGTAAAAGTCACTTATTAAAGTATTTATTAATAAGTCCTAACTTACCAGTCGGAGGATTTTGTTATTCGGAAGGAATGGAGAGTTATCTTCATAATAAAAATTTAACAGATTCAAATTCGGTAAAAGACTTAATAATAAGTGAATTAAAAATTGGTCAGATAAGACTAGATGCGAAACTTTTACTAGATTTTTTTGATATTTTCAATGAGATAAACGACCGCAAAAATTTAAAAGATAATTTGCAAAAGCTAATGAGTTTGGATAAATGGATCCTCTCATCAAAGGACTCTCTCGAAATTAGAGAACAACAAACTCAAATGGCAAAATCTCTCTTTTATT
Source organism: Prochlorococcus sp. AG-347-I21 (assembly GCA_003279055.1). Taxonomy (GTDB): domain Bacteria; phylum Cyanobacteriota; class Cyanobacteriia; order PCC-6307; family Cyanobiaceae; genus Prochlorococcus_A. Next base: position 6,701 of record QCBP01000015.1, on the reverse strand, counting down.
TAACCAAAGAATTTGGATTTGAATATCTATATGAAAACAATAAAAAAAGCTCATGGCCATTAGCGTGGAGTTGGGCTTGTTATTGTTTTGAAATTACTAAATTAGAAATGGTTGAGAATTTTCTCTACGCGTGGAGTGCAAACCAACTTAGTGCAGCATTAAGGATTATTCCTATTGGTTCAACAAAAGCACAATTAATTCAGAGAGACTTGTTAGAAATAATTTCAAATGTTTCTAAAGAAATTATGGACAAAGAAATTGATGACATCTATTTTGGCAATGTAGGTTTAGCTATGTCACAACAAAATCATAATGACCTCTATACAAAACTTTTTAGAAATTAATTTATGAGCAGCAAATTGAGAGTAGGAGTTGCTGGGCCTGTAGGTTCAGGAAAAACCGCATTAGTAGAGACTCTATGTTTACGCCTAAAAAAAAATTATGAGATAGCAGTAGTCACCAATGATATCTACACCAAAGAAGATGCTAACTTTCTAATAAATAAAAAAGTTTTAGAGGAAGGAAGGATTATTGGTGTAGAAACAGGTGGTTGTCCTCACACAGCTATTAGAGAGGATTGTTCACTAAATAAAAATGCAGTTTTAGATTTAGAAAATAAATATAATCCCTTAGATTTTGTTTTTGTAGAAAGTGGAGGTGATAATTTAGCATCTAGTTTTAGTCCGGAACTTGTAGATTTATCAATATATGTCATTGATGTATCTGCGGGTGACAAAATCCCAAGGAAAGGAGGACCCGGGATAACAAGATCAGATTTATTATTAATAAACAAAATTGACTTAGCAAATATGGTTGGTGCGGATTTAAATATTATGAAAAGGGATACGGAATTTATGAGAAAAGGTAAACCTTGGTTTTTTACCAACCTAAGTAAGGGCAAAGGAGTTGAAGATATAACTCAATTTTTAGAATCAAATATACCCAACAATCGAAACTAAAAAAATATTCATTACTAATATATTGGATTCAACAAAAAGTTACGACTGATACAAAACGAATCGCCACTCGTTAATAACTTTTAATTTATCCCCCTAATGAGGGTCAATTACCTAATTTATCCTAATTCATGAGAATTTCAAGGCGTATTTTGGCAGGATTAGCTACTGCCTCTCTTGCTGTCACAGCAACTTCATGTGGAGGTGGTGGAACCTCCGGAAGTTTCGATGACACAGTAACCGTTGGTATTTTGCATTCGTTATCTGGAACAATGGCGATTTCTGAATCAACTCTTGTTGATACTGAAAAAATGGCTATCGAAGAGATAAATGCTGCTGGTGGTGTAACAGTTGGCGGCAAAAGCTACAAAATAGAATACATAGTTGAAGATGGTGCATCTGACTGGCCTACTTTTGCTGAAAAATCCAAGAAACTTATAGACCAAGACGGAGTTCCTGTCGTATTTGGTGGTTGGACATCCGCAAGTAGAAAGGCAATGTTACCAGTCTACGAATCAAAGGATGCTTTCCTTTACTACCCAATTCAATATGAGGCCCAAGAATGTTCTAACAACATTTTCTATACAGGAGCCACACCAAACCAACAGTCAGAACCCGCTACAGATTTCATGTATAAGCGTTCTCCCGCAGCTGGTGGAGATTTCTTCCTAGTAGGTTCTGATTATGTATTCCCAAGAACTTCCAACACAATTACAAAAGCTCAGGTAAAACAGTTAGGAGGTAAAGTTGTTGGAGAAGATTACCTTCCCTTAGGAAATACTGAAGTTGCTCCTATTATCTCAAAAATCAAAAAAGCGCTTCCTGACGGCGGAATTATCATTAATACACTTAATGGTGACCAAAACGTTGCATTCTTTAAACAGATACAAGACGCTGGTATCACTCCTTCAAGTGGTTACTACGTAATGAATTATTCAATTGCTGAAGAAGAAATTAGTACAATTGGTCCTGAGTTCCTTGAAGGTCACTACGGCGCTTGGAACTACATGATGTCAATTGACACTCCTGCATCTAAAAAATTTGCTGCAAGTTTCAAGAAAAGATGGGGAGCAGATCGTGTTGTAGCTGATCCTCAAGAATCTGCTTATAACATGGTTTACTTATGGAAACAGGCAGTTGAAGATGCTGGAACGTTCGACGACAACGCCGTAAGGGAAGCCCTAGTTGGACAAAAGTTTGATGCTCCACAAGGTCCTGTTGAAGTTATGCCTAATCACCACTTATCTCAAACAGTAAGAATTGGAGAGATTAATGCAGAGGGTGGATTTACAATTCTTGAAGAGACAGGAGTTGTTCTTCCTCAAGCATGGAACCAAAAGCATCCAAGTTCAAAAGGATTTGCATGCGACTGGACAGATCCTTCAAAAGGAGAAAAGTATAAGCTTTAATCTAATTAAAACCTATACTTCAAAATAAAAGGAGGTTAACGCCTCCTTTTATTTTATATAATCAAATATTTTCTTTTTCTAAATTGGAGTTACTTCTCGATAGTCTTTTTAATGGTGTTGCAATCGGATCTGTACTACTTGTTGCTGCATTAGGTCTAGCAATTGTTTTTGGTCTTATGGGTGTAATAAATCTTGCCCATGGAGAACTTATGATGCTTGGGGCTTACACAACATATGTAACACAATTAATTTTCAAATTACCTATATTAAAACCTTTCTACAATTCGTACATAATAGTTTCTATTTTCCTTGCTTTTATTGTTAGTGGAGTTGTAGGTATTCTCCTTGAAAAAACTATAATAAGAAAGCTTTATGGAAGTCCACTAGAAACACTTCTCGCAACTTGGGGCGTAAGCTTAATTCTTCAACAATTTGTCAGAAGTGTACCTTTAGCTTACGGGACCGGTCTAGTTATAAGTCTGTTAATTGGTTTATTCTTACCAACAACATTCCCTTCAAAAATAAAAGAATCAATAAATTTCAAATATTTTAAATTTAGTTCGTGGATATTTGCGGCTTTAACTGGGGTCCTGACAGGTAGCGTAATATCATCCTCTGTGAGCAAACTTAGTAGAGCAAGCGCTCGAAATGTTGATGTAACAGCGCCCTCATGGATGAGAGGTCAAGTTGAAATTATTGGTACTGCATTTCCTAAAACAAGATTAATGATCATTGTCATTACTCTAATCTCTGTAATTGCAATAACATTATTTCTTAATCAAAGTGCATGGGGAATGCGTATAAGAGCAGTTACTCAGAACAGACAAATGAGTGATTGTCTTGGTATTTCTACTGAAAAAGTGGATATAATTACTTTTGGAATTGGGTCTGGATTAGCAGGAGTTGCTGGGGTAGCAGTATCTCTTTTAGGTTCTGTAGGACCTAATGTTGGCGGAAACTATATAGTTGGTTGTTTTATGGTTGTGGTGCTTGGAGGAGTAGGAAATTTATTAGGAACAGTACTTGCTTCATTTGGCATAGGAATAATGACAGATTTAATTGGAGCTGGCAGGCTCTTATCAATATGGCCAGATATGCCTTTACCTTTATCAAACACAATCAACTTTTTTGCGACCACAAGTATGGCAAGAGTAATGATATTTGCACTAATTGTTATATTCTTACAATTTAAACCAACAGGTTTATTTCCTCAAAAAGGAAGGATGGTTGAAAACTAATGTCCTTAAGTAAAATTAAATTTGATAAAAAAATAGTATTATCATTTTGGATAATATTAATAGCCTTAATTATTGCGGCACCAACCTTACTCCCTGTATTTAGACTAAACCTCCTAGGAAGATATTTGTCCTTATCCATTGTTGCACTTGGTGTTGATCTTATCTGGGGATATACAGGTTTACTAAGTCTTGGACAAGGTATATTTTTTGCACTAGGTGGATATTGTGCAGCAATGTATTTACAAATAACCAGCTCCTCTGAATTTCCAAATAATATTCCTGAATTTTTTGCTTTATATGGTGTTGAAAAATTACCTTTTTTCTGGGAACCCTTTAGATCGCCTGTTTTTACCTTCTTCGCTATCTGGATAATTCCAGCATTGGTTGCTGGTTTAATTGGATTTCTTGTATTCAGGAACAGAATCAAAGGGGTATATTTTTCTATACTTACTCAAGCTTCTCTTCTTGTATTCTTTAACTTCTTTAATGGGCAACAAAAACTTATAAACGGAACAAATGGATTAAAAACAGATGTAACACAACTTTTTGGTCAGATGGTAGGTTCTGAATCGATGCAAAGACTGTTCTTTTGGATAACTGCTTTCTTAGTAATAGCAGCATGGTTTTTTGCAAAGTGGGTAGTTAAAGGTAGATTCGGCAATATTCTTATAGGAATTAGAGATGATGAACCAAGAGTTAGGTTTACAGGATACAATCCAGTGATATTTAAGACGATAATATTTTCTATTGCTGGAGGTCTTGCTGGAATTTCGGGAGCATTATATACCGTTCAATCTGGAATAGTATCCCCTCAATTTATGACGGTTCCTTTTTCTATAGAAATGGTTATATGGGTTGCTGTTGGAGGAAGAGGAACTTTATTGGGAGCAATACTAGGAGCAGTTTTCATCAACTATGCAAAAAGTCTTGTAAGTGAAGCTTTACCTGCTAGTTGGATGTTTATTCAAGGAGGGTTATTTATATTGGTTGTAACAGCTCTGCCAGAAGGAGTTTTAGGATGGATTCAAGGAGATGGTCCTAGGAATCTTCTTCAAAGATTTGGTTTAAAAAGGAAGATTGAAACCTATCCAAGCTTAGAAGTTACCAATAAGGAGGGGAATAATGAATAATAAAGATCTTCTTAATTTAATAGATATTACTGTTAGTTTTGAGGGTTTTTTAGCTCTTAACAAACTTAATTTAAATTTGAAGAAAGGAGAATTAAGAGCTGTAATAGGACCAAATGGCGCAGGTAAAACAACATTTCTTGATGTAATTACTGGAAAGGTTAAGCCAACATATGGCGAGGTGATCTTTAAAGGGAAATCATTAGTAGGTAGAAAGGAGCATAAAATAGCCAGACTTGGTGTTGGAAGAAAGTTCCAAAGTCCAAGAATCTTTGAAAATCTAACCGTTAAAGAAAATCTTGAAATATCGGTAACAACTCCTAAAAGTCCCTTAAACCTTATAAATAAAAGTATTAAGGATGAGCAGCTTAATGAGATTGATCGTCTTATGAAGATTGTTAATTTAGCTCAAAAAGTTGATTCTAAAGCTGGATCTTTATCACATGGCCAAAAACAATGGCTCGAGATAGCCATGTTAGTAGGTCAAAAGCCAGATTTAATGTTAGTAGATGAACCAGTTGCCGGTTTGACTGATGAAGAAACGGATCTTACAGCTGATTTATTAAAATCATTATCAGGAGAAAATACAGTAGTGGTAATTGATCACGATATGGAATTTATAAGAAGACTTGATAGCAATGTTTCAGTATTAAATCAGGGCACAGTATTATGTGAGGGAACGATGGAAACCATACAAAAAGACCAAAAAGTTATTGATGTTTATTTAGGAAGACCTGAGGACTAGTTATGGAAAATTTACTCGAAATAAAATCCTTAAATACTTATTATGGCGAGAGTCATATTCTTAGAGATGTAGATTTAAATGTTAAATCAGGAGAAATGGTTTGTTTGATTGGAAGAAATGGAGTTGGCAAAACAACTTTATTGAAATCACTAATTGGTTTGTTAAAACAAAAAAAAGGGGATATCTATTTGATTGGTGAAAATATCAACAGAAAAGCACCTCATCAGAGGGCTAGAAAAGGAATGGCTTACGTTCCTCAAGGGAGAGAAATAATTCCATACCTATCAGTTGAAGAGAATCTTATGTTAGGAATGGAGTCACTACCAGGTGGATTATCTAAGAACAAGAAAATAGATCCATTTATCTATGATCTATTCCCAATTCTAAAAGATTTTCTTCAAAGGAAAGGAGGTGATCTTAGTGGAGGACAACAACAGCAATTAGCCATTGCAAGAGCATTGCTAGGCAAACCTCAACTTCTATTACTTGACGAACCAACGGAAGGCATTCAGCCGAATATAGTTTTAGACATTGAAAATGCAATTAACCAGATAATTAGAGATACAGGAATTGGCGTTTTATTAGTTGAACAACATTTGCATTTTGTAAGACAAGCCAATAGATATTATGCGATGCAACGCGGAGGTATTGTTGCAAGCGGAAATACTAGTGAGTTGAGTCAAGCGGTTATTGATAAATTCTTGAGTGTTTAATAGATTATTATTTTAAATTAATAAAAATCCTTAATCATTTTTCGCATCTTATAAGGTCTATACTGTTTGGATGCTCTTTAATATACTTATTAAATTCCATTGCTAGTGTCCTAGCCTCGTAAGCGTCAAAAGCATAAAAGCAATTTTCTAATCTTATATTTTGAAAATCACGGTAATGCACTGTATATGGCTTCAACATATGTTTTTTGTTCATTTTAATTTGCTAAAAAGCAATTATGTATATTTCAAACATGCATTTATTCGTAAATTTAAAGCACAACTTTTGTTGTTATCAAAATATATAGACTTAAATTATGTAATTAAAAATACCTTATGAAGATAAAAAGTAATTAATCTATTTTTTTTTAGAGTCTTGCTTTTTACCTTCTATTAAAAAAACAAATTTTGATAAAATATAACCAAAAACTGGTACCCAAAACTTTTCATAAAAAAATTTCATAAATAATTAAGCAGCTAATGATTCGTTACCTTTGATGTCATTTTCATTAATAC
>QCBP01000014.1 GCA_003279055.1 Prochlorococcus sp. AG-347-I21 | reverse complement strand
TATTGAAAACTTGATTGGAAAACCGAGAAATAAATTTTTCATATTTGGAAGTATGCAAGAATTGGGAGAAGAATCTGAAAAATATCACAAAGAAATATTCAACTTAATTAATAATTCAGAAATAGAAAAGTGTTTATTTATTTGCGATAAAAAAAATGAAAAAATTTACAACAATTTTCTAAAAGATAAGAAAAAATTTTTAGTTTTCAATAATGTTGATGATGTACCTAAAGAGATAAACAAATCTACAAAAAAAGGTGATTCTATTCTTATAAAAGGGAGCAGATGTTGGCAACTTGAAAAAATTATTGAATTAATTAATTAGATCAGGATTTCTTTCTTTCCCAATTTTCTATATTTACTTGCTTAGTTCTTGATATTGCTAATGAATTATCTTTAGAGTCTTTTGTGATTACTGAACCAGCTCCTGTTGTAACTGATTCCCCGAGATTTATTGGCGCTACAAAAACCGTATTTGCACCAATACTTGAATTTTTACCAATTTTTGTTTGATGTTTTTTCTGACCATCAAAATTTGCAGTAATAGTACCTGCTCCAATATTTGTAGATCTTCCAATAATAGAATCGCCAATATAACTTAAATGATTTACTTTAGAATCTTCCTCTAATTGACTATTTTTGATTTCAACAAAATTACCTATTTTGCTAAAGGAACATATCTTAGAATTAGGTCTTATGTGACTATAAGGGCCAATTTTTATAGAATCCATTATCTGAGAAGCATAAACAGTAGAGTTTGAAATTTCACAATTTAATCCCACATTAGAATTCTCAATAAAAGTATTTGGTCCGATAATGCAATTACTATTTATTTTGGTATTTCCCCTTATATGTGTATTAGCCTCTATAACTACGTCCTTACCAATTTCAGCTTCCTCACTAATTGAACAACTTGCTTTATTTATAAAAGTTACACCATTAAGCATATGCTTTTCTTTAATTGATTTCTGAATACTTTCCTCACACTCTGATAATTGAATTCTGTTATTAATTCCTTGAAGCTCTCCATTATCCTCTACCTCGAGGCTTAAGGAATTTTTTAGCAAAGATATTGTATCTGTTAAGTAAATCTCTTTTTGATTATTATTGCTTTGCAAGTTATTAATTATTTCTGACAAGTTACTCCAGTTAAAACAGTAAACACCTGCATTAATTAATGGATTTTTTCTATCTAGATCATTGCAATCTTTTTCTTCAACAATTCTCTCTATAAAACCCCCCTTCAAAAAAACTCTGCCATATCCATGAGGATTTGTTTTCGTTGTAGTAATTAAAGAAACATCGGCATTTTTTGAATCGTGTAAATATAAAAGTCTTTTTAGAGTATTAGGCCTAATGAGTGGGACATCACCGTTAAGTACTAAAAGTTTTCCTTCATGTTTTTTTACTTCTCTACAAAGTACCTGAATAGCATGACCGGTTCCTGATTGAGGTTCTTGAATAACAAAATGGATTTTTTTATCTTTTGAGATTGACTTTTGTACTTCTTTTGATTTGTGTCCAGTAATTACGAAAATTTGATCAGGTTTTAATTCGACGCATGAATTAATTACTCTTTGAAGAAGACTTTTGCCAGAAATTTTATGTAAAACTTTTGGCAGTGAGCTTTCCATCCTAGTGCCCTTTCCTGCCGCTAATATCGCAACACTTAACATGTTTATTTGAAATCCTTATTTAAATCTAACTCTTAACGGATAATTTCGTCATTTCCCATTTCTCTCTCCATTTTTTTGTAGATAATAGATTTGAGAATAATTGCTCATCTAATCTTCTTTTGATTATATCGTCTTTACTGGAGTTTAAATCTTGATCTCTATATGGAATACTAGCTTTAGTTAATAGATGTTCCTCTTCCATTAAAGATAACTTTTCAAAATTGAAATTAGGTTTCAATTTATTCTTATCAAATTTTGATATTGCGACAGTTCCCTGACTCCAAAAAGTTCTGTTTTTAAAACTTGGCTTAATAGTAAAAATTTCTAATCCGAGATTTCTTAAAGTTTTTCTTACTGCCGCTGAAGAAGAATAAGTAATTAAATAACCCTGGGAATTAAGATGTTCTGTGACTTTAGATAAAAATTCAATTGTCCATACTTGTGGGCATTTTTGAGGAGAAAAACCATCTAAATAAATCAGGTCGAATTTAATAGATGTAGGAATAATGTTGATTTTTTCTCTAGCATCTCCCCACAAAACACTACATTTAAAAAATTGATCCTCAAAGTAATCTTTTCGATAAAGTGATTCAAAGATTGTTTTGACTTTTGGAGCCCATAATTTAAGGAAAGATTCATTTCTATGAGAATACTTAAGAGGCTTTTTATCAATCTCCAACGCATACAAATTCAAATACGATTTTTGTTTAATTAACTCATCTAATAAAGAAGCCGAATTGTATCCTAAACCAAAACATATATCCAAAACATTAAGAGATTTACCCTTAAATCTTTGCAAATTAGAAGTAGCTGTAAACTTTAACTTTGTTTCCTCAAATGCGCCCAACAAACTATGGAAGTTCTCTTGAAAAAAAACACTTCTTAAAGAGTAACTACCATCTTTAGTTAAAACTTCTATTAATTCAGACAAAAACTTTTAGGCTAGTTAGTTAGTTTGGCAAGCTCTTCCCAAAAGGTGGGATACGAGACGCTAGCTGCATCTGCTCTCATGATTTTTGAGGTACCTTTGGCAAGAAGTGAAGCAATAGCAAGACTCATTGCTACTCGATGATCTGTCTCACTGTCTACCTCCGCATGATGAAATTTTGATTGCCCATTAATAATTAAGCCATCCTCTTTTTCTGTTATTTCAGCACCGAATTTTCGCAACTGCCGTGCCATGACTTTTAATCGATCTGTCTCCTTGACTCTTAATTCTTGTGCATCCTTAATTTCAGAAACTCCATTACAAAAACAGGCAGCAACAGTAAGGATAGGAATTTCATCTATAAGTTTTGGGAGAATATCTCCTTCAATCGTGAATGATCTTAAATTATTTGAAGTCTTTACTTTAATAGATCCAATGGGTTCACCCGCAATAGTCGATTTATCTAAAATCTCATAATTGCACCCCATTGAATCCATTACATTTAAAATCCCCGTTCTAGTGGGATTTAATCCGACATTTTGAATTAAAACCTCTGAATTTGGAACAATAGATGCAGCGATCATCCAAAAAGAAGCAGAGCTTATGTCTCCAGGAATCAATATTCTCTGGCCAATCAAGTTACCCCCTGACTTGATAACTACATTTCTTCCTAATTCTCCTCTGATACTGATGTTTGCTCCAAATGCTTTTAACATTCTTTCAGTATGATCTCTTGAAGATGCTGGTTCAATAACAGAAGTAGTTCCAGAAGCATTGAGGCCTGCTAATAAGATTGCAGATTTTACTTGAGCACTCGCTACAGGGGTTCCAATAACACATCCTTTTAGTTTATTCCCATCAATTGAGATGGGAGCTTTGTTTCCTTTTTCTCTACCAAAAATTTTGCCACCCATTAACGATAATGGTTTGCCCACTCTCCCCATTGGCCTTTCGTTAAGAGAAATGTCACCTGTCAAGATAAAATTCTTGCCTTCTTGACCGGCAAGTAACCCCATTAATAATCTCATGGTTGTTCCCGAATTCCCACAATTAAGAATTTCTTTGGGTTCTTTTAATCCATCAAGACCCAATCCTGAAATCGTAAAAGGCTCATTTTCTTTTATCTCTGGTATGTTTACACCTAATTTTCTAAGACAATCAGCAGTTGAAAGTGGATCTTCAGAATGTAAGAAACCCTCAATAGTCGTCTCACCCTTAGCAATACTTCCTATTATTAGAGCTCTATGAGAAATAGATTTATCTCCAGGTACTTTTACTTTTCCTTTTAGATTAACTCCACCTTTTATTGTGCGGATATTATTCATTTTCAAATTAAATACTTGATAATTTTTATGTAAAACAAATTAGATATATATTATCAATAAGTTTGTTTTTAAAAAAAAAATAATCAAATTAAGTTACTGTTTTCTATAATAAATTCAGAAAAGGGATTTGATTATTAATCTTACTTATTATCACGTTGCAAAGGATGTTCCTGAAAATAGTCCAGACATTGCTGTAGTTATTGATGTCTTAAGAGCTACAACCACAATTTCTTGGGCTTTAAAAAATGGAGCTGATTCAATACAAGTTTTTGCAGATTTAGATTTATTAAAAGAATCTGCAATTAAGTGGCAAGCTGACAAGAGACTAATGCTTGGAGAGAGAGGCGGAAAGAAGATTGAGGGCTTTGATTTAGGGAATTCTCCTTTATCAGTTACAAAAAAAGTTGTTAATGGTAAAAGACTATTTATGAGTACGACTAATGGGACTAAATCATTGCAAAAAGTTCAAAATGCTAAGCATTTATTCGCTATGGGTCTCCCAAATAGGAAAGCAGTTGCCGAAAAAATCATTGCATTAAAAAGTGAAAATGTTTTAATACTTGGTAGTGGTTGGGAAGGCTCTTATTCACTTGAGGATTCTTTAGCTGCTGGTGCTTTAGCCTCATACCTAAAACAGAACTCTGATTTAGAAATTAATATTCTTAATGACGAATTACAGGCTGCTTTGGCACTTTGGGACGTCTGGAAAAATGATATTTTGAAATGTTTAAAAACAGCAACCCATGGCAAAAGATTGACAAGTCTTGGAGATTATGAGGATGATTTTAAATGTTGCTCTGAACTTGATTGCTTAGATATTGTTCCGGCTCAAGTTGAAAGAGGTGTGATTCGTACTTCATGATTTACGAATTTGTTCATTAGGAGTAAAGTCTTGACTGATTTTTTGGTAGCCGCATTGCAAATTACAAGTACTTCAAATGTTGAAGCAAATTTTACTGAAGCAGAAGAACAGATTGAATTAGCTGCTAGAAGAGGTGCTGAATTAATAGGATTGCCTGAGAATTTTGCTTTTTTAGGAGGAGATGATGAAAAACTTAGATTAGCTTCTGAATTGTCAGAAAAGTGTGCAAATTTTCTAAAAACCATGTCTCAAAGATATCAAGTATTTCTTTTGGGAGGTGGGTATCCTGTTCCTGCGGGTGATGACTGTCATACTTTTAATAGGTCAGCCTTATTTGGGAAAGATGGACAGATTTTGGCAAAATACGACAAGATTCATTTGTTTGATGTTGATTTGCCAGATGGAAATTTATACAAGGAATCGTCCACTATTTTATCTGGGGGAGATTATCCACCTGTTGTAGATGTCCCAGGTTTATGCAAAATAGGATTATCGATTTGTTACGACGTAAGATTTCCTGAACTTTATAGATATTTGTCTTCGAATGGAGCAGAGCTAATTATGATTCCCGCAGCTTTTACAGCATTCACTGGAAAAGATCATTGGCAAATCCTTTTACAAGCAAGAGCAATTGAGAATACAGCATATGTAGTCGCTCCAGCTCAAACTGGAATTCATTATGGGAGAAGGCAAAGTCATGGCCATGCAATGGTAATTGACCCTTGGGGGACAGTTTTATCTGATGCCGGAAAAACTCAGGGAGCTGCAATAGCACCTGCTGATAAAGAAAGAGTAAAGAAAATTAGGGAGCAGATGCCAAGCCTTAAACATAGAAAAAACAAATTGTTTTCAAACTAATGATAAAGTTTTCAGATAATAAACTTTTTCGTTATTTATCCGTTTTTTTATTATTAAATACTTCAATCCTGCCAGTTAAATCTTCAAGTGCTCTTGCAGCATGGGCTATAAAAAATAATGGAGTTTTAGAATTAAGAACCAAATCAAATTCAAATTTAAAAGCATATTTTCAGAAGGCTAACCAAATATACGGAGACAGATTCTGGGTAGATTTTACTGGAGAATTAAAAAATCCCAGAACAATAAAAGGTAATGGTCCAATAAAAGAAATTAGATTAGGTAAACCAAATAAGGGTAAAACAAGATTAGTAATTGAATTTAAAGAAGACACTTATTTGAAACCTTTGACTTGGCAAATGGTTGGATTAGATCACAATAGATGGAGAATTAAACTATTTAATCCAAAATATTCATTTAAAAAGATTGGTGAAGGTTTAGTTGAAAAGAAAAGAGGAAATATAAAAGTAAATCAAAATTTAATTAATAAGAAGAAAAATAATTATGTTTATTTGAGACTGCCAGAGGTAAAACAAAACAAGTTTGAGGTCGTAATCGATCCAGGACATGGAGGACCTGATCCAGGTGCAATAGGTATTGGTGGCATTAGAGAAACAGATGTTGTTCTGGAGGTTTCAAAAATAGTTAAAAATTTGCTTTCTGAGAAAGGTGTCAAAGTAAAGTTGACAAGAACCAATGACGTTGATTTGGATTTACCTCCAAGAGTTTCCATTGCTAACAATACGCATGCAGATATCTTTGTAAGTATTCATGCAAATGCCTCAAGAGGTAAAAGAAGGGACATAAATGGATTGGAAACCTTTTATTACAGAGGGTGGAGAGGAAGATTACTCGCGAAAAGAATTCAAAAACAAATTTTAAGAGTTTCCCCTGGGAGTCCTGATCGAGGAGTTAAACAAGGTCGATTTTATGTAATTAAAAATACTAGGATGCCTGCAGTACTTGTAGAAATTGGATTTTTAACGGGAAGATTAGATGCAAGAAGATTAGAAAAAATAACTCATCGCAAAAGATTAGCCTATGCAATTGCAAAAGGCATCCTCGAATATCTAGATAAAGTAGGGTGAAACTTAAAATAGGTATATTTGATAGCGGAATAGGTGGTTTTACTATTCTTAATTCTTTACTAAAAACACGTAAAGATGTAGAAATTTTTTATTTGGCGGATACAAAAAGAATACCTTTTGGGAACAAAAATTCTAAAGAGATAAGATTAATTGCAAAGGAGATTTGTACTTTTTTTGTTGATAAAAATTTGGATGCACTTTTAGTTGCTTGTAATACTACAAATGCGTGTGGTCTTGATATTCTAGAAGATAATTTAAAGGTCCCTTGTTTTGACCTTATAAACTCAGTATCGGATATTGTTGATAAACAAATAATTGGTGTCCTAGCAACGCAAACAACTGTTCGATCATCGTATTACATGAAAGCTATAAATGCTAAAAAAGAGAATACGATAGTGTTTCAGCAAGAATGTCCAGAATTTGTATCAGAAATTGAAAAAGAAAAATTAAATCTTGATAAGTTAAATAGTCTTTCAGAATTATATTTAAGACCACTAGTAGATAAAAATATTGAAGAATTAATACTTGGATGTAGTCACTATCCTTTAATTTATGACTTTTTAAGAAAAAAATTAGATTCAAATATAGAAATTATTGATCCATCTGTAGCATTAATAAAAAAATTTAATGAATCTTTCGCTATTCCAAAAACTGACCGCTATGAGAGTATTTCTTTCGAAAATGTAAAATTTTTTGTTACTTCAGAAAGAGAAGAGTTTTGTAATAAAGTAAAATTTTGGCTTGGAATTAATAAAGAAATTAGGTTGGTTAACCTCCGAAGTAATGTTTGATTCCTTAAGATATAGAGGAGGTCAATCATGAATACAGTAACAGAGCTACTACAACCAGTTGAAAATGATCTTGATGATCTTATTTTAGAACTGAAAAATCTAATAGGAGCTGGTCACCCAATTCTTCAAGCCGCAGCAGAACACCTTTTTAGTGCTGGTGGGAAAAGGTTAAGACCAGGTATCGTTTTATTGATTTCAAAAGCTATATCACCTGAGTTTTGCTTGACAAGCAAACATAAGAGGCTTGCTGAAATAACTGAGATGATTCATACTGCCTCATTAGTCCATGATGATGTTGTTGATGAGGCGTCTACAAGAAGAGGAGTAGATACAGTTCATAGCAGATTTAATACCAGAGTTGCTGTTTTGGCGGGAGACTTTTTATTCGCTCAAGCAAGTTGGCATCTAGCAAATCTTGACAATGTAAATGTTGTTAAATTGCTTAGTAGAGTAATAATGGATTTAGCAGAGGGCGAAATCAAACAAAATTTAAATAGATTTGATTCGGCTCAATCTTTTTCCAAATATATCAACAAAAGCTATTGTAAAACAGCATCATTAATTGCTAATAGTTGCAAAGCAGCTGGAGTTTTAAGTGGAATTAATGACGAAAACTTAACCTCATTGTACGATTTTGGCAAAAATATTGGTTTGGCATTCCAAGTTGTAGATGACATTCTTGACTTTACTGGAAGTGATAAACAACTTGGAAAACCAGCCGTAAGTGATCTTGCTAGCGGTTATCTTACCGCCCCAGTTTTATATGCCTTAGAAGAAAATAAACAATTGTCAGTTCTTATTAACAGGGAACTTGCTGAAAAAGATGATTTAGATGATGCTCTTAATATCATCATGAACTCTAAAGCTATTGAAAGTTCTAGGAAACTAGCTGAGGATTTTGCAATGCTTTCTAAAGAAGCTATAGTCTGGCTTCCTGATTCAGAATATAAAAGAGCTTTAATGGCTCTTCCAGAATTTGTTCTAAGTCGAATTTATTAGATCTATTACAAATAAATCTTTGAGCTAAATTAATATTAAAATTTTTGAAAACCTTAATTTTTTCGACTAAATTTATTAAGCATAGATTTATTTAATGTCATTAGATAAAAAAAATTCAATCAATAACATCCTTGAAGAAAAGAGAATTTTCCCCCCATCAAAAAAATTTGCAGAAAACTCAAATATTAGTACGCAAGAAGAATTACTAAGTCTAAAAAAACAAGCATCAGATAACCCTATTCAATTTTGGGAATCTTTTGCAAAATCTGAATTAGATTGGTTTGAACCATTTCAAACTGTATTAGATAACGAAAATGCACCCTTTTTTAAATGGTTTAAAGAAGGGAAACTCAATATTACATATAATTGCTTAGATAGACATATTAAGGGAGGACTTGGAGGAAAGACTGCACTTATATGGGAAGGTGAACCAGGAGATAGCAAAAAATATACTTACGAAGAACTTCTAAAAGAGGTATGTAAAGCAGCTAATGCATTAAAAGCAATTGGTGTAAAAAAAGGAGATTTGGTATGTATTTATATGCCGATGATTCCTGAAGCAATGTTTGCGATGTTAGCTTGTGCAAGAATTGGCGCGCCTCATTCAGTTGTTTTCGGAGGATTTTCTTCAGAAGCTTTAAAAGATAGGTTAATTGATGGAAACGCCAGATTTGTTATTACTGCTGATGGGGGCTTTAGAAAAGATAAGGTGATTGAACTTAAGAAAGCAGTTGATGCGGCTATTGAAAGTGGGGCAGATAAAGTTGTAGAAAAAGTAATTGTTGTTCAACGATCCCAAAAAAATATTGCGATGGTTGATGATAGAGATTTCTGGTGGCACGAATTAGTAAAAGATCAAAAAGATCATTGTGAACCAGAAATAATGAATAGCGAGGATAGACTTTTTATTCTTTATACTTCAGGCTCTACTGGAAAGCCCAAAGGTGTAGTTCACACTACAGGTGGTTACAATCTTTGGTCCCATTTGACATTTAAATGGATTTTCGACTTAAAAGATGACGATA
This sequence comes from Prochlorococcus sp. AG-347-I21, assembly GCA_003279055.1. Taxonomy (GTDB): domain Bacteria; phylum Cyanobacteriota; class Cyanobacteriia; order PCC-6307; family Cyanobiaceae; genus Prochlorococcus_A. The sequence goes on along the minus strand of QCBP01000014.1, from coordinate 17,800 downwards.
TTTACTGGTGTACTGCTGATGTTGGTTGGATTACAGGTCATAGTTACATAGTTTATGGGCCTTTATCCAATGGTGCTACAACCTTAATGTATGAGGGAGTGCCAAGACCCTCAAATTTAGGAGCTTTTTGGGAAATTGTTCAAAAATATAAGGTTTCTATTTTTTACACTGCACCAACTGCAATAAGAGCATTTATGAAGTCTGGGCGTGAAATACCTGATAAATATAATTTGGAGAGTCTTAGACTTTTGGGCACAGTAGGAGAACCAATTAATCCTGAAGCATGGATGTGGTACAAGGATGTTATCGGTAAAGATAAATGCCCTATTGTTGATACTTGGTGGCAAACTGAGACTGGTGGTGTAATGATAAGTCCCTTGCCTGGAGTCGTTGCTACAAAGCCAGGTTCAGCTACTTTTCCTCTGCCAGGAATCGAAGTTGAAATTGTCGATAAGAATGGAGATAAGGTTAATGAGAATGATGGTGGCTATTTAATTATTAAGAAACCTTGGCCAGGAATGATGAGAACAATTCACGGAAACTCAGAGAGATATTTGGAGAGTTATTGGGAATATATTTCCTTTAAAGGAGAAAAAAATGTTTATTTTGCCGGAGATGGAGCACGCATTGATGAAGATGGATATATATGGATTATGGGAAGAGTTGATGATGTCATAAGTGTTTCAGGACATCGGTTAGGAACAATGGAAATAGAATCTGCTTTGGTAAGTCATAAATCAGTTGCAGAGTCTGCCGTCGTTGGCAAAAAAGATGATTTAAAAGGTGAAGTTATAGTTGCTTTTGTATCTCTAGAGAAAGAAGTGAAAGGTTCTTCAGAATTAGTTGAGAATCTAAAGAAACATGTTGTTAATGAAATTGGAATTATCGCAAAGCCTGAAAAAATTATAATTTCTGACTCTCTTCCGAAAACACGTAGTGGAAAAATTATGAGGAGAATTTTGAGATCTTTGGCTGCTGGAGAAAAAATTAGTGGGGATATAAGCACTCTCGAAGATAGTTCTGTTTTGGAAAAATTGAAAGAATTATCCTAATTAATATTCATCAATTAAATTAGAAATTTTTTTTATAGTATTTCTTTTGAAATCATCATCGGCCCAGTCTCCCAAAAAATTTTCTCTTAGTCCTGCGCTTGCAATTATGGTATGTGTACCTTTTAGCATTATCCCCTTAGAATTATCTTCTTTTCTTGCTTTTAGACATGAAAATAATTTATCTGTTTGATCTAATTCGTCTGAGTTGAATTTTATTAGGAAGTTATTTTTTTGATTATATGTTTTTTCAATTAATTGCAAAGTTCTTTCGGGACTTGGGCTAAATTCACTTTTAAATTCTAATTTTTGAGAAATTTGTTTCAATAATGGAATTGATTTGTTTGCACTAAAATTATTAAAACTAATAGATATAAATTTTTCGCAATTTCTTCCGCCATCAGGAGAAATTAAATGAAGTTTACAGCCTAGGCTATGACCAATTCTGATTGAAGGAATTGATGCCCCTATTCTCTTGGATAAAGATATTCGGCAATTCTTAAAATCTTTCCATGCTTTGATAGCAAGTTGTTGGTGATCAAATTGGGGGGTGTATTTATATGCATGTACTGCATAATTTTTATTGATTAAACTCTCTATGAATCTTCTATAAGTTAAATCTGGCTTAGAAGCTAAATAACTTCCACCAATAAATTCAACAATTTTTTTTGGATTTGAAGGCCAATAACAGAAATTGTTAAATTGAAATTTTGTAAAAGTCATCTCTCATAAACTAAAATGTTTAAAAAATATTTTCTAGCCTGTTTTTAAATTTATATTAATTTAAAAGAAATATTTATTAAATGCGTCAAGATAAATGAAAGTATTTTGAGTTAATTGGAACTATTTAACAAAAAAGAATTAAATCAATTGGATTTTCTTCATGATCAAATTAACACCAATCCCTCTGAAGAGAGAGTAACGAATAAAAATAAAAAAATTGAAAAAATTTTAATTCTTGATACCGAAACAACAGGTTTAGACGAAAATAAAGATGAAGTGATAGAAATAGGTTGTATCTTATTTGATGTATCTTTTAAATGTGTACTTTCACAAGTTTCTTTTTTACTCCCAGTTCATAATAATGAAGCTGAACATGTAAATGGTATTTCTGCAGAAGTAACTAATATCTCTCAACCATGGGAAGATGGATTGAATTTCTTTCTAAAACTTGTTGAATCTTCAGATTTCATCGTTGCTCATAATGTGGAGTTTGATAAGAAATGGTTTGGGAAAGGAAGATTGCCTAAGCTTAATAAGAAATGGATATGTAGTTTAGAGGATATTAATTGGTCTTTTCAAAAATCACTAAAAACAAGACCTTCAGTAACTGATCTAGCCTTATCTTTTTCAATACCAGTTTGGAATTTACATAGAGCTTTATCTGATTGCTTTTATATATCTGAGGTCTTCAAAAAATGCGATAACTTAGAGGAACTTTTGCTTAAAGCTACTGAACCGAGGTTTTTATACAAGGCTTTGGTTAGTTATGAAGATAGGTCTTTAGCTAAAAATGCTGGGTTTAGGTGGAATAGTCCTGTGCAAGGAGCTTGGTCAAGAAAATTAACTACTGATGAGGCAAAAAATCTTGATTTTAGAGTTGAGATTTTAAATTAACATTTATTTAATTTTTGACTAAGAAAATATTTAGTGCATCTTACAAGGCATCCATTTATTATCCATTTTATGTGCTCCAATACATCCATATTTCGAAGCAGCCTTTTCAGCCTCTTGTTTAGTGTTAAATAGATCTGACATCATATTTTCCTTATTTGAATTTGAAATTTGTTTGGAATGATTATGAGAATTAGGTGAATACTCCCATATCCCCATAGTAGTAACACCGGCAGAGATAATTCCCATCCCGACTACTGATAAATTGACTATTCCCATTGCGACAGCACCAAAAGAAAATACACCCATTGGGACCACCCCTATACTTACTACTCCCATTGGCACTATTCCTATTGAAACTATACCAAGAGGTGCTATTCCAAAAGCAATTTTTTTTGGTTTTGTACCGCAATGTTGATTCTCTTTACTTTTATTAATTCCCAAGAGTTTTTCTAAATGTTAGATTAAAATTGTCTCACAAAATAACCAATCAAAGATTAATTTCTAGATGAATTAAAAATTTTGAATTATTTTTTAGAACTTTGAATAACTTAAAAAACCTAAGAGGAACAGTAGACCTATTTCCTGATCAATTGATAAAGTGGCAAAACGTTGAAAAAATTTTATTAGAACAGCTTTCTAGAGCATCCATAAAAGAAATAAGAACACCAATATTGGAAATGACCGAATTATTTATAAGAGGAATTGGTGAAGGAACCGATGTTGTAAGTAAGGAAATGTATACATTTCTTGATAGGGGGGAGAGATCTTGCACTCTAAGACCTGAAGGAACAGCCTCAGTCGCACGAGCGTTAATACAAAATGGAATATCGTCTAATCCTCTACAAAAACTTTGGTACATGGGACCTATGTTTCGATACGAAAGACCTCAAGCAGGCAGGCAAAGACAGTTTCATCAATTAGGTGTTGAGTTTATAGGACATGATTCAGTTAGAAGTGATGTTGAAATTATTGCTTTAGCTTGGGATATCTTAGGTAAATTAGGAATAAAAGAACTCAATCTTGAAATAAATACGTTAGGTGATACTAATGACAGATCAAATTTTCAAACATCTTTTTTAAAATGGTTAGAAACAAATAAAGATTCTCTAGATTTAGATTCTCAGAATAGAATTTCTAAAAACCCTTTGCGTATTTTCGACTCAAAGAATATTCAAACTAAAAAAGTTCTTGAAAATGCACCAAGATTATTTAATTTTTTATCTGAAAAAAGTCATAAAAGATATTTAGACTTAAAAAGACAATTAGAGGTTTTAAAAATACCTTATGTAGAAAATTTTAATCTTGTAAGAGGTTTAGATTACTACACTCATACAGCTTTTGAAATTACTAGTGGGGCTCTGGGCTCCCAAGCTACAGTTTGCGGAGGAGGGAGATACGACAATTTAATAAAACAAATGGGAGGGCCAAACACTCCCGCAATTGGTTTCGCTATTGGTTTAGAAAGATTAATTTTACTCGCAGGAAAAGAGCTTGAGATTCCAAGAAATACTGATATATATATCATTAATCAAGGCTTAATTGCTGAATCATTAGCAATGGATTTATCTAGAAAATTAAGAAATTACGATTTGTTAGTTGAGTTAGATTTAAGCGGAGCCTCATTCTCTAAGCAATTTAAAAAGGCAAATAAACTTAAATCTAAAAGTATTATTGTTATTGGTGATGATGAGGCAGTTAATGGGGAATTTATTATAAGACTCTTTGATCAATCAGGTAATGGGAATGAAGAGGAGGTTATATCTTTTGAGAATGATATTAAATTAGAAAATTGGATAAACAATAACCTACTTGTAAAGTGATGTTCTTGAAGATAGTGATAATTTTTCTTTTTATATTTATTTTTTTTAATTTAAGAAATTTTCTTAAATTAAATAGAAAACAAAAAATTTTTAATTCAAAAAAAATAACAACTTTCAATAAAAAGAATCTTAATAATTGGATGAATTTAACTAAAAAAGAAAGATATTACTTAACAAAAAAAGATTCTCTTAACTACATGGATAAAAGAAAACTTTTATTAGAAGAAATTAGAAATGAATATAAGAAAATATCTAGAAAAAATTCTGAGGGGAACATTAAGAAAAAATAATTATGGAAAATTACTGGACTTCTAATAAAACCATAAATGGATTAAGACATTTTGTTTTAGTAAATGAGACTAAAGAAAAAGGAAATATTAGTTTTTTAATGGTTTCTGTCCTTGATTCTGAAATTAACTTAAAAACTACTTATGAAGAATTAATAAATAGTGGAAATTGGCACAAGGGTTGGATCAATCTTTCAAAGCACCAATCGATTACAGAAGAATACGTTAACTATAAATCCATCAATAAAGGAAAAGGTATCGATGAGATATTCATTAATCAAGATTCTTTATTTAATATTTCTTAATTTGATATAAATCTTTCAAATCTCTTTTCTTTGTAAATACTAGGTTTTTTGAGACTTAATAATTATTTAAAAGTTTTACCCCTTTCAAAAAAATAAAATTAACGTTATCAAGGATTAATAATATTTACTTAATTCAATGTTAGGGGATATGTGGAGCTCATCTGAGTTGACCTCGGAAAAACTGGGAATAACTGAAATCAAACTTTCTTTTTTACGTGAAAATGGAATACTCAAGCCTGGGGTTCATTGGAAAAGCTCTCCACTCGGTCAGAAAAAACCTTGGAAACCCAAAGCGCTATACAATGTAAAAATGTGCAGAGAAATAATTAATAAATTTTATTCTGAAAAAAACTATAATATTGCAGCCTAAAAAATGATAAATTTTAGTTATTTAATTTGGGAAAATATATAAAATATTTATTCAATTAGATTCTCATCCTTACACTCAATAAGAGTGTTTTGCAAAGTTGGATATAAGTTAATCATATTTATATATTGTTTCGATTTTCTGTAAGATTTTGCAGCCTTTTTGTAATGAACTTCAGATTTCATTTCTAGTGAAAATTTTCTAGAAGACTCTTGAGAAGTAGTCATAATATTAAATGTCTTATCCCATATTTAATAATTGTTTGAAAATGAGGCAATAACCATCACGGTGTAATGAAACAAAACATCGTTTAATGTCAGCAAAATGAAATTTATTTAACTTATTTGAATTTAAAAATACTGGTTTATTTGATAGAACTTATATCTCTGAGAATAATTTTTCTTCATTAAATCTACCTTCTTCACTCTTGTCTTGGCCTACGAATAATTTTTGTTTAGTAATAGTTTAGGATTACTAACCTTTACAATTTTGTTATGAATTCAACTGTTTGGTGAAATTTAAAGTATTCTCAAAACGTTTAAGCTAATCAATTCCTAAATGCAAACCTATGGAAATCCAGATACTACCTATGGATGGTGGGCTGGTAATTCAGGTGTAGCAAATCGCTCAGGAAAATTCATTGCTGCTCATGTAGCTCATGCAGGATTAATTGTTTTCTGGGCGGGTGCATTCACCCTTTTTGAACTTTCACGATTTGACCCAAGCGTCCCAATGGGTCATCAACCTCTAATCGTTCTTCCTCACCTAGCAACTCTTGGAATAGGGTTTGATGCTAATGGTGTTGCGATGGGAGATACTAAACCTGTTCTAGCGATAGCAATAGTTCACTTAGTTTCTTCTATGGTTTTAGCAGCCGGAGGACTTTTACACTCTTTACTTCTTCCTGGAAATCTAGAAGATTCTGATGTAGCAAGAGCAAGAAAATTCAATATTGAATGGGATAATCCTGACAAATTGACATTTATTCTTGGTCACCATTTAATTATTCTTGGTTTCGCAGTTATCGCTTTTGTTGAATGGGCAAGGGTTCACGGAATTTATGATCCAGCTATTGGTTCAGTAAGACAGGTTGAGTATGAATTAAATTTGGCCAAAATTTGGAATCACCAAACAGACTTTTTGACTATTGATAGCCTTGAAGAAGTAATGGGAGGCCATGCTTTTCTTGCTTTCGTTGAGATCACTGGTGGTGCTTGGCATATTGCTACTAAGCAAGTTGGTGAATATACCAAATTTAAAGGTAAAGGACTTCTCTCTGCAGAAGCTGTTCTCTCATGGTCACTAGCTGGAATAGGCTGGATGGCAATTATTGCAGCCTTCTGGAGTGCAGCTAACACAACAGTTTATCCAACTGAATTCTTTGGTGAACCACTTGAATTGAAGTTTAGTATTTCTCCTTATTGGGTAGATACTGTTGATCTTCCTGATGGTGAGTACACTTCAAGGGCATGGTTAGCTAATGTTCATTACTATTTTGGATTCTTCTTTATTCAAGGTCATCTATGGCATGCTTTAAGAGCACTAGGCTTTGATTTCAAGAGAGTTACAAATGCTATCAGTAATATTGATAGTGCAACAGTTACTCTTAAAGATTAATTTTCAAATTCCCTTACCAATATCAAAAGGCTCCTCTTACCGGAGCCTTTTTTATTTGAAAAATTTTGTTTATTAATTTAGATTTAGAATTATATGTTTTTGAAATCATTGAATATTTTTTCGATACAGAATAAAGATATTTTTTCAAATTCTCTATTGATAAGTTTTTTTGGATTGTTAGTTATATTTTTTTTGTTGATTTTTGGAAGGAAATTTAAACTAGCTGTTCAACTCGAGAGATTTGGATTGCCGATAGCAGTCATATCAGGAATTTTAGGTATATCTATAGGCCCATTTGGTGCGATACACTTTTTACCAAAAGAAACAATAAATGTTTGGAGTAATTTTCCTACTCCTCTTTTATCATTAGTCTTCGCAACTTTAATGATGGGAAGACCTATACCGAATATAAATGGTTTAGTTAAACCGATTTTTAATCAATTTCTATTAGCTCTTTCACTAGGTTTCGGACAATTTTTTGTCGGCGGCCTTGTTGTTAAATATTTTCTGCCTCCATCTATGGACTCAAATCCTCTAATGGGTTGTTTAATAGAGGTAGGTTTTGAGGGCGGTCATGGAGCTGCATCAATAATCGGTGAAAGTTTTAATAAACTAGGTTTCCCAAATGGTTTAGATCTTGGTTTGGCTATGGCAACAATGGGTCTTTTATCCTCTTCAATATTGGGTAGCATATTCATCTTCCTTGGTAGAACTTTAGGTCTTTCAGATACTGAGGAAATTCTTGAACAAAAAGATACTCTGCAGGGGAAAAATAAGACAGGAATTTTTGCAGATTTAAGAATTTTTATAATAAATCTTGGATTCTCTGGTTTGGCAATTTCTTTTGGTGTTTTGCTACTTAAATTTTTAAGGTATATTTCAAGTTCTTTTGGAGATTTTTCGAAGGAAATTATTTTTTCACTACCAGTATTCCCTTTTATCCTTATAGGTTCGCTCCTTATAAGATATATTTTAGAGAAAACCAAAAATACAGAATTTATTTCAAATATTCTGCAAAGGGAGATTGGTATTTTATCCACAGATTTGTTAATTTTTACAGCCATGGCGAGTTTAGATATTGCAGTCGTTTTTGAAAATTGGATACTTATTTTAGTGTTTACTATTTTCGGTTTATTTTGGAATTTAATATGCATTGCTTATTTCGCATACTTTATTTTTGATGATTATTGGTTTGAAAAAAGCTTGATAGAGTTTGGGAACTCTACAGGTGTAGTAGCTTCTGGGTTACTTCTTTTAAGGCTTGCAGATCCTAAAAATATTTCTAAGACTTTACCAATTTTTACGTCAAAACAGCTTTTCGCTCAGTTAATTCTTTCTGGGGGACTATTCACAGTTCTTGCACCATTAATGATTTCTAAAATTGGGTTAGATTATTGGACAGAAATTTGTGCCCTAATTACATTCGTAATTCTTTTTATTGCATTGATTTTTAATAAAGTAGAGATGAAAAAGTTTCAATAAGAACCCTAGAATAGTATTAGCCTAAATTTTATTTTCATGTCATTTACTCCCTACGATATTCCACCTCAAGAAAACAAGGGGAAGTGGTTTAGGAGTCATTTACTCGGAAGAGAAATCGAACTAGGAGAATTGTATAGTCTTGGATCAAATGATTTAGATTTGCTAATGGCGGAGACTGCAGAAATTAGAAGCGATCTTGATTTTAAAGAAAAAAATATTGGAAAATTTAGGACTGCAGGATATTTTTTGGAATTAGCAAGAATAATTGAAAAAAGGAAGTTGTTAGAAAGTTAATTAAAAGGAAAATAATTCTTTCTATAATTTGGTTCCCATAATTCGTATTTATGCATTAAGGATTTAAATTCTTTATTTTTCTCAAATGAATCTAACCAGTTTTTTATCGAGGGTTCAAAATAATTTATCCTTTTTTGACTTTCACAAGCGATTCTAAATTGTCTTACAAAAGGCCAAACAGACCAATCAGCAATTGTGGGGCTATCTCCAAAAAAATATTTGTTTTCTGCAAGTAGTTCGTTCCATCTCTTTATAAATTTAATAGCATTTGTGAAATGAAATTCTTCATCACTATCTTTATATCTTGTGGCATATTTAAATCGATCTAAATGATATTTAAATTCGTTATCGTTTTCATTAATTATTTCAAAAATATCTTCCTTTTTGTCCTCAGGAAAATAAATTAATTTGATGTTTTCCTTTTTCGACTCTGAGAGAGCCCACAGGATAATTTCAAGACTTTCTTCAATAACTTCACTATTTTTTTTTATAAGAATTGGAACCGTTTTCGTCTTTGAATTATTTAAAAAATCTAGAGGTTTATTTTTTAAATCAATTTCTCTTATCTCTACTTTTATTTCGCAAATTAAAAGGGCCCATCTTGCACGAATCGCAAATGGACATCTTCGAAATGAATATAAAATATCGTTTTTCATATTGTAAAAACTTTTAATTTCCCTAATTCTTTTAGTATTATCTAAGTAGGTACAGTATTAATTTTACAACGCAAATGTCGGGATATGTTTACCTTATTAGAGTGGGAGACCTTTATAGGATTGGGAAAACGGATAATCTTGAAAAGAAAATTAAAAAATTAAAGCCAGATGAATTATTAACATCAATTATGACTAAGGAGCCAGAAACTCTTGAAGCAAGATTACTAAGAAAATATAAGTCGCAAAGAATTCCTGAAACTGGTTATTTAAAGCTTTCTAAAAGACAAATAAGAGAATGTAAAAAGCAATTTGAATTAAAGGGTAGCTTACCTCACACTTTAGATGCTGAAGTTTCTATAACTCTATTTGCATCTTTTTTATTGTTTACGTTAGGTTCATTTATTTTTAATTATTTAAATTTTGGATTTGTAAGATCTATATCTTATTCTTTCGGAATCGCATCTCTACCAATGGTTATATTATTTATTACAGGCAGTTTTGGCGGATACTTTTCTGAAGATTTATCTCTTTTTTCATTGTTAACTAATCGAATAAAAGGTTTATTTATTGCAATTGCAATGCTTTCAATGGCTTACTTAATTTTTAATTTAGCTTAAATTTCATAGTTACAATTTAAGGCGATTTCAAATGGAACTGATTGGGTAGGCAACTTAAGAATGGTTGAGCATATTTCAGCAATATCTTCAGGTTGTGTCATGCTTGATTTGTCTAAAGAAGAGATGTTTTGGGCCATTTTTGTATTAACCCAGCTTGGGCAAATTGCAGAAATCCTTATATTTTTATCCCAACCTTTATTTTTCATAGTTTGGCATAATCCCATCAAAGCAAACTTTGAAGAAGAATAAGCGGCTAAATCACCTTTGGATCTTTTCCCACTCATTGAAACTAAAACAATAATTCTTCCTCTTTCAGAGGTACATAAATGATCCCAAGAAAGCCTACATAAATGCCAAATTGCCAAAAAATTGATATTTAATGTATTTAAAATATCTTCTTCATCACCATCTTTGTATAAGAAAGGAACTTTCGATAATACTCCAGAACAATTTATTACTGAATCAAATCCTCCAAATTCATCTACGGTATTCTTTATCCAATTTTCGGCGGTAATTTTTTTTAAAGCATCATAGTGGTTGATTATAATTTTCCCTTCTGGCCATTTTTTTGGATCAATAGCGCTTCCTTTTAATGATTCTAAATCTCTTATGCCAACACTAATTCTATTGCCTTCTTTTAATTCTTTATGTGCAATATTTAGTCCAATACCCCTACTGGCTCCACTTATTAATATGGTTCTCATTTTTTAACTATATGTTTGGAAATATTATCCTAAGTAACATTTTAAATTCTCTTCCATGCATAATCATAAGACCTTTCTTTACACTCCATGGAGCCTTTATAAACATTACGCACATAGCATATACAATCTCTTTTAAAGAAAGAGTATCAGTTAGAAACCCATACCATTGATTTTTAGGTAGTTGGAAAAAACTACCAAAAAATTCTCTCAATAGTTTCTCATCAAACCTCATGAGTTTTTCTAATCCAAATTGGTAAAGTGATTTCTTCCTAATTAATTCTTTTGACCATAAAGTTTCCCAACCTTTTCTAGCAATGTGATAGGTACTTAGATTTTTGTTTTTAATTGCTTCTGAGACTGCCTTTGCGACAAGTGGAGCTCTTCTTAAAACATTACCAATTAAATATCCAGATGCAGGATGTACCATTGAAGCAGCACCACCATATCCAAGTATTTGTTGTTTGAAATCTGGGATTGGCATATTCATAGGAAGAAATAAGCCAAGCTCTTCGTGCTGCATTCTTGTGATTGATATATTTCGATAAGAAAGCCTCTTCTCAAGTCTCTCTTTTAAATTTTCCATTGTTAGAGGATTTACCAAACCAAGAGATGTCTCTTCAAGAAAATATTTCCCATCCCCCATATCCATGGCATAAAGAAAAGTTGGCGGTTCTTTTTTTTGCTCATCATTAAGATGGTCATTTCTATAGTCCATTAATACAAACTGCCCTTTCTTAAGTGGAGGTTTACTAAAATTACCTACTATCCCATAACAAGTTTGGACTGCTAGGGGACCACAGGATTTTAATTTAAGAAAAACAGGATCATACCCTGTTGCATCTACTACTAATCTTGCAGAGTAAGTTTTACCATCTTTTGTCGTTACGGTACTTTTGTATTTTTCAAAATGTATTTTGTTCGCAAAGCCTTGATGCCATTTAATATAAGACTTATTGCATTCGTTAAACCAATAATTGTGGAGTTTCTTCTTATCAAATAGTCCATAATCTAGTGAATGTTCCGTGGCTTTATTCTCGTCGTCCTGCTCTTCTAAAGCGCCATGCCCAAAAAAACTTACAGTATTCTTCCATCTATATTCAAGTAAATGCTGAAGCCCGAGTTGATCAACTTCTTTCCCCCAAATGCCATATGTATTTGGCCAAGGTTCATCTGGTCCATTTGGAGAAAGCACTTCAACATCTAATTTTTCCTTCCCTAAAGCTGAGGCAATAGCCATACCCGCAGGCCCTGCACCCAAAACAAGAACATCTGGCATATTTTCTTTTGACATTAAAGATAAATCTTATGATTAAAGAAATTTATGGAACAAATTATTACTTCTGAGCCTAGAATTATATTTTTCATCCAATACTTATAATGAGAGTAGATTAATAATAATCAAATTACACAAATACTAGTGACTAAGTTTTCAGTGTTTTAACAATAATTTATAAGATTACAAAATAAAAAAAACTTAATTTATTTTTTTATCATAAAAAAAATATAGGAATTTAAATGATTAAAAATAAAAATATTTTAATTACTGGAGGTAATTCAGGAATAGGGTTTTTTGCCATTATTAATTTACTGAAGACGAGAAATATTTTATATGTTGTAATAAAAAACGAATTTAGAAAGAATGAATTTCTCAGAAAAATCGAGAAGCATTTTGATGAAAATTACCTTAGTAAATTTTTAAATATTATTGAAAATTGTGATCTTTCAGATCTAGAAAATATTAAAAAAATTAAAGATTACTTTATTAGTAAAAAGATTTTTTTAGATGTTCTTGTTTTAAATGCAGGATTGCAATATACAGGCTCTTTTTACCCTAAAGTATCAAAACAAGGAATAGAACTAACTTTTGCAGTAAATCATCTTGCACATTTTTACTTGGTAAATGTCCTAAAAGATTTTATTAGAGATAAAGAAGAATCTAGAATCATTATTACATCATCAGATGTACACGACCCCAATAGTTCAGGTGGCAATATAGGAAAGAAAGCGGGACTTAATAACCTAGTTAATTTAAGAAAAAAAGTAACTGGGCAATTTTTAAATTTTAATGCTGATGAAGCTTATAAAAATAGTAAGTTATGTAATATTTTGTTTGCTAAAGAACTTGAAAAAAAATTAAAAATTTCTTCTAGTAAAATTTCTGTAATTACTTGGGCCCCTGGTCTAGTAATACCAAATGATGATCTTGGTTTCTTTAGATACAGTAAGCGTTTTAATCTCTTTGGATATTTAATTTTTTCTAAAGCTGCAAAAAATATTTTAGGAATTTCTGAAAGTATAGAAAATGCTGGTAGGATACTTTCTGAAATTGTTTTTGATTCAAATTTAAATAATATTGGTTACGTTCATTTAAGTAATAAACTTATATCTTTTAAAAAACATAAATTAGTTGAAAGTAAGGTTAGTGATGAGGCAAATAATTCTAAGTTGGCTTCAAAACTATGGATTTTAAGTGAAGAGATTTGTAGATCATTTGGCTTTGTTACTTTCAATATTTAAGGTTTGTGTTGGGAATGCAAACTCTATATTATTAACAGCAAATTCCTCAATAATTCTTAAATTTATAGATTGTTGAGCTTCCATTGCGGCCAAATAATTATTTGTTGGGATGTAATAAACAAGTTCGAAATTCAGACTGAAGTCGCCGAAATCTGTGAAATGACATCTATCAAAAGACGCATCTTTTGTCTCTTCAACTATTTTTTTAATTATTATTGGAATTAATTTCATTAGTTTTGGAGAGGTTTCATAAACAACTCCCAATTTATGCACTAACCTTCTTTTTTCCATTTGTGCGTAATTTGAAATTATTCCATTAGTTAGAGCGCTATTGCTCATTACTATTATTTCTCCATTAATACTTCTTATCCTTGATGATCGTACTCCCACTCTCTCAACCATTCCGAGGACTCCATCAGATTTTATAAACTCACCTTTTTGAAAAGGTTTATCAAGCAAAATTGTTATATATTCAAAGAACTCCTGAACTGGATCTTTCAAAGCTAATCCTGCTCCAATACCTCCTGCACTTAGTAAAGCCCAAATAGCAGTCATTTGAACACCTATATTTTGTAAGAAAAAAATTGAGCCAATAGTCCATGTTAATGCTTTTATCAATGGAGTTAGTGAAGATACCATCGAACTAATTGAGGAATCATTAATTTTCGAGGTCGATTCTGTTAAAGATCTTATTAAAACTTTATTGAGAGCTTTTATGATGATTATTAATATAAATAATTTCAAAATATTCAATAAGACATAGATGAAAGTTATTTCATCAGCAAAAAAATAGTCAATTGAAAAATAAAATGAGAGGAGGAAACCTATAGGTTTTATAATTCCAGAGATCACCTCAAAAATAAAATCATCGAAATTTGTTTTTGTTCTTTTGGAAATCTTTTTAAAAAATATTTTTGAAACTTTTGAAATTATTATCGACAATAAAGTTCCAATAAAAAAAATAGATATTGCCAGAAGGAAGTTTTCAGTAACTAATTTCATATTAAATTAAACCCTTAAAATTTATCTCTAATAAAATTTTAAATTATCTCTAAACAACAAACCAGTCTTTATTGTTCTTTAACTCATTATTATGTTTCTAATTTCTTTAAATTCTTCTCTGTTCGCAGTTTTGCATAATTCAAAAATTATTGATTCAGTTGACGTTAAGATCGCCCCACTCTGAGTCATTCTTTGTAATGCTATTTCATGATCTGCCCTATTTCGACTTCCCATGGAATCTGATATGAGAATAACTTCAAATCCTTTTTGTAAACAATCTAATACTGTTTGTTGAATACAAATATGCGTTTCGATCCCACAAACTATCAAATTAGTAATTTTCTTGTCTTTAAGTTCTTTTAAAAAATCTTCTAATTTAGCTAGGCTGAATTCCATTTTTTCAAATTTTCTAAATTCTGCTATAGGTAACAATTCAGGTATAGTTACTCCCAATTTGAGTGGGTTCTGTTCAGATATAAATATGTTTTCTTCTAAAATTTGGTATGCATTTATTAGCTTTTTAATGTTTTTGATTATTGAATCCTTATTAAAAATTGGTCTTATTATTTTTTCCTGAATATCAATAATTATCAAGGCGTTTATTTTTGATGATAATTCATCAGAAGATATTTCTTGATCATTCATCATTTACATATAAAGATACATTTAACATAATATTTTGAAGAACTTTAGTAAACATTTTAAAAAAATAAGTTGTTTTACTCTCATCTAGAGTTACTATTGAGAATAGCCAAGGCTTAATTTTGTCTTTATCATCTCAATACAAGGTAATCACATCTCCTCTTGGTGATGGATTACATAAAGATGGGAAGAGATTAACTCCTCAGAGGTTAAAGGTTCTTAATTTATTTGAAAATATTGGCTCTGGAAAGCATCTTAGTGCTGAAGAGGTTCATGAAAAGTTAGTTAAAACAAGCTCCAAAGTTTCACTAGCAACAATTTATAGAACTTTAAGACTTTTAGTACAAATGGGTTTGCTTCATGAATTAGAACTCAGTGAGGGTGGACACAGATATGAATTGCTTAGTAACGATACACCGGATCATCATCATTTGATTTGCATTAGGTGTGGAAGAACAGAAGAATTCGAAAATGATGAGGTTTTAGAGGCAGGCAAAGTTGCAGCAAAAGTTAATGGTTTTAAACTAATTGAATCCTCTTTAAATGTAAGAGCAATTTGTCCTAATTGCATTTAGCAGGTTTTAACTTAAAGTTCCTCCACAACTTGACCCTGCTCCTGCAGTACAAGCAAAACAATGGTCTTTTACAGCCACCTCATAGTCAAAAGTAAATGATTCATCCAACAGATCAAAAAGTGTCTTTGGTCCTTTATTCTCTCGGAAATTTATCTGTTGGTTAAAGTCACAATCATAAATTTCTCCTAGCCAATTTACGCTAATTGTCTTTTTACACATTAGATTTTTTAAATTTTTTTCATTAAAATTTTCTTTTAGTAATTTGTAATAAGTATTTAGTTTCCCTTCTCTTCTAAGAGATTCTTCATATCTATTTATTGGCATATTAGTTATTGTGTATAAATTATTAAAAACGATATTGTATTTATCGAATAGAATTTTTTTATAATCTTTCTCCAATATTTCCTGAGAAGGAGGAAGAATCGGGTTTACAGGATTGTAAACAAGATTTAATTGTAATCCATTTTCTTTCTTTCCATAGCCTAAATCATTGAGAATTTTTATGGCTTTAATACTTTTTTCAAAAACCCCAAAACCCCTTTGCAACTCAACATTATTCTTTTCGTAACAAGGTAGAGAAGCAGTAACTATCACTTTATTCTTTGCAAGAAATTGAGGAAGATCTGCATAACCTTCCTCAAAGAAAATTGTTAAATTGCATCTATCAATAATATCAACTTGTTTTTTGCTTAAACTAGTTATTAGGTTTTTAAATTCTGGGTGAAGTTCTGGCGCTCCACCTGTTATATCTAGATTCTTGATTTTGTACTTATCAATTATTTTTGGAATAAGAGATATTATTTCATTGGACATCTTTTCAGTCCTTAGAGGACTTGAATTTACATGACAATGCTTACAAGCCTGATTGCATTTATAACCTATATTGATTTGCAATGTTTCTATAGGCTCTTTATATATTGAGGGGAATTTTTCTTTCATAAATCTATTATTTATAAATTGTCACTCGAAAATTAAAAGTCAACTATTTTTTTTAAAGTTTGATCTCTTATTCGCAAGTTCTATAAACCAACTTATATATTCTTTGGGACCATTTTGAAAAACCATATCAAACTTTAGGTTGTCGTAAACATCACTTATTCCTGTTAAGCCATTTCTTTTTGTAGAAGGTCTTTCAACTTCACCTGAACTACTATCTACAAAAATTATTTTATTATTAATACCAAATTCATTACCTAATATTTGTATAAATTCTAAAAAAGACCTATCACTTCCTCCTCTTAAAAAACTTTTCTCACCATTATTTTTTTTGGATGTTACTGTGTCACCAACTCCCACAATCAAAGGCATATCTCCTGTTTGAATAGTTCTTTTGCATAAATCAATTTTTCCCTTAATAGAATTTGGAGAGTTCCTAAAATTAAAATTACTTCCAAAAGGGGCTTTACCAGTTTTATCCGCAATAAATTTATTTAAAAGAAATAAAACTCCAGAATCTTTAACTGCTCCTTTAATAAGTAATTGTATGTCTGTTGATCCAATATCGTATTTAGAAGAAAGTTTAATTGTTTCTTTACCATTTTTATTCCCTAAATTTGGTGAAATATGAAGGAAAAATGAGTTTTTGAGTCCTTCGGATTCAGCTTTTAAGATGATTTCATTCATCATTTCTTCAAAACTAATTTGAATAAGCTTTCTTTTATCAGAATCTTTGTTAACTAAGTCAAATAGACTATTGAAATTAATGGTTGGCGAGAAGCGTGTTTCACATATTGATTTTACTGCGTGAAAATTGATATCTTCTTGGTCAAGTTCAGGGAAAATATTCTTAACTATTAAATCAAATTTTGGTCTTATTAAACTGGGTACTTTAGAAAGGAAATCCAGTTCTTTTTCTGAAACACCTTCAAAACTTATTTCACCATTATTTTCTTGATACTCTACTCCACAGGCAGCTAAACCTCTTAAATATAGTTCTTTCTTTTTAGGTTCTGTAGTGCTTCCTAAACTCCTTTCTATTATTCTGTTAACCCCTCTGGGACCTTCATGTTCCCCGCAAGTTAACACAAAGAATTCCTCGGCAAATTCTTTTACTGCATAGATATATTTTGATTCTAATTCTCTTGTCATTGGATCCTTAACTAAAGGAATACATACTCCATCGATGTCTTGAATGAATAAGATATTTTTAGAGGAAATTAATTGTTTTTGTACCTTTAAATTACTTGTCAGAAATTCCATATTTGAAATTATTTCTCTTTATTATTTAATTTCTATTTTGATAAAATTAT
>QCBP01000013.1 GCA_003279055.1 Prochlorococcus sp. AG-347-I21 | reverse complement strand
GAGCCGGTAAAACAACTGCAACAGGAAAATTAGGACTTTACTTGAAGGAAAAAGATAAAAAAGTTCTTTTGGTTGCTGCAGATATTTATCGACCAGCAGCTGTAGAGCAGCTTAAAACATTGGGAAGTCAATATGACTTGGAAGTTTTTTCAGCTAAAGAAAAAAATAGCAAACCAGAAGAGATAGCAAAAGAAGCATTGAATTTTGCTGTTAAAAATGATTTTAATTCGATAATTATTGATACCGCTGGAAGATTGCAAATTGATGATTCCATGATGAGTGAAATGGTTCGAATAAAAGAAGTTTCTAATCCTGATGAAGTTTTGCTTGTTGTTGATTCTATGATTGGTCAAGAAGCTGCTGATTTAACAAAATCATTTCATGAAAAAGTAGGAATTTCAGGTGCGATATTAACTAAGTTGGATGGAGATTCTAGAGGAGGGGCTGCGTTATCAATAAGAAAAATAAGTGGTAAGCCAATCAAATTTATAGGTGTAGGTGAAAAAATAGAGGCATTGCAACCATTTCATCCAGAGAGAATGGCTAGCAGAATTTTAGGTATGGGTGATGTATTGACACTTGTTGAAAAAGCCCAAAAAGAAGTTGAACTTGCTGATGCAGAAGCTATGCAAAAGAAACTTCAAGAAGCGACTTTCGATTTTAATGATTTTGTTAAGCAAATGAGATTAATTAAAAGAATGGGATCACTTGGTGGATTGATTAAGCTGATTCCTGGAATGAATAAGATCGATGATGGGATGATCAAAGATGGTGAAGATCAACTTAAGAAAATAGAATCTATGATCTCTTCGATGACTCTTGAGGAGAAGCAAAAACCTGAAGTTCTCGCTGCTCAGCCTTCAAGAAGACAAAGAATTGCTAAGGGCAGTGGTTATGAAGCAAAAGATGTAGATAAAGTTTTAGCTGATTTTCAAAGAATGAGGGGTTTTATGAAACAAATGTCTAACGGAGGAATGCCAGGAATGGGAGGAATGCCAGGAATGGGAGGAATGCCAGGAATGGGAGGAATGCCAGGAATGAGTGCTAATAAACCAATAAAAAAACAAAAAAATAATAAAAAGAAAAAAGGTTTTGCTGATTTATAGTTTCTATATTTTTACCTTTAAATGATATTATTATTAAAAACCCATTAATTTAAAATGATTAAATTGCGCCTCAAGCGCTTTGGAAAGAAAAAAGAGGCAAGTTTCAGAATTGTTGCATGCAATAGCACTTCCAGAAGAGATGGTAGACCTCTGCAGGAACTAGGTTTTTATAACCCAAGAACTAAGGAAACCAGGCTTGACACAGAAGCTTTAAGAACAAGACTTACTCAGGGTGCTCAGCCAACTGATGTTGTGAGAACTTTATTAGAAAAGGGAGGGTTACTAGAAAAAACAGAAAGACCCTCTATCGCAATTGGCAAAGCAAAGTTAGAGAAGGAAAAATTAGCTAAGGCTAAAACTAAAGACGAAGAAAATGAAAGTAGTAAAGCTGAAAGCTAGGGTAATGAAGCTGAAAGCTAGTGAGTTGATAAATTTTTATTCTTATTTAATAACTAGATGAAGGAAGTTTCCAAAACTGGTCACTTCAAAATAGATTTGCCAAGCTCTGATGCCGCTACTGCATTATCTGGACCTGGTAATTCTTTTTTAAAAAAAATTTGAGTCTCTTACAGGAGTTTCTTTAACTATAAGAGGCTTACAACTTGAGATGAACGGTGTCATATCTAAAATTGAGAGAGCTTCAGCATTAGTAGAACTAACAAGACCAATTTGGGAACAAGGGTTAGAAGTCCCAGAGGTGGATCTTAAGGCGGCTTTAAGTTCTTTAAATATGGGCGAATCGTCTTCACATGCTGAACTAGGAAAAAAGATTCTTGCGCGTTCTAAAGAAGGAAGATATTTAAGACCAAGAACTATAAGGCAAAAAGAATATGTTGAATCAATTGAAAACTTTGATCTTACGTTTGCAATTGGCCCAGCTGGAACCGGTAAGACATTTTTAGCAACTGTTTGCGCGGCACGACTATTGAACGAGAAAAAAATTGAAAAAATTGTTTTAACCAGACCAGCTGTAGAAGCTGGTGAAAGTTTGGGATTCCTACCTGGTGATTTGCAACAAAAAGTAGATCCATATTTAAGACCATTATTTGATTCTTTACATAGTATTTTCGGGATTGACAGAACAAATTCGTTAATTGATAAGGGAATTATTGAAGTTGCTCCTTTGGCATTTATGCGAGGTAGAACCTTAGACAACTCAATAGTTATCCTAGATGAAGCACAAAATACTACTTGCTCTCAAATGAGAATGTTTTTGACCAGATTAGGAGAGAGATCAAAAATGGTTGTAAATGGAGATATTACACAAATTGATTTAAAAAAAAGAACAGGAAAGCGGCCTCATCGAAGCATCGAGAATTTTCTCTGATACTCAAGGTATTAAATTTTGTTATTTAACTGTTGAAGATGTAGTTCGTCATCCTTTAGTTCAGAAAATTATTGAGGCTTATCAGTAATTTCATAACTCTGGAGATCCGTACCCTGAAATTTTAAAAATCGAGTAGAATATATTCATGTTTAAAAAAGAAAATGCCAGCAAGTAGTAATTTCAATCAAGCTATTCGTGAAGCACAAACTAGTTCAATTGTTGGACCTAATGTTGTTCAAAAAGCTTTACCTTACGTTGGTGGAGGTATGGTTCTAACTTCTTTAGGCGTTTTAGCAGGTGTTTCACTAATAGCAACAAATCCAGGGCTTTTCCAGCCTCTTTCAATAGTTGCACTGATTGCAGAATTAATTTTGTTTTTTATAGCCACAAGTGCTGCAAATAATGCAAATAATGCGAAGGCCCTGCCCTTGTTGACAGGATTTAGTTTGTTAACTGGATTCACCTTAAGTGGAATAGTTGCTTTAGCAATAGGAACAATTGGTATTGGTTCGGTTGGAACAGCCGCCTTAGCCACCGGTATAACCTTCGTTATTGCCTCTTACACTGGCCAAAGAATGAGTGATAGTGTTGGTCAAGCACTAAGCGGAGTAGTTGGGCTTGGATTGATAGGTCTGCTTATAGCCATGTTTGTCCAATTAATTGGAGGATTCTTTGCTCCAGGAGTTTTTGGAGGTTCAGGACTCGAATTGATTATTGCAGGATTTGGAACTGTCTTATTTGTCGCAATGTCTTTTGTTGATTTCTATACAATGCCAAGAAGATATAATGATGATCAATACCTTGCAGGAGCTTTAGGTATGTATCTAACTTATATAAATCTTTTTGTTTTCATATTGAGATTAATGATTGCACTTCAAGGCGGTGGAAGAAGAGACTAAACACATTACGTAAATAACTAACCTAAAGCGTAGATTTGTTTCTACGCTTTTTTAATGGGCGATATCAAGGATTTGTTTTTTTATGAATTCCTTTTGCTCTGAGTCATACTTTACGGAATTATCAAAACTATTGCCCATATCATCTAAATCTCTAAGGACTTGATTGACAGACTTTGTCACTGACTTAGTTTCTAGCAGTCTTAAAATAGCCTTACATCTATCTGAAATGTTTTCTGATGTCATCTCATATTCATGATTATTATCTCTTCGATGAATAATAATTTGAGCAGAACTCATTATTAAATTTTTTACTACTATTTCTGTTACAGCATCACCACCTTCGTTCAGTTTGTAAATTAGTGAAAAAGGAAGTTTATCTAACAAAAAACAATCTTTATCTGATAAAGCATATGCAAAAAATCCTCTGAGTCCATTTCTTGTTTTAGTTAGCTCTGCGATTCTATCTGCTAAAACCTCTTCGCTGAGTAAATCTTCACCCCACTCTTTGCACCATTGTGCGGATATGTTTATTGCTTGAGTGAACGAAGCTTCTTTTAAATTTATGGTTTTTTTTTCCATTTTTGATCAGAATTTTATTATTGATGCATTGAAAGTCTTTGGCCAATTATAGATCTGGGTTTGTAACTTTACTAGGAAGGCCAAATGTGGGTAAATCTACTTTAATAAATAAATTGATTGGAGAAAAAATAACAATTACTTCTCCAATAGCGCAAACTACTAGAAATAAATTAAAAGGAATACTTACTACAGAGAATGGGCAAATAATTTTTGTTGATACGCCAGGTGTTCATAAACCTCATCATCGACTTGGAGAGATATTAGTAAAAAACGCAAAATCTGCAATTAATGGAGTTGATATGGTAATTTTTGTAATTGATTCAAGTGAAGAACCTGGTAGAGGTGATGAATATATTTTGGATTTTCTACTCGCAAATAAAACTGAGTTTATTGTTGCATTAAATAAGTGGGATTTGGTTAATAAAGAATTTAGGAATTTACGATTAGATCAATATAGAAGATTTTTTGGAATTAACAGAAACTTTCAAGTTGTAAGTGCTTCCCAAGGAGAAGGATGTTCTGAACTAGTCGATATGGCTCTTAATTTTCTTCCAGAAGGACCAAAACTTTATGGCGAAGAGACTATTTGCGACCAACCATTAGATAACTTATTATCTGATTTAGTAAGAGAACAGGTATTAAGAAATACAAGAGAAGAAGTACCTCATAGTGTTGCAGTAAAGATAGAAAAGAGAGAGGAAATGAAAAGGAAAAATGGAAAAGTTTTTACAGCTATTTTGGCTACTATTATTGTTGAAAGGTCCACTCAAAAAGGCATTCTTATTGGAAAGAAAGGTTCAATGTTAAAAATGATTGGTCAGTCAGCAAGATCAAATATGTCAAAATTAATTGATGGTCCAGTTCACCTAGAGTTGTTTGTGAAAGTTGTTCCAAATTGGAGAAAAAAAGAATCAAGGTTAATTGAGTTTGGTTTTGAGGAAGAATTCTAGATGAGTGGTTTTAATTTTGATGTAATTACATTGTTCCCTAAAGCTTTTGATTTATTAAATAATTTAGGGGTCATAACAAGAGCTCGAGATAAGAATTTGATCGATGTAAATTTATATGATTTAAGAGAATATGGAGAAGGTTCGTACAGACAAGTAGACGATAAGCCTTATGGAGGAGGAGCAGGTATGGTATTAAAGCCTGAACCTATTTATAAGGCATATGAATCAATTAGAAAATCACCTAAAAGTAAAACTTTGCTGATGACCCCTCAGGGTAAAGTTTTAAAGCAAAAGGATCTTGCGAGATGGTCCACTTTGGATCAAATAATAATTATTTGTGGTCAATATGAAGGTTTTGATGAAAGGATTAGATGCTTAGCTGATGAAGAGATATCGATAGGCGATTATGTCCTTTCTGGAGGTGAAATACCTGCTATATCAATAATTAATGGTTTGACTAGGTTATTACCAGGGACTCTTGGTGATCCAGACTCCTTAGTCGATGAGAGTCATAATTTCTCTTTATTAGAATATCCTCAATACACAAGGCCTTTAACTTTTAAAGATATGAAAGTGCCAGATATTTTAGTGAGCGGTAATCATGAAGAGATTAAATCGTGGAGAAGAAAAAAAAGTTTAGAAAGAACATTGGAGAGAAGAAGTGACTTGATTTCAAATGAAAACTACAAAAAATCCCCACAAAGTAAGAGAATAATAAAAGAAAATAATCAATTCATGAAATTTAGAATAGGTAATGGATACGATATTCACAGACTAGTAGAGGATAGAGATCTAATAATTGGAGGTGTAAAGTTGCATCACCCTGAAAGTTTAGGATTAGATGGGCATAGTGATGCTGATGTGTTAAGTCACTCAATAATGGATGCATTATTGGGCGCTCTTTCATTGGGCGACATAGGAAAGTATTTCCCTCCATCTGATGAAAAATGGAAAAATGCTGATAGCTTGTTTTTGTTATCAAAAGTAATTGACTTGATAAGACAAGATGGTTGGGAAATAAATAATATTGATAGTGTTATTGTTGCTGAAAGGCCAAAAATCATGCCACATATAAAACTAATGAAAGAAAACATTTCTGAAATTTTAAATATTGATCAAAATTTAATTGGGATTAAAGCAACCACGAATGAAAAATTGGGTCCAGAAGGGAGGGAAGAGGGTATAAGTTGCCATTCAGTAGTTCTACTTGAGAAAAAATGAGATTTAATTTAAATTTGAAAAAAAGTTTTCAAAGATTTTGTTTATTATTAATATGCTTAGTAGTTTTAATTTTTCAATCTGATATTCCCAATTTAAAAGCTCTTACAATGGATAATTATCAAAGTGAAATGGTCATAGAGGAACTAAGACTCAAAGTACCTGCCGATGTAAAAGCAGCTTGGTTAAATGCTGAAAAAGAAATATGGGAGCCATGGTTATCTTCTCAAGATGGTTTTTTGGGAAGACAATTATTTTGGGATAAAGAAAAAGAAGAAGCTTTAATATTAGTAAATTGGAAAAGTAAGAAATTATGGAAAAGCATACCAATGTCAGAAGTAAATGTAGTTCAACAAAAATTTGAAGATAATGTTAAAGCTGCTCTAAATTTAGGCGAAAATCCTTTTGAATTAATTTATGAGGGAGAATTAGATAAGCAAAGATGAATTTTGATATAAAGTTTGATTTTCAAAGAAGAAATAGGCTTGGACTCATCGAGGCTATTTGGGGTCAAGATAAGAGTATCGACCAATTAGGTAGATTATCTGAAAATGTATTAAGTAAAAATGAGGTTGTTTTCATTACTAGGATTAATAGTGAAAAGGCTAATTATCTTTTAGATTTGTATGATGATGCACGATTCTATGAAGAAGCAAATTGCCTAACAATTGGGAAAAATATGAATAAAATAAATACGAATAAAAAAGTTGCCATAATTTCAGGCGGCTCAAGCGATTTGGCCGTAACCCTTGAAGCACAATTAGCGCTTGAAATTTATGGAATAAATTCTCAATCTTTTATAGATGTTGGAGTAGCTGGACTTCATCGATTGATGAGTCAGTTAGAAGAAATTAATAAATATGATGTATTAATAGTTTGTGCTGGAATGGAAGGAGCTTTGGCAACGGTTGTGGGTGGATTGTTGGCACAACCGATAATTGCAGTACCTATCTCAGTCGGATACGGCGTTAGCAAGGACGGAGAAACTGCTTTAAATAGTATGTTGTCAAGTTGTTCTCCCGGTATTGCAGTTATGAATATAGATAATGGTTATGGAGCAGCAATGGCGGCCCTCAGAATTATTAATAGTAGTTCCTAAATAATTACTTTTTTTCTATTTCTAACAGGTTTTCTATCCATAAATTAAGTTGTTTTGATAGCATCCCCTCTTCTCTCATTTTTATTGCTTTTATAACGACTTCTGTATTTACCCACTCAGGAAATCTTTTCGGCATTTATTTTTATATTCAGTAATTTTAATTTGGTACAAATTTTTATAAAAACAAGATCAAAGTAACAAATTTAATCTTTTATGTTTGATTTTGTACCTAATCTAGAAAGCTCAGATGAGGTATGTTCACTTTCTACATTTTTTAATCTTTCTATTAGCTCAGAGAGATCTTTATGTGCTAACTCACCATTTTGCTCCCATTTAAGGGATCTTGAGTTGCTATCAATTTTTTCTTTCATTGTTATATTTACGCATTAAAAATATAAAACGAAAACTAGATAGTTTTGGTTATTGTTTCAAGCTTAAACTTAAAAAATTATGAAGATTTTTAAAATGTAAAGAATTCATCTTTTAACCACCACCAACTATTGAAACGATTTCTAAATTATCACCATCTTTAAGCTTCACTTTTTCCCATTTCATTGAATTTATAATTAAATTATTTAACTCTACTACAATTGTGTTTGGTTTATATCCCATATGCTGAAGAGCTGTAGATAATAGAGCATTTTCTTGATCAAGTTCTATTTTTTTTTCTTCTCCATTAACCC
Organism: Prochlorococcus sp. AG-347-I21; assembly: GCA_003279055.1. Taxonomy (GTDB): domain Bacteria; phylum Cyanobacteriota; class Cyanobacteriia; order PCC-6307; family Cyanobiaceae; genus Prochlorococcus_A. The sequence goes on along the minus strand of QCBP01000013.1, from coordinate 24,635 downwards.
TAATTTTCATGAGACAACTTTTTTAGAATCATCATAGCGTCTTCTTTAGGATCTTCAGAATTCATTAATTCCGAGACTATGGCAACTTTTCTAAACCCATTTCTTTTTAAATATGAAATATTATTTGACTTGATTCCTCCAATAGCAAACCAAGGAATATTTAAATCCTTTGTTAATGATTTGATATTTTCAATACCTAAAGGTATTTTATTCTTTTTTGTTGTAGTTTCAAATACTGGTCCAATTCCTATGTAATCACAACCCTCCTTAAGAGCATTTGAAATATCAATTGCATTATTTGCACTTATACCGACAATTTTTGAATAGCCTAATAGTTTTCTCGCGGTTTTTAAATCTAAATCGTCTTGACCAAGATGTATCCCATCAGCGTTAGATGCCAGAGCTATATCAATTCTATCGTTAACGATAAACAAAGAATTATATCTTTTACATAGATTTTTAATCTGAATTGCTTCTTGAAGATGATCTTGATCAGTTCCCGTTTTAAATCTATGTTGAATAATTCTTACTCCAGAAATTAAAATCGCTTCTATTATTTCTAATAAATTGTCTTTTTGATCTGTTATTACATATAAGTCATTTTCTTTTAATATTTCCTCCGACTTCTTAAACTTGCTAAAACTCAATAAGTCAATTTCAATAGTATATATTTCATATCTAATTTTCGAAGCGATTTTTGAAAGCTCATGATTCTCTAGCCTTGAGAATTCTTCTATAACTCGTAATGCTTCTTGAACTCGGGCTGAATTAGAACTTATAATTTGCTCAGAAGTTTTTCTGTTGAATTGCTCTTGATGAGTCAATCCTTTACATTTGTCCTCAATGCGATTTCTGGATTGTTTATAAACTTCTAAATGATTTTTTCCTAAAATTTGTCTAAAATTTTTAATCTTTTCAACATATTTTTCTTTGCCTAGACCAAATCTAGCCCAATCCTCTAATACTCTTAGTCCTTCTCTGGCTCTATCTAGATTAGCGTCAATAATTTGATAAATTCTTAAATCTTCAGCTTCTTTACTATTGGAATTCAGCATTTGTAATTTATTTTTTGTAGGTTTTAAAAATTTTTAGAGCATTATCTCTATCTTTTTTGATTTGATTAGAAAGTTGAGCTATATTTTTGAACTTGATTTGAGATCTAAGTTTTTCAACTGGTTCTACAGACAGATTTAAACCATATAGATCGATATCTTTATTTATTAAATGAACTTCAACTGCAGAAGGCAATAAAGGATTTATTGTTGGTTGAGAGCCAAGATTCATAATAGATTCAATTTTTTGGTTGGAATTTTCTATGGTTGTCCAAGATGCGTAAACTCCTTCTCCAGGTAGAAATTTTCTGCCATCTATTTCAAGATTTGCGGTAGGCCATCCTATACTTTTCCCAATTCCTTTACCTTTAACAACCTTTCCATTAAAACTATAAGGCCTATTAAGAATTTTGAAAGCATTTTTCAGATCACTTTTCTCTAATAAATCTCTTATTCTGCTGCTGCTGATTCTACCTTCTTTGTCTTCTAAAATTGGAGTAATTTTTAGTTTAATATCCGTATCCTTAATCAAATTTTTTATTGTATTTATATCTCCACTTCTTCTGAAACCAAATTTAAAGTTAGCACCTACAGAAATTTTTTTTGCTTGTAATTGATTTATTAAAATATCTCTTACAAATCTTTCTGCACTTAATTTGGATAGTTCCATATCAAAAGGAATCAGCACTAATTGTTCAATCCCCAGATCTTCAAGAATAGATAGTTTTTCATTAGGGAGATCTAGTCTAAGACGCATCTCTTTGTAAAGAACTTCTCGGGGATGAGGCCAGAAGCTTGCAATTGTTGGGGTATATTGATTTTCTTCAACTACACTTTTTATTAATTGTCTGTGGCCAGCATGAAGGCCATCAAAACTTCCAATAGCTATTGAAGTGGGACTCTTAACTTCAGATGGCGATATTAAAGAGATCAAAAGATTACGTGCAATTTTATGATTTTAGTGGCAAATTTGGATTGATTACAGTTATTCAATCAAATGAATGTCTGACAAAATGGATTTTCAGTCCCTTTCATTTGGAATGCGACGCATTGGATGGATACGCTTTTGGGTTCAATCCATTTTAGGTGTTGTTGTTGCAGCTGTTTTGCTTTTTTCAAATGTTGTAAATAACAGTGAAGGACAGCTTGGCTTAGCGCCTGGTCTATCACTAACAACAATATCCCTGATTTTACTACTTTTTAGTCTTTGGCAAGGTTGGTTAATAGTTAGAACAGGAAGAGCAATCGCAAGCAACGCTAGACCCTCAAGAGGACAAACCGGTAAATTGATAAAACGAGGACTAATAGTTGATTTATTTGGAATTTTGTTTGGATTAATTGGATATCAAGCTCTTATGGGAGCCTTATTCATACAAGCATCCTCTCAAACAACTGGACAATTGATAACAGCGACATCTGATATCCCAATTACTGGTCTTGAAATATTATCAGTTCTCAGTAACACGCAAGTTATCGCTGCTCATTTTTTTGGACTTTGCTTTTCTTTATGGCTTTTAAGGAGGATTTACAAATGAATTATTAATTTTAGGTAAGTCATCTAAATTACCTCTCCAAAATAAATCTGGTTCTACAGGTGTAAGAGATATTTTATTTTCTTGTATTTGAGATACATCGCTAGGCCAATTCTTAGGACCGTAACCTTTCGATTTAAGATCTAAAACAACTTCTCCTGCTAACCAATAATAATCATCGCCCCTAGGGTCTTCCCTTTTGGAAAATTGATTTTTATATTTTCTTACCGATAATCTTGTCCAGGATAATTCTTTTATCTTGTTTTTTTCGCAGGGGGGGATGTTCAAATTTAATAAAAGTGAAGCTGGCCAACTATCCTTAATTGCTTGTTCGGCAATATTCATTGCAATTTCTCCAGCAAATTCAAAATTTTTCCATTTAAAACTAGCAACACTTATTGCCATGGAAGGAACATTTTCTAAAGTGCCTTCCATAGCTGCAGCGACTGTGCCTGAACAAAAAATATCTGTCCCTAAATTGGGTCCGTGATTTATTCCGGATAGTACCAGATCAGGTTTTTGATCCAAGAGTTCAGATAGTGCTAATTTGACACAATCAGCAGGTGTGCCGGAACATCCCCAAGCTTCAATACCCTCTCCAAATAATTCGTCAGCTTTTTCTACTCTTAATGGGGATTGCAAAGTAAGACCATGACCAGTAGCTGATCTTTCTTGGTCAGGACATACTACTTTTACCTTATGTCCCCTTTTTTGGGCTGATTTTGCTAAAGCTCTTATCCCCGCTGCGAAAACGCCATCATCATTGCTAATTAATATATTTAACGGTTTCATTAATCAAGACATTTTATTTATGGACGATATTTAAGTAAGATAAAGCAATACTTATTTTTACTATATCAGTGAGTCAAATTGAATCATTAAGTCAAATTGAGGAAAAACTAAATAATCTTTCTCTAACAGCAAAAAATAATATAGATAATTCTAATACTCATGAAGAACTGGATCAATTGAGAATTTCCTTGCTAGGGAAAAAAGGTGATTTATCAATTATTTTGAAAACAATGGGTCAATTATCTTCTACTGATAGACCAATTATTGGCCAGAAGGCAAACTTAATAAAGATAAATTTGCAAGAACTAATAACTGAAAGAAAAAATAAACTAAACAGCGAAGCCTTGGATAAAAAGATTAAAAAAGAAAAAATTGATGTAACTATCCCTTCAATTGGAACTCCCCCTGGGAATAAACATCCTTTGATTTCAACTCAAGACGAAATAATAGATATATTTTGTGGTTTAGGATACTCAGTTGAAAGTGGCCCTGAAATAGAAACTGATTTTTATAATTTTGAGTCTCTCAACATACCCAAAAATCATCCCGCAAGAGATATGCAGGATACTTTTTACTTAGATGAAAATCGACTTTTAAGGACCCATACTTCTCCTGTTCAGATAAGGTACTTAGAGAAGAATCCTCCTCCAGTAAGAATTATTGCTCCCGGGAGAGTATATAGGAGAGATGCAGTAGATGCTACTCATTCCCCTGTATTTAATCAGGTTGAGGTTTTATGTATCGATCAAGACATTAATTTTAGTCATTTAAGAGGAACAGTTCTTACATTTTTAAAGGCCTTTTTTGGAGATATTCCTGTAAGATTTAGAGCTAGTTATTTCCCATTTACTGAACCTTCAGCAGAAGTAGACGTCCAGTGGAAAGGTAAATGGTTAGAAGTAATGGGTTGCGGAATGGTTGATCCAAAGGTCTTAGAAAAATTAGGAATTGATTCTGAGAAATGGACTGGTTTTGCAGCAGGATTAGGAGTTGAGAGATTTTGTATGGTGAGACATCAGATCGAAGACATCAGAAAATTTTATACAAATGATATTAGATTCTTAGAACAGTTCTAATAGTATTTAATTTTTAAATTAGGATTGTCCAACAAATTAGTTTAAGATAGTCCTAGTTTTAATTTTTTGATTGGTACGTAAAGCAGGACTAATCGTTAATGATGGCAAGGAACTAGCTGTTCAAACTGCAACTTCTGTTCAAAAAAAATTGGAAAAATCTAATTTTGAAGTTGTAAGAGTTAGTAGCTCTGGAGGGATGGTTGGGTTCGCAAATCCTGATCAACATGTACGTCCTTTGGGATATACGAATTGTGTCCCTGAGGGGTTTGATTCATCAATGGAATTTGCAGTTGTTCTTGGTGGAGATGGGACTGTACTTTCTGCTGCAAGGCAAACGGCACCTGCTAAAATTCCAATTCTTACAATAAATACTGGTCATTTAGGATTTCTTGCGGAAGCTTACTTATCTAACCTAGATGAGGCTATAGATAAAATAATTGCTGGAAATTGGGATATTGAAGAAAGAACTTGCTTTATCATTAGCGTAATGAGGAATGATCAGAGGAGATGGGAGTCTCTTTGCCTTAATGAGATGGCTCTTCATAGAGAACCTCTAACAAGTATGTGTCACTTTGAAATTTCTATAGGGCGACATGCCCCTGTGGATATTTCAGCTGATGGAGTAATTTTATCTACTCCAACTGGTTCTACCGCTTATTCTCTAAGTGCTGGAGGACCAGTTATCACACCCGACTGCCCAGTCGTGCAATTAACTCCAATTGCTCCACATTCATTGGCCTCTAGGGCATTGGTTTTTAATGATTCAGAGCCAGTAACTGTTTTTCCTGCAACTCCTGAAAGGTTAGTAATGGTTGTTGATGGCAATGCTGGTTGTTATGTTTGGCCTGAAGATAGGGTTTTAATAAGAAAAAGTAAACACTCAGTAAAATTTATTAGACTTGAAGATCACGAATTTTTCCAAGTTTTAAGAAATAAACTTGGTTGGGGTTTACCCCATGTGGCTAAACCTGATAAATAACAATTATTTGAATTTATTTCTTCCCTTTTAATAGAAAAACAGGATTATTTGGTTCTAGTCTCATTCCCTCCGCAATACTTAAGCTTTTATAGGTCTGAATTAAATTTAAATTTGTTTTGAAATTTTTATCTTCCAATTCCTCTGTCAATTCTTTAATAGTTTGAATATTAATTATTGGGATAACGATAATGTCTCCAATATCCATATCTTGCGCAAGTTTATTAATAATCTGGAGTTTAGTTTTTTTATCACATCCTCCAATTATTAATCTATTAGGGTTTTCAAAAGAACTTAAATTTCTCGTATTCAAGGTGTAATTGATGTCTTCCTCAAAAATAAATTTTGGTTTGACGTCAAGCCTTTTTGAGTTTTCTAGTATTAATGACTTTGAACCAATCCTTTTGTCGAAACAAAACAAATCCAAATTAGGCCTTAACTTTAGTGCCTCTAAACCAATTGAACCACAACCTGCTCCTATATCCCAAATGACACCATTTCTTGGGAGCTCTAAAGCAGCTAATATTTGAATGCGAACTTCCCTTTTAGTTAATAAATTTGGTCTATCATCAAAAGTCTTAAAAACATTGTCATTGATTCCGAATAGTGGAAGATTGTTGTTCGAATAATTTTCCTTTTTTTTTGAAAGAATAGCAATATTCAAATTTGATATATCTGATGGTAATGACTCTTTAAGATTTAATTTCCTGATTTTTTCATTTTCGAAGCCTATTTCTTCACAGAGCCAAAAATCATAGATGTCAATCAGATCAAATTCTGATAAGTTTTTTTTGATTATTTCTAGACTTTTGTTATTTGAATCTGTAATGACAGCTAAATTTGAAGGTCTTGCTTTAAGAGCCTCAATTAACTTAGTCGAATCTCTGCCGTGAATACTCACATTTACAGTATCTTGCCATGGGATCTTTAACTTACTAAATGCTAATTGAATGCAAGTATTTGAAGGGTAAAAAATTAATTCATCTTTTGAAAAATTTTCTAGTAGTATTCTCCCAATGCCAAACCAAAGTGGATCTCCTCTCGAAATTAAAATAACATCAGTTTTTTGTGATCTAAGCCAGTTAACAAGTTCCTTATTACTGTTGCTCGAAAAAAATGATTTCTTTTTTTCTAAACAATTTTCGCACCATGATTTTATTTCTTCAAAATATGAATTTGGAACTGCAATAGAATCTGTCTCTTGAAATAGATTTTGTAATTTGCAAGATAGATCCTCAAATTTATAAGAATTAATTCCTACTACATGAATTTTTCTTTTTTTTTCAGTCATGAATATTTAATTAAAAGAAACTTATCTATTTGAATGTTTTATTAAATTATCTTATGATTGTTCGAGCTTTCATAATAAATCAATTGTCCGAAAGAAGAAAGAGATTACATGATTTATTATTAACTCTAATAAATAAAGATAATGAACTTGAGTTTATTGAAGAAGATTCTAACGATTTAACATCTAGCTATTCCGAAAAAGACACTTTGAATTTATCTCGAGTTATAGAAAAAAATCGTAAAATAATCAAAAGATATCAAGCTATTGTAAGAACAGCTGTTACTCTTGATGCCCTGATGGATTCTGAAAATGAAGAAAATTACAAAATCAAATAAAAATATTTTTTTAAAAAAAATATTCCCTTTACTTTTACTACTATCCTTTATTTTTAACCCATTAAAAGTATACGCAGAAGTTGCAGAAACAGAAATAAATGGGGAATTTATGAATGCCAGCAGTGAGTTTTTAAGAGATTTGGACTTTGAAACTTGGCAATTAGTAGCCTATAAATCACCTCTTTTTGAAGATAAATTGATCTTGAGAGTAATAGGATATCCAGGAAATCTTAGGATTGATCATCCCACTGACTTGAGGGTTGAATCTGGGAGAAAACAGTGGTTTTTAGATGATAAAACATTACTTAATGTTGAATTAGCAAATGATGCAAGACAAGCTGCAGCAGAATTCGATCTTGATGAATTGATTAAAAATTTAGATAAAAATAGACCATTAAGATTATCTTTGTCGGGAGTTTTTTCTGAGTTACCTGTTCCCCCATTTGTTGTTAAAGAGTGGAGATCACTAAACTGAATTTGATTTTTGGAGATGACTGAAAAAAATGTAAGCCATACAAAATGGATGAAAAGAGCAATTTTTTTGGCTTCTTTAGGCAAAAATACAACGAGTCCAAACCCAAGGGTGGGAGCAGTGATACTTGATAAGAATGGAAGCCTTATTTCGGAAGGGTTTCATTACAAGGCAGGGATGCCTCATGCAGAGGCAATGGCTTTTAATAATTTAAAAAAAGATGCTAAAGGTGGAACAATGTATGTAAATCTTGAACCTTGTTGCCACCAGGGTAGAACACCTCCATGTGTAGATAAGGTGATATCCTCTGGGATAAAAAGGGCTTTTATATCTATTGAAGACCCTGATGTAAGAGTCGCTGGTAAAGGTATTAAGATTCTTGAAGAAGCTGGAATACAAGTTCACTTAGGATTATGTAAAAAGGAATCCTTAGATTTAAATAAGACTTTCATTCATAGGAATATTACTAAAAAGGCATTTGGTGTTTTTAAATGGGCAATGAGTATTGATGGAAGAATAGCTTTAAAAAATGGTAAAAGTAAATGGATTACTAATGAAGAATCAAGGGCATTAGTACATTCTTTTAGAGCAGAATTTGATGCAATAATCATTGGTGGAAACACATTAAGAAGAGATAATCCCCTCTTAACCACTAGAGGTTTAAAAAATCCTGAGCCTTTGCGGGTTGTGTTTACAAAAAGTTTAGACCTGCCAACAAAATCTAATCTTTGGGATTGTAATAAGGCAAAAACATTAGTTATTTATGATTCTTCTACAGCAAATGAAAGTTACCTCTCAAGGATTCCGAAATGTGTGGAGGTTGAAAAGGTGTCATCAGATAATCCAGAGTTAATTTCAAAAATACTTGCAAAAAGAGGATGTAATAAAGTTCTTTGGGAATGTGGCCCCAGATTGGCTACTGCCGCTATTAAATCTAATTGTATTCAGGAACTTATTACTTTTATTGCCCCAAAAATTTTAGGTGGAGAAAATAGTATGAATCCTCTTGGAGATTTCAAATTCACAGAAATGAATGAAATTATGAAATTAAGCGATTCTGAGTTTAATTTGATTGGCGACGATATATGCGTTAAAAGCTCTTTAAAAAATTAAATTTATTAATAATGTGAATGGGTTAAAGTACCGTACGGTTCTTACCCAAAAAAAATAATACAGATACGGAAACCTTTGGTTTAGTTTATAATAAGTTCAAATTGATCACAATTATGCCAATAAGACAAGACGATAATCAACCTAGTAGAAGATTTGGAATTATAAATATAATTTTAATAGGAGTTGGAGCATTACTTTTATTTAGTAGCCTTTTTCCCAATCAAAACATGCAAATACCAAGAGTTCCCTACTCTTTATTTATAGATCAAGTTAATGATGGAGAAGTTAAAAGAGCATATATCACTCAAGAACAAATCAGATATGAACTTAATGGTGCTGAAGAAGGTGCTCCATCTGTATTAGCAACAACTCCAATTTTTGATATGGATCTTCCACAAAGGTTGGAAAACAAAGGAGTAGAATTCGCCGCTGCTCCCCCCAAAAAACCTAATTTCTTTTCAACTATTCTTAGCTGGGTTGTTCCACCATTGATTTTTATTCTTGTTTTACAATTCTTTGCGAGAAGAAGTATGGGTGGTGGAGGTGCTCAGGGAGCATTAAGTTTTACCAAAAGTAAAGCTAAAGTTTATGTCCCAGATGATGAATCTAAAGTAACTTTTGCTGATGTGGCAGGCGTTGATGAGGCTAAGGATGAATTGACTGAAATAGTGGATTTTTTAAAGAAGCCAGAAAGATATACAGACATAGGAGCTAGGATCCCTAAAGGTGTACTTTTAGTTGGCCCTCCAGGTACAGGGAAAACACTTCTTTCTAAAGCAGTGGCTGGAGAAGCTGAAGTTCCATTCTTTATAATTTCAGGTTCTGAATTTGTAGAACTTTTTGTAGGTGCTGGAGCAGCAAGAGTAAGAGATTTATTTGAACAAGCTAAGAAAAAAGCTCCTTGTATAATTTTTATTGATGAACTGGATGCTATTGGTAAAAGCCGATCAGGCTCAATGGGGGTAGTTGGTGGAAATGATGAAAGAGAACAAACTTTAAACCAGTTACTTACTGAAATGGATGGGTTTGCTTCGACGGATAAACCAGTTATTGTTCTTGCTGCGACTAACCAACCAGAAGTACTTGATGCTGCTTTGTTAAGACCTGGAAGGTTTGATAGGCAAGTTTTAGTTGACAGGCCAGACTTATCGGGTAGAAAGACAATTCTTGAAATTTATACAAAAAAAGTAAAACTTGCCGATTCTATAGACTTAGATTCCATAGCACAAGCTACTAGCGGATTTGCCGGGGCTGATTTGGCAAATATGGTAAATGAGGCTGCTTTGCTAGCTGCTAGAGCTAAAAGAAAAAGTGTTGAACAACAAGATTTAAGTGAGGCTATAGAAAGGGTTGTTGCCGGGCTCGAGAAAAAAAGTAGAGTTCTTCAAGATGACGAGAAAAAAGTGGTTGCCTATCACGAAGTTGGACATGCAATCGTAGGACATCTAATGCCAGGAGGATCAAAAGTTGCCAAAATATCAATAGTTCCAAGAGGTATGAGCGCATTAGGCTACACTTTGCAACTTCCTACAGAAGAAAGATTTCTTAATTCTAAAGAGGAATTAAAAGGACAAATTGCAACACTTCTAGGTGGAAGGTCTGCTGAGGAAGTGGTTTTTGGGAAAATTACTACTGGAGCTTCAAACGATTTACAAAGAGCAACGGATATCGCAGAACAAATGGTAGGTACTTTTGGTATGAGTGATATCCTTGGCCCTTTAGCTTATGACAAACAAGGGGGAAGTCAATTCCTTGGTAATGGTAATAATCCAAGAAGATCAGTAAGTGATGCTACTGCACAAGCTATAGATAAAGAAGTTAGAGATCTTGTAGATGATGCACATGAGACGGCCTTAAAGATTTTGAGGAGCAATTTACCTTTACTTGAGTCAATTTCTCAAAAAATTCTTCAAGAAGAAGTGATTGAAGGGGAAGATTTAAAAACTCTTCTTGCAGAAAGTAAAATGCCTGCATAGTAGAATTTAGGTTTAATAAAATCGAATTAATGCTAAAACTAAACAAACTTGTTAATAAGAATTTTTTATCAAGTTTGGATATGTCAACTGAAGAAGTCTTAAATATATTAGAAATTGCAAAAAAATTTAAAAATAATGATTTAAAAATTGAATCTTTAAATAAAGTTTTGGGTTTGATTTTTGATAAATCCTCTACACGAACAAGGGTGAGCTTCCAAGTAGCTATGTCCAGACTCGGGGGTTCCACAGTTGACTTAAATCCAAATACCTCTCAGATAGGTAGGGGCGAACCAATTAAAGATACAGCTAGAGTTTTAAGTAGATATTGTGATGTACTTGCGATAAGAACTTTTAATCAATCTGATCTGGAAGAGTACGCTAAATGGTCGTCTATACCTGTAATTAATGCTCTTACAGATTTAGAACATCCATGCCAAGCTTTGGCTGATTTTATGACAATTAAAGAGGAGTTTAATGACTTCAAAAATATTGTTTTATCATTTATTGGAGATGGTAATAATGTTGCTAATTCCCTAATTTTATGTGGAGCTTTACTAGAGGTTGAAGTTCGAATAGCTTGTCCTAAGGGTTACGAACCAAACAAATTGATAATCAATAAGGCAAAAGAAACATACAAGAATAAAAATTTGTTGCAAATTACTAATGATCCATATTCTGCAGCCTCTGGCGCAAACGTTCTTTATACAGATGTTTGGTCATCTATGGGTGAAGAAAATCAAAAGGAAGATAAAGATAAAGATTTCAATGGATTTACTATTGATAATAATTTAGTAAAAAGGGCAAAGAAAGATGTAATTATTCTTCATTGCCTTCCCGCTTATAGGTCGAAAGAGATAACTAATGAAGTTTTAGAAAGTGAAAAAAGCAGAATTTTTGAACAAGCAGAAAATAGAATGCATGTTCAACAAGCACTTTTGTCATTACTTCTTTCTTGAAATACTTGCTTTCTTTGAGATAAAAGGTACAAATGTATTAAAGTACATTTGTTTTACTGTGTTCGCTGACGAAAAAAAATTAACTGATGCTCAGAAAGAATTATTTGAGTGGATTAAAAGTTATATGAAAGATTACAAACATAGCCCTTCAATAAGACAAATGATGGAAGCTATGAATTTAAAATCTCCTGCACCTATACAAAGCAGATTAAAACATTTACAAGAAAAAGGGTTTATCTCTTGGCAGGAAGGAAAAGCGAGGACTCTAAATTTAGTTGAAGAAATATTTGAAGGAATTCCTGTTATGGGATCTATTGCTGCAGGAGGGTTAATAGAAACATTCACTGATGTAAATGAAACATTAGATTTAACTGATATTTTAAAAAAGAAAAATATTTTTGCATTGACAGTTAATGGCGATTCAATGATAGATGCATGTATTGCTGATGGTGACATGGTTCTAATGGAGCCAATAAAGGATCTACAATTACTACGAAACGGTATGATTGTTAGTGCTCTGGTTCCTGGACTTGGGACTACTCTTAAATATTTCTTTAAAAGAGGAGGCAAAATCTTCCTTGAAGCCGCTAATCCTTCTTATGATCCTATTGAGTTGAATTTAGAACAAGTAAGCTTTCAAGGAAAATTATTAGCAGTTTGGAGAAAAATTTAATTTAAATTAACTCTTCATTTTTTATTAAAAAATGAATATATAATTAAAATCTTTATTATTTCTAATTTGGATAAAACTTATTTTAAAAATTCAAAATATTTTCCATTGTTTATATTTTTAGAATTTTTTTCTATTTTTTTATTGCCAATAGAATCAAAATCTTTTAATGATGAGTTTCTTTCATTAGATGAAAAAATTAACTCTTTAGCAGATTTTCAAAAGAAATCATTTTTATTTCATCGAAAAGAATTTATAGATACATTTAATAATGATATAAGAAAAATTGAAAATACTTTTATTGGCACCCTTATTTCTAATAGAAGAGAAAAAAATGAAGATTTTTTGTTGGATATTGAATCTGATGTTCAATATCAAATTGATAATATTCTTATAGCAGAAGGAAATGTCATCCTTTATATAGGGAATGCCAAGTTAAAAGCAGATAAGGTGACTTTTAATAGAGAAAATAAAAAACTTATTGCTAAAGGTAATTTAAAGTTTTATAAAGGAGATCAGTATTTTGAAGCATCTAATCTTCAGTATTCTTTAATCACAAAAGAAGGTTACATAGAAAATATATATGGCGTATTAAATATTAAAACAATAAATAAAGATTTTGAACTTAGTAATTTAGATTTTGATGAAAAATCGAACTTTGAATATCAACAAGATAATTTAGAAAATCTAACTTACAAAGATAGTGCTACTTTTGGTTTTGTAAATGATTTTGAAAAAGATTCAAGATTTAATATATCTGAATTAGAACTTAAGGTTCCCGCAATTTCAAAATGGAGATTTAAATCGTCAAAATTAATATTTGATTCTGACTCAATAAAATCCGATATTGTATATTTCACCAATGATCCTATTAACAAGCCACAACTAATTCTTGAAAGCAGAAATTTTAAAGCAGAAATTTTAAATGATAAAACAAAACTTACTAGTAAAAATACTTGGATTAATTTAGATAATAAATTTAGATTTCCAATTGGAAGAAGAAACATACTTGATAAAGATCCATTAACTAGATGGGGTTTAGGTTCCGATAGTAGTGAAAAAGATGGTATTTATATTTTTAGAGGTTCTGACGAAATTAGCTTATTTAAAAATTTTTCTTTAAAACTGCAACCATATTTTTTAATTCAAAGAGCAATAAAAGGTAATACAAATTCTTTTCGAGATTCTGGGACATCAATTTTTAGTGATAAGAAGAAAACTGATGCAGAATTTCCGGATTATTTTGCTTTAGATATGAAACTTAAAGGCAAATCAAATGATTGGGATGTTGTACTGGAAACTAGTTTAAATTCTTTAAATCTTGATAGATTTGATCAAGCAGCTAGATCTAGATTATCTCTGAGGAAAACTATTGAATATAATTCGAATAACACTCAAAAATTCTTAACTCAAAATCCTGATAATGACAAAAATATTTTTTTTAGAAACTTTTTTGATTTTGAAATATATAGTTCTTATAGAGAAAAGGTATCAAGGACGTATGCTGGCGATCAGGAAATTTATTTCGGTAATGGTTTCAATATTGCTAATAGAAGTATTTGGAATAAAAATAATGTCAATTCAAATCTAGCTTTTGTATATGATTTTGGCGAATTTAATGCAAAAAAGAAAAATATTAATCAATTAGCAAAACTTTCAAGACATGGATTTTTAATAAAATACAACTATAAATTCCCATTATGGGAAAAAGAAATTCTTAAGTCTAATATTGATGAGAATTACAAATATTCGCCAAAAATTATTGATCAGGGAATAAATTTAATTTCTGAGATTAAGGCAAGTTATTTGATTTACAGTAATAATGATTATCAATCTTCTATAAGTTTTGATACTGGACCAGAGATTATTTTAGGAGGTCTTACTAGGAATTTCTTTGACTTTACAAAATTAAATACAAGTCTAAGTTACGTTCTTAAAAATGGGCAAAGTCCTTTTGCTTTTGACGATGTTATTGAATCTACAAGAGTAAAAATTAATTTAGATCAACAAATTATTGGACCTTTATTATTTAGCTATGAAACTTCCTTAAATTTGGATGATGGACAATACACACTTCCGACTTATGCAATCAATATTAAGAGAAGAGCTTATTCTTTGGGAGCTTTTTATAACACTGATAATGAAAGTATTGGATTGAAATTCAATATATTTAATTTTGATTTTTCTGGAACTAACTCAAAATTCTAAATTTTTAAATAAATGATGCCCCACCTTTTGTTTAATTCTTATATGCTTGTTTAGTTTTTAGCATTCATTTGTATTTTTCTGCATTACAACCACTCAAAGTTTATGAATGTTTGGAAAGTATTAAAATTTCCATTAAATCTTTCATTATTTAATTTGTTCAATATCTATTTAAAGGCATAACTTATTTATTATTTGATGAGCTTTATTCAAGGTAATATTTTTTGAGTCCATTCTTAATAATATCCTCTTTCTATTCGCATTCTATCTATGACTAACATGACTTTTAAGTAGGTACATAATTGCCTTAGAGAAGCTTCAAAAAGCATGCTGCAACTTTTAAATCTCAAGGGATATTTTAAGGTTCAGATTTTAATTATCAAATTCTATAAAGTACTATAATGATTAGGAACTTCATAAAAGAAATCTTTAAATAGATTAATATGGGGATGTTTTGAAGTCTGGGGCCATAGCTCAGCTGGTAGAGCACCTGCATGGCATGCAGGGGGTCAGCGGTTCGAGTCCGCTTGGCTCCATCAGGATTTTAGCTAGTTATACCAATTAGTTTGACCAATTTATCATAACAAAACGATACGTTTTGATAAGGTAAAATATGGCAAAATATGACCCCTCTGGACCACCTCTGCGACCACCTCTGCGACCAGTAAGTCTTGCAAATAGTTGAAAGATATTGATAGTTATTTTTAATTCTTTTAAAATAATAAAGAGGCTAATTTAAAAAAAGTAAAAAACTTTTTTGCTAGTTTTAGACTATAGTTATTTATATTTTTATCATTTAAATATCAATAATTAAATGTCTAAAAATAAATACGAAATTCAAATAGAAAATGCAAGTAAAACTTATTTAGCCCTCAAAAAATTTGAAAAAAATATTTACTCACAATTTGGGCAAGATGGGGTTTTGGAAAATATATTATCTCGAATTGGACCTTTAGAAAATATTAATTGTTTAGAGGTAGGAGCATGGGATGGTGTATTACTATCTAACACTTGTAACTTAGTTAGAAAATTCAATTCGAATTGTATCTTTATAGAGTCTAATAAAAAAAAATACAATCAACTTTTAGAGAATCATAAATTAAAAATCGCTCAGAAAAAAGTTTTCCCATTTAATTCAATTTTGGATTCAAAAAAAAATAGTGTTAGTTATTTTTTAAAAAAAGCAGGATTCGATCAACTTGACTTTCTCTCTATTGATGTAGATGGTATGGATTATTTTATTTTTAGAGATCTTGATATTTCTCCGAAAGTAATACTAATTGAGTTTAACCCGACTTTTCATCCAGATGTAAGTTTTATACAACCAGAAGATCCAAAAGTTAATATTGGATGCTCATCAACTGCAATAGCCAAGTTAGCACTTAAAAAAGGTTATTCTATTGTTCATTATTTTGAGAGTGATCTTCTATTGGTAAAAAATGAATTAATTGGATTACTAAATCTTCAAAGGATTCCTTACCAAAATATTACATCTAATTTCTTCTCTTATATTGGTTTTGGTTATAATGCCGAAATTTTTTCAATTGGTTATGGTTCTAATTTTGGACCTATTTGTCCTTGGGAACCTAACATTAAAATATCACCAAGAAGATTTCAAGTTTTACCAAAATTCTTACATTTTTTTAGTGACTACTCTGGATCATTTTTATTTTTGAGATTTAAAAATTTTTTGAGATATTTATATCTAAAAGGAATCAGTAAAAGTATTAATTTAATTTTAAGAAAAATTAAAAAGATCTTCACTACCTGATAAAACAATGTATGAACTCTGGCATATCGAGTCCTTCAAATAAATTTATATTCAATCAAAAATTAAAGATAAAAGGGTAATTTTATCTTGTGTTGTTAAAATTATTATCTGTACGAGCACCCCTGCGAGCAAATTGCCCAAAAATACCTGCCAAACTTATTTATACTTAGTTTATGATATGCATGGCATGCAGGGGGTCAGCGGTTCGAGTCCGCTTGGCTCCACTTGATTCTCTATTTACCTTAATAATTTTAAAAAAGTTTCAGTAGAGGCAAAACTTTTGCAATAATCTTTTCAATCCTATATGGTCTCTGTGAGCCATAAAATAAACATAATGAAACTCTAAAGTTGTGATAATATGAAAGCTTAAAATTGGGTATAATTTTTAGGAAAATAAATCTAGGCCAGGAATTTTTTGTCGCTTAATAGTAAAAATAGAAATAAAAAAATAAGGTGCTAAGTGTTCAATCAATAACGAATTTGTTAATTAATACTTTAGGTTTTGATATTTGGCTAATTTGGTAATTTCTTCCATGGCAGGTCTAAGCATTTCTCTATAATTCTTCCAACCCTCTATTGATTTTGAATTTATTGGGAAACGAACTTGAATGGAACTTGCAGTAAAAACTGAACGTAGATTTAAATGTGGGGATAAATATTTATCGTTCCACTTCCAACCTAACCATGCAATCAAAGATTTAATTTCTTGATGAGGATTGCTTACTAATAAATCATAATTTAAATCATATATCTTCGATCTAAAATTACTTTTATACTTAGTCATTAATTCTTCTTGATGTAAATATACTTTTGCTGAATTAATTAAGGAATAAGAATATTCATTTCCATCAGCAAAATTTGCTCTGTAAATTGAAAGAATATTGTCCAAAGGATTTCTAAAACAATGAATTATTTTAGAGTTTGGTATTTTCTTAGCGATGATACCTGAATATTGATAATTAAATAGGTTTTTATTAGTTGTGATATGCGAATTTTTTTTAAGATCTTTGATTTTTTTCCAATACACTTCTGCAAGACTAAGTGATTGAGGATTCTTCTTAGTATGTAGGAATGATTCTTCAAGAATCTTTATCTCTCCCAAATCATCAACATCTTTGTTCATACTTAGAATTGACTCTAGTAATGTAGAGCCACTTCTAACCATGCCTACAATAAAAATACTCTGAGGAGCATTTTTGTATTTTTTTTGATTAATTTCTTTTTTATTAGATTCAATAAGTAATAATTTAGATTTATTAAATATAATTTCAGCATTAGATTTTTCAATATTTAGTTTTAAGTTATTTGCTAATTTAAGACATTCAGAACTCTCTTTGTATTGTTTCTCATTATGAAGAATATTTGCTCTTGCAAAAAAGATATTAATTTGATCTTTTCTTGATTTGTTGCATAACATGCTTTTTGAAAAGAGTTTATCTCTCCAAACTAAAGTATGATTATTAATTTTTAGCAAAGAAAGAAAATAGTATGCTAAGGAATATTCAGGATTTATTTCTATTGCTTTTAGGTAGGATAATTCTGCTTCTTTTAATTTGCCGCGATCTCTCAAAATGTTTCCCAAATTAGAATGCGCATTAGCATAATTAGGATTTATTTTTATTGCTTTACGGTAGAATAATTCCGCTTCATCTAAGTTCTCAATATCTCTCAATAAATTTCCTAGATTGTAATGAGCAATTGCTAAATTTGGATCAATTTTGATTGCCTCTCGATATGACAATTCTGCGTTTTCTAAGTTCTTAAGATCTCTCAATATATTCCCTAGATTATAATGCGCATAAGCGAAATCAGGATTAATTTCTATAGCTTTTCTGTATGAAAATTCTGCTTCTTGAATTTTTCCTAGATTTTCTAAGATTGCTCCATAATTAGAAAAAATTATTTCATTTTTAAATCCTTGATTTATTAAATATTCATAATGTTCTCTTGCCTCTGGAATATTTTCTTGTGAATGGAATGCTAATGCCTTCTTAAATATTTCATTTTTAGAAAAGTTAATGTAATTTGTTTTCTTAGATTTTTTTTCTTCTTCAAAATCTTTCATTTTTGATTAATGCTAATTAATTTAGTGTTGCTTTATATAAATCAAATATCTATAAAATTTGGTAATTAAAAATATATTCATACTTAATTATAATTTAGTTTGATTGATAATTTCAAAGAGGAAAATTAATATTGATAATTTACCCAAAATAATTTGATAGATTTAATTATGAAAATTATTACTTCTATGCCAATATAAATATAGAAAAAATTTTACTTTGGAAACCCAAATCATTATTGATAGAAATAATCAAATAATTTTACTATTCCAGAATCTAAATATTGAAATAAAAAAAATATTTAATTCTATGAGCAAATTTATAAAAGAAGTCATTATTTTAATTTTCTAAGCAGCAATAAATAAATTTAAAATCAATATCCCATAGAATTTTGGATATTCAAAATTAAATAATATAGTTTTGAGAAATAATTTAAAAATATACTGAAATTAAATAATCAAAGCTCTAAAAATTTTAAATCTTATAAAGAAAATTTCAAGAAGATTAAAGTTAATCTCTAAATAAGAATTTTTGAGTTTCTTAATCCTCCATAACCACTACTTTGTTTGTACCTATAACGAGAACCTTTAACCTGATATATTCCTTTACCATTAAAATCAAAACCATTAGGAATGATTTTAGATTTGTAAATCTCTAAGTAATCTCTATAAGATTTGGTTAACATACCAGGGCCAGTAAAAGCAATAATATTTGCTTTTGGATTTTTAAAAATTTTGCTTTTAAAGAATTTTGAATATTTCTCAATGTTCTCTATTTGAATTCTTAAAAGAGGATGATTTTTTTTAAAAGCCAATCCCCAGTTAGCTATTACACTTAAATCAAAAGTTTTAATTTCTGATAATAATTCAATTGAAGGCACAATATAAGTATTATTAAACTCATAAGATATTAAAGCCCCCTTCGAAATAGTTAATTGAGATAAAGGGTTTTCACAACTTGATTTTATATCAAAATAATAGCCACCTTTTTCGTATAAAATGCAATATCTCCAAATATCTGCTTTTGAACTTTCAAAAACTGAATTCTTATAAATTTGATAAATTTTTCTGTCTCCCCAGGATTTTTTCATATATTTATCTCTTTCAGAATTTTCAAATACTATAAATGAATAGTCCTTATTCAGATTCCTGAATTTTTTAATTTCGATGAACATTCTCCAAGGGAGAGACCTGCTTACCCATGTTTGATAAACAACATTAGGGATTTTATTTTTATATTTTAATTCTACGATTTGATTAGGAATTTCTTTATAGATACACTCAAAACTCTCAAAAAAAATCTTAATTAAATTTCTTATTCTTCTTTTTATAAAATTAAAATCCATTTAAATATATTATTTTGTTATATAATTTAGTGCTCTATTTCTACATAGTACATTAATTTAAAGCAATTATTTAAAAAAAATATAAACAAATGATAGTCTATTAAATAAATTAATTTAAAGTTTAAAAAAACTTAGCCTTATAGAAATCTAGATTCCAGTTTATTTAAAAATAATTCTCTAGATTTAAATAATTTATAGTTATTGAGTACTAAAAAGATGCTTTTTATAATATAAAAAAGTATTTCTTGTGGGATAATCAATCAAGGTTATTTTTGAAAAAGATGTCAAATTTAATTATTAAACTGAGAGGTGGAACTGGTAATCAATTATTTCAAGCTGCTGCGGCACTCTCTTTATCACATACCTTTAATAAAAATTGTCAGTATTGTACAGATAACATTAGTAAAGATAAATATAAAAGAAAATTAGAGATTTATGAATTACTTGAACATCTTGATATTAGAGAAAAAAATTTAAAAAATAAAAGTTTGATAATTTACTTAGATGAATATGATATTGATCATCCTATTTATTTTAGCAATAATTCTCCTTTGGCTTCTCTAAAACATGATATATATTTAGAAGGTTATTTTACAAATTACAGAATCCATCATCCAAATGTTAAGGGAAAAATAAAATCTTATATAAGAAAACTAGCAATAAATGATAGCTTTAAGGAATTAGAATTTATCGCTATACATTTGAGAGAATTACATGGAACAGGTAATAGCAAAATTAATAATAATATTGACAATATTCAAATTCAATATTACTCAGAAGCAATTTATAGGATAATTAGGAGTCCATATCACAATAAAATTAAATATGGAGTTGTTTTTTGTGATACTTGGAAAAATCCAGAAAATTCAAAGTTGCTGCCGCAAATTAAGGCATTATTAAAAAAGACTGGAATAAGCTATATAAATGGAGATAGAGAGATTAAATCACCTTTGGATATTGTAAACGTTTTTTCATTAGCCAAAGTCTGCGTAATTAGCAATTCCACATTGAGTTGGTGGGGAGCTTATTTAAGTAATGGTAAAATCTTCAGTCCTGTTATGAACCTTTGGGAACCAAATTTGAAGACTCCTGATCATTGGGAACAAATTTACTCTGGAGAAATAAACCCTTTTACACACCACAATCAAAATATATTTAAAGCAATCATTAATGAAAAAGTTATTAATAATGGGGTTTATAATTCAAGAAGATTATTAACAATAAAAATTTATCGTGCAATTTTAAAAAAAATTAACCAGATTAGTATTATTAGGCTATTAAAAAAATGCTTAATTTATCTTGGTTTATTAAAAGAGAACCCTCATAAGACATACATCTGATTTCATTATGACCCATCAAAATATTTATAAAATAAAATCTTCAAATAAAATTCATGATTCTTTTATTTTACATTTTAAGAAAGCATTTTCATCACTAAATTTAATTAAAAAAAATTTTGAACTTGATGACCTTCACCATTTATTAGTTGATGAAAAAAATCTTCTTCAAAAAGGTACTGATCAATCTACAGTATTTCATAAAGCTATATATTCAACTTTTGATCAACCTTCTTTTTTTAAATCTGAATTCTGGCAGAACTACAGAATATTATCTCTTGAAATAGTTGATAAACTCAAAAATGAAACTTGTTATTTTGGAGAATGGGCAATTCAACGATACCCAACCATTAGATTTCACTTCCCAAAAAATATATCAGTCTTTGAATTTCATAGAGATTCTAATTATTTACATCCAATAGGAGAAATTAATTGTTTTTATGCTTTAAATGAATGCAATAATTCTTCAGCTCTTCATGTGGAAAAAAATTTAGGATTTGAAAATTATGTACCCTTGAATTTAAAACCAGGAGAATACGCAATACTTAATACCTCAATATATAAACATGGCGATTTTATAAATAAAACTAGAAAAACAAGAGTCTCAATGGATTTTAGATTTATTCCAAATAGTTTTTTAACTAATAATGTTAGCTCTTTGACTAAGAAAATAAAATTCACATCTGATTCCTATTTTATAAATGAAACAGAAATGAAAAAATTGAATCATTGAAAATATTTTGCTAAGTATGAATAATATTAATATGGTTAAAAGAGATTAATAAAAGCTATAATTTTCAATAAAAAATTAATCGAATTTTACATAGGTGCATTTTCAATTAATTGAATAGTTGCTCAAATGATTTGATGATAATTATAAAGAATAAATTGGTTTATATTTTATCGAGATCAAAATAATTATTTGATAATAGGGAAAATTCTTAATCTTACTAAATAAAAAAAACATAAACTAATTAGTAAGATTATTCCAACAATGCCTCCAAGAGGATTTGTGTTGACATTGCCAGGTCCTACTAACCATGAAGGTGCATCCTTTGAGATTTGAAATAAACCATTATTTATAAGAAACCAGCCTCCAACTAGACCGCCATGAAGACCAACACATCCCCATAATGAGTTATTACTTTTTAATCTAAAAAGTGCTAGTAAAATACCAAGTAAAAATAAACCTATTAAAATACTTATCATTTCAATAAAAGGCATATTAAATCCAATATGGACCAAGCTAAAAATAAGCCCCTGAAAAATTAATGCCTTTTTTAATCCGAATTGATTTTTGAATTCTTCAAAGAGCCATCCTCTAAAGATTAATTCTTCAGCAAAACCTACTCCCATCATTAGAATTATTGCATTAATTAAAATGTCACTAGATATATTTCCTAGCCAGTTTGCAGAATTGTATTTTAGTATTGGAACTAAAATTATTAGCATCAAAGCAATTGAAAATAATAATCCTTTAATAAAATAAATAATCTCCCTTTTATAAATTTTATTAATTCCAACTAATTCCCATGTATTAACCAACCCCCAACGTAATTCAAACCATTTAGGTAATGAAATAAGAAAAATAGAGAAAGTGATAATAGTACCAATCAAGGAAATATTTTGATTATTTAGATCAATTAAAAATATTGCTTTAGCTAAAATCCAACCTAATAAATATAAACAAGGAATAAATAGAATTGTGGAAAGTATTTTAGGCTTGAAAATCAATAATTTCAGATATATTTCTTTTATTATTTTAAAATTATTCTTCATATAAATAAATTAAACCTATCATTATTAAAATACAAAAAAAAATAATTTCATCAAGTTTTTATCAAATTTGATTATTTAAATATTGATTTTTAAATTTGTTTTTAATTTATTATTGTTTCATTTGGAAGAATTATTCTTTTTTCTATTGATGAAAAATTAGATGGCACTAAAAATTCTATTTTCGAATTTGAAAGAAATGAAGCCCACCAAGAGAAAGTACTATTGCTTAAAATAGCTAACTTAGAAGATCTTATAATGTTGAAATCATTCTTGATTGAATTTGAATTGAGTAATGATATTTTTAAATTTTCAAATGAACTTTTCATTTCATTAATTATTTCTTTCCCGTATTTTTGATCTTCAGAGATAACTGTAAAATTTTTTAAGCCTTTGGAGTGGAAATATTTTATTGAATTTTTATAATATTCTGATTTGCAAATATTTAAATTTTCTATATTTAGGAAATCACCACCTCTAATATGTATGATTACATTCTCATCGCAAATTTTAAGATTTTTTTTATTTAATATTATTTTTCTTAATTTTAATTGAGAGAATAATTTATAAAGGCTTTCATATTTCCAATTTTGATTAAAATAACCATCTAAAAATAAAATCTTATTTTTTTTAAATTTAGCCTTGCTTAAATAAAAATTTCTATCATTAATACTTATTAAAGGTAAAAAACTTCCGAATCTTAATCTAGCTGAAATGCATGCGAGTAATTTTGTAGATAAATTTAATTTTGATGACCCATCCAAATATATCCATTTAGGCATTTCAAATATATAATTTAAACAATTCTCTCTTCGAGGAATATGAATATCGCCTAAAAAAGAGATGATAATCCTCTCATTTTTTCTTCTATATTTAAGAAATGCGGCAGTCTGGAATAATTGATTTCCTAACCCTCCTACCATCCTAGAAAAAAGCATTTTTAAAAAACATAATAATTATTAAATTAAAACTTTTCTGTAAATTTCAGTTATGTTTTATCCTATAATTTAATATTAAATTATAAGATATTTGTAATTGGAAGAAAATTTTAATAGGAAAAATAATAAACCATTTTTATTTAATATTGTTGTCCCAGTATTTAATGCCGAAAAATATATAGAAAAATGTCTAAATTCCTTAATAAAGCAAACCTATAAAAATTATCAAGTCCAAATAGTTGATGATTGTTCTACAGACTCTACTTTTGAGATTGCTGCTTCCATAATTATGAAGCATAAGAATTTTAGTATTTTTAGAAATACTAGTAGATTAGGCTCTTTAAATAATATAGTTGCTCTTCTTAAAAAAAAAATAAAAGAACCTTCAAAAACAATTGACGTTTTAATAGATGGAGATGATTACTTATATAGTGGAGATGTTTTGAATATCCTTAAGGATAAATACTTACAGACTAATTGTTTGATTACTTATGGATCACACTTATCATCTAAAGGAGTTCAAGGGAAAAGATATCCTAGTTTTATAAAAAAGTTCAATATGTTTAGAAATTATTTTTGGTATGCTTCACATTTAAAAACATTTAGACATGATTTGTGGCTATCTATTGATCCGAATGATTTTCTAGATCAGAATGGCATGTATTATTCTGTTGCTTCTGACTTGGCAATTATGTTCCCAATGTTAGAAATGGCTGGAAATCGTCAAGAATTTATCGATGAAGTTTTATATGTTTATAATGATAAAAATCCTATAAGTGATCATAAAATTAGAAGATATGCCCAAATACTTGCTGCAAAAGAAATTAGGAAAAAAAAGAAATATAATAAACTAAACTTTCTTTAGTTTCATGATAAATTAGTCTTCAAATAATAAATTTATAAATTCAATTCTTAAATATTTAATTATGTTCATATTATTATTAACTTATTAAAATAAT
>QCBP01000012.1 GCA_003279055.1 Prochlorococcus sp. AG-347-I21 | reverse complement strand
TTAGGTTGTAAAGTTCTTACTGTTTATGCTTTTTCAACTGAAAATTGGACAAGACCGACAAAAGAGGTTGATTTCCTAATCAATCTTTTCAAAGAAGTTTTGAGAAATGAAATTGAAGTAATCCATAAAGAATCAATTAAAATAAAATTCATCGGAGATTTAACTCCTTTCCCAGATTCATTAAAAAAAACAATTTATAGTTCAGAATCTCTAACTAGAAACAATAATAATTTTTTACTAAATGTTTGTGTAAATTATGGAGGTAGGCAAGAAATAGTAAAAGTTGCTAAAGAGATAGCATTAAAATCTTCTTCTGGGGAAATAAAACCAAGTGAAGTTAATGAAGAATTATTTAACTCAGAGCTATTAACTCGAGGGATTAAGGATCCTGAATTACTTATAAGAACGAGTGGTGAAAAAAGGATAAGTAATTTTCTTTTATGGCAATTAGCTTATTCAGAAATATATATATCTGACGTACTTTGGCCAGACTTCAATGAGTTTGAATTTCTTAAAGCAATAATTGATTACCAATCAAGGAATAGACGTTTCGGCGGTATAGAATCATTACCAAATGAATCCTATCAAGATTCTCGATATTCTTCCTGAAAAAATGACTAAGACGCATAATAAGTTGTTTAAAGAAATTAGGTTCGATTGGAATAAAGAAGAGATATTGGAAATACTTAATATGCCTCTGATTGATTTAATGTGGGAATCACAAATCGTTCACAGGAAATTCAACAAATACAACATTCAATTAGCATCATTGTTTAGCGTTAAAACTGGTGGATGTGAGGAAAATTGTTCGTATTGTAGCCAATCAATTTATAGTGCTAGCGAAATCAAAAGTCATCCACAATTTCAAGTTGAAGAGGTTTTAGCAAGAGCCAAAATAGCAAAAAATGAAGGTGCAGATAGGTTTTGCATGGGTTGGGCATGGAGAGAAATTAGAGATGGAAAATCCTTTAATGCAATGTTAGAGATGGTTAGCGGTGTAAGAGATTTAGGGATGGAAGCATGCGTCACTGCTGGGATGCTTACAGAAGAGCAAGCTACTAGACTGGCTGATGCAGGTTTGACTGCGTATAACCACAATCTTGATACTAGTCCTGAGTATTATAAAAATATTATTACGACTAGAACTTATCAAGACAGACTAGATACTATCAAAAGAGTAAGAAATGCAGGAATAAATGTTTGTTGTGGAGGAATAATAGGTTTGGGGGAAACTAATGGGGATAGAGCATCTCTTTTGGAAGTACTTTCAAACATGAATCCGCACCCTGAAAGTGTTCCTATAAATTCATTAGTAGCTATTGAAGGTACTGGTTTAGAAGATAATCAAGAAATTGATTCTATTGAGATGATAAGGATGATTGCTACAGCCAGAATTCTTATGCCTAAAACTAAAATCAGATTAAGTGCAGGTCGAGAAAAGTTGTCAAAAGAAGCCCAAATTTTGTGTTTTCAATGTGGTGCAAATTCAATTTTTTATGGAGATGAGTTACTTACAACTTCAAATCCATCTTTTCAATCAGATAGAAAACTTCTTAAAGAGGTTGGAGTATCATTTAATAAAGATTTTGAAACTTGCAAAAAAACATTATCTTCTTTATGAAAGGAAACCACTATAAAATAGTATCTCTTTATTCTTTCTTCCCATTTCAAGAAAACTTAATTATTGATCTCAAAAATGAATTATTAGAAATTACAAATGAACACGATCTTTCAGGTTTATTAATTTTTGCAAGTGAAGGAATTAATGGGACTATTTGTGCTGAGAAAAATGTAATTGATATTGTTATCAATTTACTTAACAAATACACAGAGAATAGAAATTTGAATATGAAAGTAAACTTTTCAAAAAAGAAAATCTTCAAAAAATTAAAAATAAAAGTCAAGAAAGAAATAGTCACGATGGGTATCCCAGATATAAACCCTTCGCAGGATAATGGGAGCTACATTGACTCAACTAATTGGAATAAATTAATTAAACATCAAAACACAATAGTCATTGATACTAGAAATCATTATGAGGTTTCTTTAGGTACATTTAAGAACTCTATAAACCCAAATACAAGAAACTTTAGCGAATTCCCCAAGTGGGTAGATGATCATTTAGATAGTCATTTAGAAAATAAAGAATATACAAATATAGCAATGTTTTGTACCGGAGGAATAAGATGTGAAAAAGCTACTAGTTTACTGAAAAAGAAAGGTTATAAAAATATTTATCACTTACAAGGGGGTATCCTTCAATACCTTGACGATATACCAAAAGAAAAGAACTTATTTGAAGGTGAATGTTATGTTTTTGATAAAAGAGTTGCTTTAGATCAAGATTTAGAAAAAGGCTCATACTCGATTTGTCATGCATGTGGAATGCCAATTTCAATTCAAGATCAAGAAAGAAAAGAATATAGAAAGGGTATCCAATGTCATTTCTGCATAGACCAATTCAGCGATGACGATAGGAAAAGGTTTGAAGAAAGACAAAAACAGATGGATAGATTAAAAGTGAAGAATTATAAAATCTATAAGGACTAATTTTCAAAATCATGAAAGTTGAAGAATTAGAAAAATTAGCAGGTTCCATTGGATTATTAATTAAAATTCAAGTTAGAGAAACTATCGGATTATGTTTCTTTAGAATCGTGATTGCAAAACAGAAAGATAACATAATCAAGATTTGGGCCGAAATGAAAGGTTGGACTTATTTAAATAAACAAGGTATTCAGCTTGATACATTAAGAATCCTTAGTAAAGCGCCTGCTTTTGTTTCGGAATTAATATGGGCAACAACTATGGCTTGGGCAATTGAAAAAAAATCAAGCAACAAAGTAAGACTTTTAGCTATTTTTGATAGTGAAGGATATAGTAAAAAACTTGTAAGATATTTCAAGTTAATAGGATTCAAAATTGTCAAAGAAGTTGGTTCTAGCCCAGTAGATCTTTTATTAAGATTGGTTTGGGGAGGTGCAGGCACACTGATGAACGGGGAATGTATTTCCATATTAAAAAGACTTGAAAAGAAACTCTCTTTAATTGAAGAAAGTTAACCCGCGTGATAACTACTTCTAACTAAAGGGCCAGAAGATACTTTTTTGAATCCTAATTCCTTAGAGAAGCGATATAAATATTCAAACTCTGATGGATTCCAATATTTCTTAACTGCCAAATGATTGAATGAGGGCCTTAAATATTGGCCAATTGTAATTTGATTACAATCTATTTTTTTAAGATCATAAATTGTATTTTTTATTTCATCCAATGTTTCCCCAAGTCCTAACATAATGCCTGATTTGGTTTGAATATGAGGAGCAATATCCTTTGACTTTTTTAGTAAACTAAGGGATTTTTTGTAATTTGCACCCCTCCTAACTTCTTTTTGCAGTCTTTCAACAGTTTCAAGATTATGATTAAAGCATATTGGATCTTTTTCTAAAATCATCTTCAATCTCTCAGTCTGAAGGTTATTTGTTTCATCAAGATTTTTGCCTCCACCCCATAAATCAGGAGTTAAAACTTCAATTTTAATTGTTGAATCAATTTTTCTAATCTCATCAATTGTAGATATAAATAAATTTGCACCATGATCAGGGAGATCATCTCTAGCTACAGATGTCAAAACAACATATTTCAAATTTAGTACTTTCACTGCTTCAGCAACTTGAGTACATTCATCAATATTGATAGAACTAGGTTTACCTTTATTTACCTGACAAAAAGCACATGAACGAGAACATATCGATCCACCCAGTAAGAAGGTGGCTGTTCCTGAGGCATAACATTCTGCTCTATTTGGACATCTTGCTTCTTCACAAATAGTATGAATATTTGATTTTTTGATTAGAGTTTGTATTTTTTCGAATTCTGAAGCTTTACTAATAGGAAAATTAATCCAAGAGGGAAGTCTTAAGATTTTTTCTTTCTTGATTAGATTATTATCTCTCATTGTCTAATTTAGTTTTGTTCTGCCCTCTAAGGCCCTTGCAAGTGTAACTTCATCCACATATTCAAGTTCACTGCCCATTGGGAGTCCATATGCAATCCTCGTAACTTTAGTAAAAGGGGATAACAATTTTCCAATATAAAGACTTGTAGTATCTCCCTCAA
Organism: Prochlorococcus sp. AG-347-I21; assembly: GCA_003279055.1. Taxonomy (GTDB): domain Bacteria; phylum Cyanobacteriota; class Cyanobacteriia; order PCC-6307; family Cyanobiaceae; genus Prochlorococcus_A. The sequence goes on along the minus strand of QCBP01000012.1, from coordinate 29,566 downwards.
CACTTGGGGTCAATGCCAATATGATCTCATCTATTTCAGACTTACTAACTCTTTCTACCAAGCTTCTTATTTCTAAGAGTTCGGGGCCAACAGAATCCATTGGGGATATTAAGCCACCAATAACATGGTAAACACCTTTAAATTCTCTGGCGCGCTCCAAAGCAAGCAAATCTTTAGTTTCCGCTACTACACAGATTAGTTTTTGATTTCTTTCAGTATTTCTACAAATTTCGCATTCATCTTCTGAAGTCAAATTGAAACATTTTTTGCAACGACCAACATTACTATGTGCTTCTAACAGAGCCTTTGAAAATTCTCTTATTGTACTTTCAGGTTGTTTTAAAATAAACAGGGCTAATCTTTGAGCTGTTCTTGGACCAATCCCTGGGAATTTCTCAAAATGACCGATTAATTTTGAAAGTGGTTTGGTATAAGTAATCAAAATTAAACTATTTCTAGAGATAATTTAGACGCAAAATTCCGAATTGCCATAATTGTTTGCTTTTAATGTCTTATTATGTTTTTAGTTAGTAATTTCAAACAAAATGAAAAATATTAAATTTAACCCTTTCAAATATTTATTTTTGGTTTTTTTGTGCTTAACACTGAGTGCATGTAGTGGAGGACTAAATGCGGGATTAGAAGCTTATCAAAGTCCAGATGGTAGATATGCCTTTTTGTATCCAACAGGATGGACTAGAGTAAAAGTCGATGGAGGACCTGAAATTATTTATCATGATTTGATAAATAGTAATGAGACCTTAAGTTTAGTTATTTCTGATGTCAATAAAGAGATTCAATTAGAGCAGTTAGGAAGCCCAAGTGAAGTAGGTCAAACATTAATTGATAAAGTCATTGCTCCCGAAGGTTCAGGTAGAGAGGTAAAACTTATAAATGCCAATAAGAGGGAGGCATCCAATCATATTTTCTATGATTTAGAGTATGAATTAAATTTAAATGAACAAGCAAGACATGAATTGGCTACTGTAGTAATTGATAGAGGAACACTTTACACTTTCGCTGTCGGAACAAATGAAGAAAGGTGGAATAAAGTTGACGGTATGTTTAGTAACGTAATTGAATCATTTAACTTCTTAATATAATTTAGAAATTGATACTAGATTCCTACTTGAACATTCCACAAATCAGCATATATTTTGTTCTGATCTAATAGTTTTTCATGTTGTCCGCTTTCAACTATTTTACCTTTATCAATAACTACAATATTATCCGCATTTTTTATAGTGCTTAATCTATGAGCTATTACTATAGTTGTTCTTTCTTTTGTGATTTTAGATAACGATTTTTGAATTAAAGCCTCTGTTTCATTATCAACTGAAGCTGTAGCTTCATCTAATATTAATATTGGAGCATCCTTTAGAACAGCTCTCGCCAAGGCAATTCTTTGACGTTGCCCGCCTGAGAGCCTTTGGCCCCTTTCCCCAACTATAGTTTTATAACCATCTGGTAATTGTTCAATAAATTTATGAGCTTCCGCAATATTTGAAGCTTTAATAATATCTTTAAGACTCGGATTGATTGAGCCATAAGCAATATTTTCTTGTACACTGCCATGAAATAAATAAGTTTCTTGACTTACTAAAGAGATACACTTTCTTAAATCCCTTAAGTTTATTTCTTTAATAGAAACCCCATCCAAGGTTATTGACCCATTATTACTATCATAAATTCTAAGTAGTAGTTTTATTATTGTACTTTTCCCAGAACCTGTTAAACCAACAATTCCTAATGTTGAGTTATTTTCAATTTTGAAATTTATGTTTTTTAAAGTTAAATCTCTTCCAGGATAATTAAAATTTACATTATTAAAAATAATTTCTCCTTTGATATCTTTAGGTTCAATTTTTATTTTTCCATCTTTTATTTTTATAGGCGTATCTATGAGATCAATTACTCTATCTATTGAAGCCATAGATCTCTGAAAATCATCTAAAACATGCCCCAAAGTAGTTAAAGGCCATAATAGTCTTTGTGTAATAAACACTAAAAAACTATAAGTACCTACATCAAGTGTCTTATTCCAAGTTTGGAAACCTCCAATTAATAGAATCGCTATAAAAGCAAACAAAATTGCAAATCTTATAAGAGGGATAAAAGCAGAAGATAATTTTATTGCAGCCTTATTACTTCTTTGATAATCGAGACTTTCTTTATTTAATCTATTTAATTCCCATTTTTCTTTAGTAAAACTTTTTATGGTTAGAATTCCACTTAAATTATTATTAAGCCTTGATGCCAACAGTCCAGCTTTATTTCTAACATCTCTGTATTTTGGAGCAAGCTTCCTTTGAAATTTAATTGATCCTAAAAATATAATTGGAATAGGAAAGAAAGCAAATAAAGCGATTTTTGGAGCGACAAGAATCATAGTGCCCCCAATTATTAAGACAGTTATAAATAACTGAATAATCTGATTAGCCCCTTGGTCTAGAAATCTCTCGAGTTGATTTATATCATCATTCAAAATAGATAATAGCCTTCCAGTATTATCATTTTCAAAAAAATCCATATCTAACTCCTGGATATGCTCATAAGCTTTTATTCTTAATTTATGTTGCGATAGCTGAGCCAAATTTCTCCATAAAATCGAATATAAATATTCAAAGGAGGATTCACCAGACCAAACTATTCCTGAAGCAAATGCAAGAAAAATCAATTGTGCTGGAACTTCTTTTATTCCAAAACCAGCAATCCACGAATTCTGTTCCTTAACGACGATATCCACAGCAAGACCAATTATTACAGGGGGAGCTAAATCTAATATTTTATTAATTATGGAACTAAGAAAAGCAAAAAATAGTAACCTTCTTTCTTCAATCAGATTTAAATAAAGTCTAATTATTGGATTTTGATTGTTCTTAGACCTCATAAAAATAATAATTAAATTTTTCTATTATGATTTAAATTTTCTTTAGTTTCTAATTTACATTTTGTTTTTGCATCTTGATGACTTGCAGTTTGCATAAATTCTTCGTAGTAACAGTCACAAGTTTCATTCGCAATTTCTTCACTATATACCATTTCTGCTTTCATCATCTCCTCTTTGACACTCTGAAGACAAAATAATTTTATGATTGAATTTTGTTTCGTTTCAGCTAAATAATAACTATTAAAGGAGTTGAATAGTATTATCAGATTCACAAAAATGAAGAAATTATATATGCTAGCTTTCATTCTCTATCACTAGTTTCTAACTTTAATTTTTTTTAATTTATTTTTAGTTTCTCTATGCAGATCTCTGGGTAAATCTACCAAACTGTAATCATTAAAAATTTGTATCTTACCTATGGATCTACCATTTATATTAGTTGAATTACAGATTGAGGATATAATATTTGCAACTCTAACTCCATCAAATCTACCAAAGTTAAATTTATAGGTTTCAAAAGAATCATTTTGATAATTATTTCTTCTATTTGAATTTCTCATACGATTATTACTGTTTCTATTTGATCTATTTCGATCGGTATTATTTTGTTTATTAATCCAAGAATCATCGTCATTAACAAAAAATGATTTATTACCTATTACTAAATTAATCGCCGCCATTGCAATATTTGAGTCATCCATAGAGTATTTTTCTTTTAAATTATCTAGTACATCAATAATCAAAGCTTTATTGTCTTCATTTTCATCTTTAGCTAAAGAACTCTCATTAACATTATCTATAAGTTTCTCCATCCTTTTTTCATTTATTATTTTATTACTTGGTATATTAATTTCTTCAATCTTGGTTCTTGTTGAGTTTTCTAAGTTTCTTAGAAAATGTTTTTCTCTTTGATTAACAAATAAAATTGCTTCTCCTGATCTGCCTGCCCTTCCAGTTCTTCCAATTCTATGAGTATATGTTTCCTTGTCAAAAGGAAAATCGTAATTAACAACAAGTTTTATCCTCTCAACATCTAATCCTCTAGCTGCGACATCAGTTGCAACAAGGATATTAATAAATCCTTTTTTCAATCTATCTACAGTATTTTCTCTTTGATTTTGAGGTATATCTCCATTAAGTACTGCCACAGTATGACCTGAATTCTCTAAAGCTTCAGCTATTGAAATAGTAAGTAGTTTTGTCCTAACAAAAATAATTACTCCCTCGTTATTAAGTTCTAGTATTCTTTTTAGAGCATCTAACTTATGATGCCTTTGTACATATAGAAATTTTTGCGAAATTAATTGAGTTTCTTTTTTGACACTTTTGATTAATATTTCGGCGGGATCATTTAGATATTTTTTTGCTATATTTCTTATCTCACTAGGCATTGTGGCTGAGAACAATACCATCTGCTTATTTTCCGGAAGTTGATCTATTATCCATTCAATATCTTCAAGAAAACCCATATTTAACATTTCATCTGCTTCATCTAAAACAAGACAATTTATATCTTTAATTTTAAAAGTCCCCTGCCTTATATGATCCATTATTCGGCCTGGGGTCCCAACTACCACGTCAACTTTTCTTTTTAATGCAGAAATTTGATTTCGATAGTCGGTACCTCCATATATTGCAACCGTCTTAAAATTACTAGATTCAGAACTATAACTTTTAAAAGATTCTGCAACTTGAGTTGCTAATTCTCTTGTAGGAGTCATAACTAAAACCTTGGCATTTAATTCTTTATTATCTGTAAGTTTTTCTATTAATGGTAATGCGAAAGCTGCAGTCTTTCCTGTTCCTGTTTGTGCTTGGCCTAGTAAATCCCTGCCTAACATTAGTTCGGGAATTGCTGCTTTTTGGATGGGAGTTGGATTTTTATATCCTTTATTTTTTAAAGAGTTTAAGATCGATTGATTAAACCCAAAATCGAGAAATCCATTCTCATTATCATCCCCTTTCGATACTTCCAATAGTTGAGATTCAATTTCTTTTTCATTATCTAAGTTCTTTAACTCTGGCAGGGAAGAATCTTCATTATGAGACTTTTCCTGTTCACTACCAAGAGAGTTACTATCTTTTTTTAAAGCCATTTTAAATGCCTAATAATCTTCTGATTAGGCATTCAACAAATATCTAAATTGACTTGAATTGTTGATTAGCCTTACAGAGCCGAATTATTAATCTAACATCTTGAGGATAAGATATTACTAATTTCTCAAAAATAAAATTTAATTTAAATAATATATATTCAAAAATTTTTTCGCTCTTGTAAGAGCAGTATAAAATAACCTTCTTTCAAAATTATCTCCGCAAAAGATAATTTGATTATCTTTTTTTTCTTTTACAGCATCTTGATTTCTTCTATAATTTTTAGACCACAAAATGTTTACTTTTTCAGATTCACTTCCTTGAGATTTATGAATAGTAATGGCTATTGCTGGTACAACATTTTCTAAATTAGAGGGATCAATTAATGCGACAATTTCTTCGTTATTATCATTAAATTTTCTAAAAAGATATTTTCTTTTATTTTTTAAACCTATAAGTACTCCGATATCCCCATTTGACAATCCAAGTTCATTGTTATTTTTTGTACACATGATTGGAACACCCTCTTTAAGAGTTTTAAGGTCATAAGGTTTTTTTTGACCAAAAACAATTTCATTCAAATATTCAACACTCCATATTCCGGAATTTTTTTCGCATAATATCAAGTGACTTTGTAAATCCAGAAATATCTTATCTACTAAATCTTTTTCATTAAGCAATAAATTATCAATACTCTCATCAAATATATATTTTTTTTTACTTAAATTTGAAGTTGAAATGTTTAACTGTTTTAGATGACTTGTAATCGAAAATAATAGATCTTTTGGAATATCTTTTTCTCTACTCTTTGAAATAGTAATTTCTTTTGAATTATTATCTTTTTCTAATTCTTTGATCTTTTGATTAAGTAAAGAAAAATCATTATTAAATACTAAGCTACTAATTAATGCTATATCTCCAATATTTCTATAAGTTTTTTCTAAATTTACTACACAAGATTTAATTGAACTATTATCGGAATATTCAAACAAATAATTCCATATAGAACAGTTATTTACAGGAGACAACTGATTTTTATCGCCAACTAAAATAATTTTACAGTCCTTTGCTAGCAAATTTAAAACTGATTCAATCAAATCGATATTAACCATTGACATTTCATCAATTATGAAAATATCAAGCTCTTTTAGTTTAAATTTCAACTTAAGAGATTTATTTTGAGAATTTAAAATCCATCTATGTAAAGTTTGAAATTCTATTTGGTCTAGAAATTTGCTAAAGGAAATATTTTTTTTATCATTAAGAGCTTCTTTTAAACGAGCTGTAGCCTTACCAGTTGGAGCAGACAAACCAATATTTAAAAAGTTATCAATTTGAAGGAGTTCTAATATTAACTTAATTATTAAAGTGGTTTTACCCGTACCAGGTCCTCCTTGAAGGAAAACTAAGTTTGAATATTTAAATATTTTTTTAATTTGATCAATTTTATTATCATCTTTATAAATTATTGAGTTCATTAAATTATCGGTATCTATTTTTTTTAAAAATAAATTAATAACTCTTTCTATCTTTATTGACCATTTTGATAAGGATAATTTTCTATTTACTAATACGAATGGAGAATTAAGGGAACCAATCAAACCTATATTTTTTAGAACATCTATATGTTTATTGGGCCAGCCATCTTCTAATAATTCAAAGATTATTAAACTATTATCAACATCAATAATAGTTTCACCATTTTTTTCAAACTCTAATAAAATTCTTATTACATCTTTTACGAAATTTCCATATTTTTTTTCACAAAATTTGAAAATACCTAAGATTAAATTAAATATATGAACGTATTGGAACTTTTCAATATCTCTATTAGTTTTAGTCATTCTAAAAAAGGTTATCTAAATAATTAATTCTTTTTAAAGGTGCTTTGCTAATAAAAATACCTGGAGATATATCTGCAGAATTAGATTTTTCAAATAATTCAAAATCTGGCAATCCCTTTAAAAACAAATAAATATATCCTCCTAGGTGTTTATGTGGTTGATAATTTTTAAGTCGCCACTTTAATAATCTATGCAATGCTAATAAATAAAGATGAGATTGTAATGGATAATGATGTTTAATCATTTCATTTCTCATGTTTTCATAGTTATAGTTTCTTGGTAAACAATCACTATTATCACTACCAGAAATCAAATTACTTTTCCAATCAATTACCCACCATTTACTATCTTCTAATTTATTTCCTACAGGGAAAACACAATCAATACATCCTGAATGAAAGCCTTTATTCATAATTTGAAGATCATTTATTTTATTTGCATATTCTTCACCAAATTCATATTCCTGATCTAAAAAAAAGCATTTTGATATATCATTAGAATTAATATTTCTACCTTCATAAGATAGGGTTAAATCATATTTGAGTTCCTTAATTAAGTATTGATTTGGAATATCAACTAGTTTCTTATTTTGTAATTCACTTCCTAAAGATATATTTATGATTCTTAAAATCGCATCTTTAACTTTAAAAGCCAAAGAAGTATCGATTTGATGAAAGTTCAATTCCTCAATAATTAAAGCTATTAATTCTTCATTATTATCGTTTCTAAATTCAAATCTTTCTATTATTTTGTGCAGGCAAGTCCCAGCAAGAGTTCCTTTTGGAAATTCACTTAAGGGATTTGGATAAGAAAAATAATTAGGATAATTTTTTGAATTCTTAAAATTAGAATCTTTGATAATTGATATATTATCTTCATAATCCTTATATTGATTAATGACTGCTTCAATATTTTTATCTTTACGCATCCAAGAAGAATAACTTGAATAAGAAATAAATTGATCAGAATTAAATACATTAGATATTTTTTTATTAACGTTATCTATTTTCCAAAGATTATTATTCATTCGGTTGATTTGGAACTTAGAAAAAGTTTCTTTTATTTTCTCTTTTTCAATCCTGACTTCAAAAGTAGACTTATAAGTATTAATATTTTCCAAATTATTAAGTAAATCATTATTTAAAATATTATTTTTATCCTCTAAATCATTAAAAACAATAAGTTTATATTTGCTCCTAGTAAGTGCTACATAAATTAACCTCTCACTCTCTTTAAATAAATCTTCTTCTTCTATTAATTTAAATTTTTCAACCTTCACGTAATTATTAGAAATATTAAGGTATATATTTCTATCAATATTTGATTTCCAAAGAGGTCCTTTAATTTTATTTGATTTATTTGAAATAATTGAGAGATATGGACATAGGACTATTTCAAATTCAAGGCCCTTACTACTATGTATGGTAGAAAGATTTATTCCATTTTGAAGATTATGATCTTTCGTCAAAAAATCTTCTCCAGTAGAAATTCTTAAAATATGATCTAACTGATTTTTATACCAGTTGAAGACTATATTGAGATCAAAATCATTATTTATTAATTCTATTTCAACAATTTCTGAAAGTTGAAATAAATTTGAATTTAAATCTGAATCTTGAATAATTGAGGATGACTTGTAATTTATAAGTAGTTCATTAACAATGTTTAAAAAACCTTTTTCTCTTAGTTCTTGGGCCCAAGTAAAGCATTTATTAATTAAAATTTCTAAATTATTACTAATTCGATTATCAAGTATATCTTCTAATTTTATTTCTATAAACTTTGAAGTAGCAAGCAAATTTATATTTTTTAAAGACCTCGGATTTAATAAACATTCAATGAATAAAAATAGTAGAGAACTTGCTTCTGTATCAAAAATATTTTGTTTATTTTGAATTTTGCATGGGAGGTTAAACTGATTTAATTTTTTTTTAAAATCTAAGCATTGCGAATTATTTAATGTAAGAACCGCAATTTTATTAATATCAATTTCTTTATTATTTAAAATAAAGTTAACTATATAATTAGTTACAAGATCCTCTATATCAGTCTCTTTTTTTGAAAATTCTACAATTTCAAATACATCCTTAAATTTAAATTGAGGATTAATATTTTCATTAATTCTTGAGGTTAATTTACTATAGTTTAGTTGTGATTCTTTAAGTCCATTCTTGTAAAGTTTATTAAGAACATCGATTAACTTTTTTGAGGATCTATAGCTATCTGTAAGACTAAAAACTTCAATTGCATTAGATCTTGCATCTAAGTAAGTTTCAATATCTCCACCTCTAAATTTATAAATCGCTTGTTTTGGATCACCTACGCAAAGTAAAAAATGATTTTTTGTATTAAAGAACTTTTTTATTAAATTCCACTGCGTAATATCTGTATCTTGGAACTCATCAACTAAGACACATTTAAATCTTTTTTGAATTTTAAATAGAGTATTACTATTGCTATTTTCCGAATCTAGAAATGTATTTTCTACAGTCTTTATAAGATCATTGAAGTTGAAAATAGAAAAACTTTTCTTTAATTCAATTAATTTTAAATAAGCTAATTGGGTAAATATTCTTATAAATTCAGTAAAGAAACCTTCTTTTATTTTATAAATTTTATCTTGTAATAAATTAAATTTAGTAAAATCTAATTTTAGATTATGTTTATTAATTTCTTTAGATATATTTTCAATGTAAAAATATTTAGATAAAAGATCATCCTTAGAAATATCACATATAAAATCAATAACATTTTTAGAATTAAGCCTTTTGTTAATCTCTTCAATCCAACAATTTATTTGATTAAACTTATCATTTCTTGGTTTTGCAGCATATATTTGACTTTTTCCACCACTTTCCTTAATTAATTTTCCCAACTCTATAAGTTTTAAAAATAATTCCTTACCACTCTTATTCCATTCAAAACAAAACTCGTTCCAATTTAAATAAAAAAATTCATTAAAATAATTATTTAAATCAATAATCTTATATTTATTATTTATTTGAAATTTACAAATATTTTCTTGATCTATATTTTTTAAAATTTCTACAAAAAATGACTTATTGAGTCTACTTCCAAATCTAGAACTTATTTTCTTTTTATTGACTGCTGAAATAAGCTCTTGATTAAGATTAAGAAAATCATCAATCCACAAATTATCTATTACATCTTTATACAAATTATCAAGGTTATTTTCAATATATGGATCTTGAGTTACGCCTATTTCAATACTATATTCATCAATAATATTATTACAAAAAGCATGGAACGTTGTTACTTGTAATTTATAAAATTCATTAACAAAATTATCAATTTCAGAAATTATTTTTTCCTTAGATTTATCTTTATCCTTAAAATTTAGATACCAATCCTTAAGAGTATTATCGATCTTACTTTCATTATGACTTTGCAAATATAATTTCAAATTATGAAATCTCGAGAGTATTTTATCTCTTAATTCAGAACAAGTATTTTTAGTAAAACTTAGCAAGAGTATCTCATCTGGTTTAACTTTTTTCTCTAAAACATTTCTTAAAACTATGTGAGCCAAAGTAAAACTTTTACCAGTTCCTGCACTTGCTTCTACTAATTTAAACTTATTATCTAATTTAATTTGATTAATATCCATATCTTATTTGAATTAAAATTTGACCCCATTCTTATAAAGTAAGTAATTCTTAAATTTATTCATTAAATATTTCTCTTCCAAGGCAATCTTCAATTTAATTATTAAACATAGACTTGTTAATAAAAATAAATAATAAATGGATAACTTTGTTATGAAAACGCCAAAAGAAATAAATATTAAAGAATAGTACATAGGATGACAGGTATATCGATAAATACCTTTAGTAACAAGATTGCTATTATTTGTAGGTCTTGGGAAAGGGGATAAATTTCTGCCTAAGTCTTTCATTGAAACTAACAATATTATTAAAGCGATTAGGATAATTAAAAAACCAAAAAAATCAGAAAAAGTACTTACTTGAATTATTTGTTTCTGTGGAATAAATTCCCATTTTAAAAAATGGAGAAGAATAATAAAAAACTGTAAAAAAACAAGTATTATTTCATAAGCTGCTTTTAAAGTATTTTTTGACTTAAATTTTGTCATTATTTATTTCTCTAATGCTTCAATAAGTGGACCATATAATCTAAATGATAATTTATCAAAATTATTATTTCCCAAAAAGAACTCTGCTTCTTTATTATTTCCGAAACATAATTTCATTTCAATATTATCTCTTTCGCCTTTAGAAAAAATTTTATTACCAATCCATCTATCCATAAAAGCTTTTTTCTTATTTTTTAATTTTATTTTTGCTTCTACATACTTATAAGAACTTTCTGGAGGAAGAGGTAGACATTTTTCAGAATAATTTTTAAAAATATGTATATATTCCTCCAAAATTAAATTTGACTTAATTGATTCAGGGATTTGAATAACTTGTGATTTATAAAGATTTTCTGTTCTAAAAATTACTTTAGTCTTTTTTATATTTTTCTGTAAAGAAGAAATGAAGAGTGATTTTATCCAAGCCTCTGACAAACGACTTAAACTTAGTTTGGAATGAATTAATTCAATTACGGTATCATCAGCAATGAAATATTCTTCTTTATTTGCATTTGATTTAACATAAATTCTATTAATATTATTATGTTGCCTCAAACTTGTAGATAGACTCTCTAATAAATCTTTGATTTCTTTTTCTTTTACAAAAATACTATTTTTTGGCACAATAATTGCATTTTTAATCAATTGATCATTAATATTCAAATTTATTAAATCATCAATAAAATTATTGTAATCAATCTGTAATTCCCTAATTATTTTTGTCATTAGTTGCGACTTCTTCAAATTACTTATAGACTCCTCATCTGGATGATGAATAAATATTTCCTTGGGAGAAATATTTTTTTTATTTAACCAATATTTTTGTGGAGTTTTGAACCAATAAATCAGTTCTGATAATTTGTAATTTTTAATATCATATTTTTTTTCATTCCAATCTATATTTTTAACTAAAGAATAATTACTTTTAATTATCTTAGAATTATCAAGATCAATTATTTCTTTTTTATTTAAATTAAAATCTTTTATTATTAGTTCCTTTTGGCGTTGGTTTAAAAAGCTATCAAAAAAGGAAATTAACTCTTTTATAGGAAAAGAAACATCTAATTTTTTATTGTTTTTGTCATTCTTTACCCAATTAACTATAAATTTATCTCTACAGGCAATTAACAACTCAAGAAATGCATATTTCTCTCTTTCAAAAACTGATGGATCGCCAAGGTGATATTTATTTTTTAATAAATTAATATTTTCATTTTTTGATAATTTTGGATAATAAACACTATTCATGTCTATTAAGAAGATAACCTTATGTGGAATATGCCTTGAACTCTCAATATCACTTACTAGGATCTTGTTGATACGTGATTTGCTTTGATATTTTGCTTCATTTATGGAAGAAATTAATATCTCTCTAAAAACATTTAACAAGATAAGATCATCAGGTATTAAATTTATTGCGTTATTCTCAAGAATTCTATTTATTTGACTTATTTCTAAATTAAAATTTGCATTATATTCAGCAATATTTTTAAATAAAAACTTTATCTTTTCAACCCAACATGAGTAAGAAAAAGATCCCCTTAGCAAATTAATATATTTTTTAAAATCAAGTAATAATTTAACCCATTTATTCAAATCCAAACTTATATTTTTTAGATTAAATGGTTTTAAATTAAAATTACTTAAGTTGACTTCTTTGTCATAAATTAAGCCTAAAGTAATTCTATTTATACACCATTCTAGAGAATTTTTTTCTTCCCCTAATCTTTCATTAGCATCTAATCCCCAATGAAAACCAACTTGGTTAAGTAAGAAAATAATTTCATCCTTCTCAGTAATATCAAAATCAAAAATGTTCTGAGTTACTTTTTTTGAAAGAATATAATCTATTTTTTCAAGAGTAATTTTCTCATTTGCTATTTCAGTTATGTCAATTAAAAATTTATAAATATCTGGAGAATCATAATTATCATCATCAATAAAAAAATAAGGTATCTTTTCACCATTAATTGACTCATTATTAAAGATATACCTTAGATAAGGTTTGATTTGATTAGTTTGTGGAGATAAAACAGCAATATCACTATATTTAATATTATTGCAAGAATTTATTATTTCTATAATTTTATTTCTTATATATTCTAATTGACTCTTCTGATTAAAATGCTCACAAAGTAATATTGAATCATCCCTTTCATTTATTATAAGATCATTGCTATTATTATCTATTAGTCTTTTTTGTATTTGATTAAGAAGAGGAATATCTTTCTTCTCATAAAAATTAGTTGTTGGATCAATATATATTAAATTATTTTTTAAATTTATCCCTTCTTTATAAATATTCTCCTCAATTAATTTCTCGAAGTTTGCTCCAAATTTACCAAATATTTTCTCTATATTTGTATCCTTTAAATGCAATTTACTTTCAAAATTATAAAATTCTAAATCACCTTCAATACAATTTATTCTATTCCATAAGTCATCTCCTACAGATAATAAATATAAATTTACCTTAGTAAATTTTGAAAGTTCTGAATAAAAGTTAATATGTAGTTTAGATAAATTATTATCGGAAACTATATAAATTTGGTTTGGTACTTGCATTTGAAAGTTTTTAATTTTTTTTAAATTCTTTATTAGTTCAATCATGTATAAACACGAAGGCTTTTCAGATATTTTTTTCTCTAATAATTTATATAAAATCGGTTGCCAAAACTGATCTGAATTTAAATTCTTAAATAGATTAATTGAATTAATTTCAGATCTATTCCATTCAGCAATCATTTCAGGTCTAAAGATTAAATAATCAATAAAATTATTCGTAATCTTTTTTGTCAGATTATATAGGTCTCCATCTATTGTCTTTTTATTATCCAAATATTTATTAATCCAATTTCTAAGCGGAAATGATTCTTTAAAGCTATTTAATTCTTCAAATGAATCAATAATGCCCCATTTAATTGACTCAAAATTCCATAATCCCATATCAATTGCTGGGAAAAAACTTGTCAATAATGATTCGGTGTAACTTGATATTGTTTTAAATTCATAAAGAGCACTTATTTTGTTTTTTATAGTTATTTGTTCACTTAACCACTTACCGAAAAAATAATTGGGAACAGCTATCTCTAAATTATCAGTTATAAGAGGAGGGGATATTTTTAATTCTTCTGCCAACAGCTCACTAATTAATTCAATTTTGTTTGACTTATATAGATTGAGCAATTTACTGTTTGTTTATATTACTTACTCAACTTTAAATGGATCAGTTATTTCTGCATTAGGACATTCGAATTCCCCAACAACAACAAACTCTAAACGCAGCTTTAAGAATGTTATAAATTTCTTATCCGTTGATAAAATAACTGCTGGTGGTGATGGAATCTTTGCTTTTAGATCAACAAATTGGTTAGTTTGCAAAAATGATGGATTTTTTAAAAGCCAGAAATCTATTGCTTTATTGTTTTCTTTATAGTTCCTCATCCTCTCTTTTAAAATCTCTTCAATTGGTTCTTCAACTGTTAAAAACTTTTCACTTGCCGCGACGAAAAAATATGTTGTCATTTTTAAAATTTAATTGGATGTAATAAGGGACTTCATTTCACGCACAGACTTTTCTAATCCTATCGCTAAAGCCCTTGCAACAATACTATGACCTATGTTTAACTCGTTCATATTGTTAATTGATGCAATTTTTTTAACATTATTGTAATTGAGGCCATGTCCAGCATTAACAACTAATCCAAGGTCATTTGCTAAATGTGTAGATTCTATAATCCTTTGAAGCTCTTTATATTGTTCTGATCCTGATAGTTCCGCATATTTTCCAGTATGTAATTCTATAAAGTTAAAACCTATTTTCTTGGAAAAATTTATCTGTTCGTCAAGAGGATCAATAAAAGCACTTACTTCTATATTTAAATCTTTTAAATTTCCAACAAAATTCTTAAGGTATTGCACATTACTTTTTACATCCAACCCGCCTTCAGTAGTAACTTCCTCTCTTTTCTCTGGGACAAGTGTTACATAATGTGGTCTAATTTTTCTTGCAATTCCTAACATTTCTGCTGTGGCAGCCATTTCTAAATTTAGTTTTGTCTTTATAGTTTCTTTTAGAAGGAATACATCTCTATCTTGTATATGTCTTCTATCTTCTCTTAGATGAACTGTTATCGAGTCGGCCCCTCCTAATTCAGCTAAAAAAGCAAATTGTACAGGATCAGGCTCTACAGTCTTCCTTGCTTGCCTTACATTCGCAATATGATCGATGTTTACACCTAAAGTAGTCATAATTTAAAATTTTTAGTTTCTAGACAATCTTGTAACCGCCCAATAATAGCTAACAAAAAAATACAAACATTTAAATTATTAATATTATAGTAAATGGAATTTGAAGAAATCTGCAGATATTTGGTATAAAATCAATCCTATATTGGGATTTATTGCAATGTTCGTTACCCAGGACATTGTTTTAAGATTCTTTTTTAGAAAAAAGAAAATATTAAATAATGGTTTTTTGATCCCCATAAACTCCTCTATCATTTTGGCTCCAACTCATAGATCAAGATGGGATGGTTTAATACTTACTTTGGCAATGGGTAGAAGAGTAACAAAAAAGGATTGTAGATTTATGGTTACTCAATCTGAAATGAAAGGAATACAAGGTTGGTTTTTAAAAAGACTTGGATGTTTTTCGATAAATCAATTATCACCATCTCTCTCAACTTTAAGATATGCGATTGATCTTATAGAAAAAGGAGAACAATTAGTTGTTTTCCCTGAAGGAAAAATCAATAAATATGGAAAAAAATTAGTTCTTAAAGAGGGACTGTATAGATTAGCGAGGTTAGCCACAAAAAAAACAACTTCTATTGTTATCATTCCAATTGGAATTGCCTACAGCAAAGTAACTCCAAACTTTAGGGGAGAATTTTGTTTATCCTTTGGGCAACCAATCGCAATGAATAAATACTTAAAATTTAATATCAAAGAATTTAATATACTTTTAAATGAAAAAATGCTCCAAGAGGAAGAAAAAGCATTAAAAAATTTAGGTAGATGAATCTGTAATAAGTTACTATAAATTTTAATAATTTAATAAGAAAATGAAATTCTCAAAATTAATACTCATTTTATTTATATTTTTTGGAGGTTTTCCTTACGAAAATTTTGTTCGAGCAGAAGTTAAAAGTCCAAAAGATTACAAAGTTCTTTCAACGACTAATAAAAAACTCTCCATAGCAAACGTAGAGTACTATTTAGAACAAGGCGATAAATTAACAAACTATGGCGATTTGGATAAAGCTAAAGATTCATACCTTGATGCAAGAAAATTAGCTACACAACTAGCATCATTTTATTCAGATCTAAATAAAGCATTTATAGGAGTTGATGCAAGAATACCAAATGAGATGCAAAGGAAGGGTAAGGCAACATTACAAATTTTGGCTGAATCGAATGAAAGATTAGCTACTTTTTATATTAAAGATGAAAAGCCTGATGTAGCCGTGCCTCTACTTATTGAAACAATAAGAATAATGTCTCCTGAAAGTCCTGAGGGGAAAAAAGCTTACAAAACCCTAATGCAACTAGGATTTGTTGAAACAACTTACAATGGCTAATAAAATTTATTATGATTACGAAAAAAGAAGTTGTTAGTTTAATCACTAAAAAATTACCAGATTCCCAAGTTTTTGTTGAAAACCTCAAGGGAAATGATCATTTGCAAGTAACTGTAATTGCATCTGAATTCAATGGATTATCATTAGTTAAACAACACCAGTTAGTCTATTCGGCGTTAAAAGAAGAATTAGCTTCAGAAGCCATTCATGCACTGGCATTAAAAACAGACACACCCAAATGAATTATGGACAACCTAACAAAAGATAAAATACAAAAACTGATTGACTCTAATCCAGTAATGGTATTCATGAAAGGAACTAAATTAATGCCTCAATGCGGCTTTTCCAATAATGTAGTACAAATACTAAATTCTTTAGGCATAGAATTTAGTACCTTTGATGTCTTAAGCGATTACGAGGTAAGAGAGGGTATAAAAGAATATTCAGATTGGCCGACGATTCCACAAGTATACTTAAAAGGAGAATTTATTGGTGGATCAGACATTCTTATCGAAATGTATAATTCAGGATCCTTAAAAGAAAAAATTGAAATTGAATTAGCATCCTAAGACAATTAGTAAGTATAAATACTGATTTGGTTAATAAAAATTAATATTTTAAATCCTTTTTTTATCAAAAAAACCTTTATTTCCTTCTCCTTCTGGGTCTATAAAACTTGATGGATCTAAAATCCATCTTTCAACTAATCTTTCTAATTTTTCTTGATCATTTTGCTCTAAACTACTGCAATTCCTTAAGGCTTGGAGATAACCATCACTATATAACTTAAGATCAGATGGCGAATGAAAACTAGTAACCAAAGCTTGGCAGCAGTCACAAATTGATTGAAAATGTCGAATTGCTTTAGGATTTTCAAATGATGTCATAATTTGATAGATTCTGATTTTTATTTGGCATTTGTTATACCTTATTAAGGATGATAAAAAATTGCCTGGCCCAACAGTAATTAAGAATGCAATCAACTGAGCAAATCTTAGCTTCAACTCCTGGCAGTTCACAATTGCCTACGAACTCTCAAACTCCCTCAAGAGTTCTTGTTGTTGAACCTCACCCCACACTTAGGACTGTCCTTGTACAAAGACTTCGTCAAGATGGTCACCTCGCTGCTGCAGTTGGATCTGCTGCAGAAGCAGTGGACTTGTGCAGGGAACAATCACCAGATCTATTAGTAAGCGCTGAAATTCTTGAGAATAATACTGCTATGAGACTTGCTCAACAATTAGGTTCTTCCGTTATTGTTTTGACGGCAAGATCAGGAGTTGAAGCATTAGTTAATCTTTTGGATGAAGGAGCCGATGACGTTCTTAGAAAACCATTTGGACTGGAAGAGCTTGCAGCTAGATGTAGAACTCTTTTAAAAAGAGGCAGAATAGGACTGCAAGAAAAAGTTGAAGTTGGCCCTCTTGAAGTTCATCTTCTTTTAAGACAAGTAACACTTAGCGAGAAGCCTGTAGAATTAAGTCCAAGAGAGTTTGCACTGCTTTGCGCCCTTTTAATGCCGCCTGGTATGGTGAGAAGTCGTCAAGAGCTTCTAAGGATGGCTTGGCCGCCTTTCAGTGGAGGACCAAGATCTGTAGATACTCAAGTCTTAACTTTGCGAAGGAAGTTAGAACAGGCTGGATTGGGAGAAGGAGGAGGAATAACAACCGTTAGACAACAAGGTTATCGATTTAGTATTGATAATATTTAAATTAAAAAACCAAACAGTTCGCCAATAATCATTAGTACTGAAATTATAGTCAGTAATTTATAAGTCCAAAGTGGTGAAATATAAGATATCTCATTAATAGATATACTTGTTTTTTGGGAAATAATTGATAAAAATCTTCCAAAATTTTCTATTCTTTGTGGAATAAGGAAATTTTCACCTTTGTTGGTAATAAAATAAAAAACCTTACTACCCTGACTGGTGGGCATAGATTTTATTAACTTAATATCTTTCCAAGAAATCTCCCAATTTTTCCTCCCTAGGGATTTAGAAATAAAGCTAGTTTTGTATGAAATTTTATTATTGCAAGTTTCTACGTAATCACTTGTGATATTGACGATTAAATAAAGACCTAAGAAAAAAGTAATTATAGAAGTGATTTTTAATTGATCACTAGAAATAAATGGGATTGGAATTGTAAGCGCTAAATAAAGAGAAATTAAAGAACTTTTAACAAAAAAAAGAGTTTTAAACTTCTCTACCTCAATCATCTTTTAAAACCTTTTTTAATCTGGCAATTTAAAACTATTGATGTTTAGTTTGGAACCTATTTTATGAGCACAAGCATATCCGCTAAAAGCTACTGCATTTAAGCCTTGACCAGGGAAACATGAATCACCTACGCAATAAAGGTTTTTGATTTTTGTGGTATTAAAAGGCATTGGCAAAAGTCCAAGCAACTTTTGATTAGGAATTGGTCCATAACTACCTTCATATCTTCCAAGAAATTTCTTATGGGTTTTTGGAGTACCAATCTCTTTATGATCAATATTATCCTCAAGATTGGGCAAAATAGTTTTAATCTTTTCGATAAGAAATGAAAAGTACTTTTCTTTCTTTAGCAAATATTCTGTTCTTGATAAACCTTCCCATTCATTTATAGAGGAAGGAGTAAAAGCATGGACGATATGTTTACCTTCTGGAGCCAAAGAAGAGTCAAGCAAAGTAGGTATAGAAACAAAAATCACACCCTTTTCACTCTCTAATTCATCCCAATTCTCAACAATTATGTGATGGCAATTAAATTTATCACCTATCAGATTTTTTTCTACTCCAAGGTGAATTGAGACGAAAGAAGGTGAAGGCTTATAGGTTTCTGACCACTTATATTCACTTTTTGGAACGTTTTTACTTGGAATTAATCCCTTTTTTTTATCTTTCAGGCCAAATGTATCCCATCTAGTGGAATTAGATACAATGATTTCTGAGTAAATTTCTTCCCCATTTGAAAGCTTAACTCCTACCGCTTTCTCATTCTTTAAAAGTATTTCAGTAACATTAGCTTTATATCGAATTTTACTACCTAATTTTTCCATCCCAGAAACCAACTTTTCCGCTATCTGTCCTACCCCTCCCTTAGGATAATTTATTCCCCCAGCATGCCTATCAGTAAAAACCATCCCTGCATTAATCATAGGAGTTTTGAGGGCTGGCATTACTGACCAACAAAAACATTCGATATCGATAAATTTTAAGAGTTCAGGATCCTTGATAAACTTTCTGGCCACATCCCCTGCATTTATAGGTAACCATCTAGCTAACCCTAAACAAGATAATGGAGATTTAAAGAAAACTTTAAAAAGATAACTCGGATCCTCTATTGATAAAAGGGGCATTGAATCTAAACATTTAAATACATTTGCGCAAGTATCGTAAAATTTTTTTATACCATCTTTTTCCCTAGGAAAAATAGCTGATAATTTACTTATAAATTGATCATAATTTTTGTCTACAGAAATACTTAAATTATTTGGCAAGTGATATTCCAGCTGCACAGGATCAGGAATAGTTTCACATTTCTCATTTACATCTTTTAGCGCACGAGTTAACAAGTTGGTATAACCTTTATCTCCAAATCCAAAAATCATTGAAGCTCCTACATCAAAGGTATAACCATTTCTCTTAAAGGAACCACCACTCCCACCTGGAATAATATATTTCTCAAGGACTAAAACTTGAGCTCCTTTGGCTGCTAATTGTGATGCTGTTACTAACCCCCCGATTCCAGAACCGATAATAATTGCATCGAAATTTTTCTTATTAGATTTCATTTTTGGACCTTTAATAACTTATTTTAGTTAATTTTGATAATTAAGTGATCTTTTTCAAAACTAGAATCTAAAATTTTTTTAAACCCTTTTAAAGCTTCTGTAGATCTTTCTTGATAAGCTTTATATCTTAATTTTTTATCTTTGATTCTTTTAGTAAGTTCCGGGACTAGACCAAATGAAGCAGGCATTGGCTGGAATTTATTTTTTTTCTGATTAGAAAGTATTTGATTTCTATTACTAATGAAATTTATTAAAGAACCAATCATTGATTCATCAGGAAAAGTTACAGGGTTTTTACTCATAGCTAATAAGGATGCATTTATTCCTGCAAGTAATCCACCCGCAGCGGCGGGGGCATAACCTTCAGTACCTGTAATCTGCCCCGCTGCCAAAAGGGTTTCTCTTTTGATAAATTGCAATGTGGGCAAAAGTAATTTAGGAGATTCTAGAAAAGTATTTCTATGCATTACTCCAAAACGTACAAATTCAGCTTTCTCTAAGCCAGGAATCATCCTAAAAATTCGCTTTTGTTCTGACCATTTCAAGTTGGTTTGAAAACCTACCATATTAAGTAACTTACCCTCGAGATCTTCCATCCTTAATTGGACTATTGCATGAGGCCGTTTTTTTAATCTATTTTCTCGATCAAATAAATCTCCCCATTTCGGATTCCACAAACCTATAGATTTCAATGGTCCGTATCTCATTGTGTCAACTCCTCTTCTAGCAATTTCTTCTATTGGCAAACAAGCTTCAAAGAAATTTGAAGATTCTTTATCAAAGTCTTTTAAGTTAGCCTGCTCGCCTTGAATTAATTCATTCCTAAAATTTATGTATTCATTCTTATCTAAAGGACAATTTAGATAAGCCGGATCTCCTTTGTCATATCTGCTAGCTTTAAAAACAATCTCTTTATCAAGAGTATCACCATAAATTATTGGACTAGCAGCGTCAAAAAAATGACAGGCACCTATACCTGTAAATAATTGAATTTTATTGGCCAATTCATCTGACGTGAGTGGACCAGTTGCGAGAATGGTTATATTATCTTTATCTGGGAGATCTAATTGTTCAAATCTCTTTATTTCGATTAAAGGATGATTAGATAATTCTTCAGTAAGAGCATTACTAAATTTGGATCTATCAACGGCTAATGCGCCTCCAGCTGGTACGGAAAATTTATCTGCTGTTTGAACTATCAATGAATTAAAAAATCTTAGTTCTTTTTGCAATAAACCAGCAGCTCTATCTGAACTTAAAGCCCCAAAACTATTACTGCAAACCAACTCTCCGAATTCACCCGTATGGTGAGCTGGAGTTGACTTGAAAGGTCTCATTTCAACTAATTTGACTGGTATACCAGCGTTGGCTACTTGCCAAGCGGCTTCAGATCCTGCTAGACCAGCCCCAATAACTATTACTTCTTTATCTATCAAATTGGGTTAATCCTTGCCCAAAAAGTCCCTATTAAATTGCTCTCTTGCTGGTTTTTGTATATTAAACACAACCCAAGCTAAAGCAGCAATAATGGGGGCAAAGACTACGATTGTTCTGAGCATTTGAGAAATTCCATTAAGTATTATGTTATTTTAACTTTTAACTGTAACTATAGAGAGAAATTTTAATTTTTTATTTCATAAGTTAAGAATTGTTTTTCTATTGTTCAACTTGAGATAAAAAGTTGTTTTTTTTACCTTAAAAAGGGATAATTTCATATGTACTCGATTTTACAAAATGGGTCGCTAGCTCAGCGGTAGAGCATCCGGCTTTTAACCGGCTGGTCCTGAGTTCGAATCTCAGGCGACCCACATCATTTATTGATTGAGTTTATATTTTTTTGAAAAAATACGCCAAAAAACTAACACATTTATGTCACATTAATGCAAATTTAATTGAGCTTTTCAGGTAAATATTGAAATCTAAAAAAAAAACTACAGATTACTTTACAAAGCTTCATAAATACTGTTACAATCATTTACAAATTCACTTTTTATTATCATGACTCCAGAAGCAGAACGTTTTAATGGTTGGGCAGCAATGCTAGGTTTCGTTGCAGCAGTAGGTGCATATGTAACTACAGGCCAAATAATTCCTGGATGGTTCTAAATAATATTTAGATCATCTTTCTATTTTTTATTAATACATAATTTCATTTACAAATTATGTATTAATTTTTTATCTTTAATAGTTTTTTTAAACAAAGAACTTTTTGCTACTTAAATAGCTCAAATTTAATTTATTGTTCAATATTTTGTGAAAATTTATTTAATTTTACATCTATATTCGTCTAACTCACCCAATTTTTAAATCAAATACTTTTTTTATATTAATCTTGTTTTTCAAGATTTTTTTTGTCTATATCAATTTTATCTAAGCAAGTAGAACATAATAAGTGGCCTTTTTTAATCCAAAATGTTTTAGTAGATCTTTCAATATCTTTCCTACAAATTAGGCATTTAAATATAGGTGGCATCCAATAAATAAAAATAAATTACTAAAACTCTATCAAAAGAAATAATACCTCTGAATTAATAATACATTCTTTTAAATTCTAACTTTCATAAAAAAAAAGACCTGCTACTAAAGCAGGCCTTTTAAGTGTGTAGTTTCAATTAATAATTAAGTAAATTTAATTAGAAACTAAATGAAGTTTTAACAGCTACACCGGTAACGTCTGCATCACTAGGACCTGCGCCCTCTGTGATGAACACACCAGGAGTGATTGTCATACCATCATTCAATGGATATGAGTATGAAGCTTCATACATGTATGTTTCAGTAGCACCATCAGCAAAGTTAGCTGTTGTTCCCATTCCTATGTCAAGAGAACCAGCTCCAACCTCAGGGAAACTTAAACCAACAAAGAAACCTTCAGCTGTTGTACCAGTATCTACAGACTCAACACCTACACTAAGTGTAGCGAAATCAAACGCATAGTAACCGTTGATTCCCCAGGCAGTTGACGCTTCATTGTCTGCATAAGCAACTGCTACTCCGTAAGAATCTGCACTATAGGCAGCTTCGATACCGTAGATATCAGTTCCTGCATTAGTTAGGATCTGTGCTGGTTCAGATGAAATACCACCAGCTAGTGAAAATCCGCTATCAAAAGCGTATGACATTGCAGCAGTAACGCCTTTACCACCAAGACCAACTGTATTACCTGTACCACAGTTACCCATGTAATCAGTAAAAGCGGAGTAAGCACAAGCTCCAGAGTATACAGCACTAACATCAGTTTGATCACCAACTAATACTGTTGCACCACCTAATGGGAATGTATATGCAACTCCATCGACTGTTAGTCCACCACCACCAGAATCAAAGTTCAAACCTGTAGTAGTACCAGTACCAATGTCACCTACAGCATCACCACTATCAATAGCTATGCTTAGTGAATCTTCACCAGTAAAGCTAGTTTCTAGGCCAATACCGAATTGGTAACTAAATGATGTTGCCTCAGAAGTTGCTCCGTCTGTAGCACCAACAAGAAAATCTACACCAAATGATGCTGTAGTTGTCTCTGAAAATCCTCCAATAGTTTCACTGCTATCTACTAAACCTTCTCCACCAGCGATTAGGTTATTATTTGCAGATTTTTGGTTAAATGAATTTGCATCTATCTCTAAATTATTAGAGTAATTTGAAATAGCATCAAAATTAACTTCAGAGGCAGTAGCTGATAATGGAGCAATAAGACCAATAGCTGCTGGAGCTACCAGCAATTTTTGGAATAATTTCATAAAAATTCCTCACACAGAATTAAACTTTCTCATTTTAGTCCAATATAAATAAATTGCAAAAGCTAGTAAGCCATTTATCTAATTGCACGTAAGAAATTGCTTACTAATTGGTTTTAATAAATCCTCATATTTTTTCCAATAAAATGAAGAATTAGAATTAATTTTTTGCCTTACCTGAGCACTACTTGCAGTAAATACACTTCTTTTACTTTTTTGCGGTGAGAGATATTTATCATTCCATTCCCATTCAAGCCAATTTATTAAGCTTCGAATATTTTCCTTAGGGTTTTGAATTACCTTATCGTGATCATAACTATAAATAATTGAACTAAATCTTTTTTTGTACTCATCCATAAGTTCCAAATGATATGAATACAGTTCAGCAATATCCTTTAATGAGCTAGAAAAACTTTGATTTAAAAAATTAGTCCTGTAAATGGAAAGGATATTATCAAGTGGATTCCTTCTACAATAAATAATTTTTGCATTAGGGAAATAATTATAAATAATTGGACAATATAAAAAATTAAACAAATTTTTATCTGTATAAATTTTTTTTTGAGAACCTATAAGCATAACTTTTTCTTCATAAAGTTTATTAACATTCAAAAAATTATTGGTTTTTAGAAGAGATTCCTCTAAATAAAAAACCTCTCCCATATCCTTAACTTCTGGATTAATACTCAAAATGCTCTCCAGCAATGTACTGCCGCACCTTGGCATGCCAACAATAAATAGATATCGATTACTATCAATTTTATTGTCCAAATTGTGTATTTTTTCTATTTCCAAATTTCTATAGTATTGACCTCTATTAAGTTTACTTTTCAAATCAGATGGTTGGAGTTTTAGTTTTTCTTCATTAGCAATTTTAAGAAAATGAGCACTTTTTTCGAAATCTTTTTTTAAATGAAAGAGGTTAGCTTTTGAAAAACTTATATATATTTTTTCAACTTGGGAGAGATTTTCTATCTCAATATTTAGTATTTTTTTCAATATGTCACTATGATTTGAGAAATCATACATAGTTGATAATTCATAAAAACTATTTGAATTAAATTGATCCTTTAAAAGGATTTCAATATGAGTCTTTATAGATAATTCAAGTAACCCAAAATTCCTATACATTACCCCTAAATTAAACATCAATGGGATAAAGTTTGGGAATTTATTAATTCCTTCCTTTAAAATTAAAATTCCCTTCTCTAATTCTTTATTTTTGAAATAAAGATCACTCAAATTAAGATATAGAATTTTTTCCTTACTAAAAATTTTTTTTAATTTAAGAAGAACCTTTTCTGCCTTTATATATTTGTTTTGATTAATAAATATTTTTGAAATTAAAATTTCCCTCTGAAAATATAAAAAGCTACTTTTTGGTAATGTTAAATTTGTCAATAACTCTTTTGCCTCTTCATTTTGAAACAAATCAGTAAGAATATCGGCTTTTAAAATTTTGTATATTTGATTTTTAGGCTTTTGCTTTATAGCAAGGTCAATAGATATTATTGCTTCTTTAAATGATTTTATAGTTTTATAAATAATTGATAAATTGTAGTTAATATCAGAATTAGATTTTTCAATTTTTTTTGCGGCATACAATGTTTTCAAAGCATCATTAATATTATTCTCATTTCTCAAGATTTCAGCTAATAGTAAGTATGGTTGAACTATTGAAGGGTATTTCCTGATAGACAAAATAAATAACTTTTTAGCAATTTCTAGATTATTAATCTCTCGATTAAAAATTCCATATGAAATAAGTAAATCAAATGTATAAATTTTTTGATTTATTAATTTTTTATAGATTTCATTCGCTTGATTCAAATTTCCTTCTTTATGCTTCTTTTTTGCAATTTGAATATATTTTTTTATTTCTGATGTCTCGTATTTCATCAAAAGAAATAATACCTCTGAATTAATAATACATTCTTTTAAATTCTAACTTTCATAAAAAAAAAGACCTGCCACTAAAGCAGGCCTTTTAAGTGTGTAGTTTTAATTAATAATTAAGTAAATTTAATTAGAAACTAAATGAAGTTTTAACAGCTACACCGGTAACGTCTGCATCACTAGGACCTGCGCCCTCTGTGATGAACACACCAGGAGTGATTGTCATACCATCATTCAATGGATATGAGTATGAAGCTTCATACATGTATGTTTCAGTAGCACCATCAGCAAAGTTAGCTGTTGTTCCCATTCCTATGTCAAGAGAACCAGCTCCAACCTCAGGGAAACTTAAACCAACAAAGAAACCTTCAGCTGTTGTACCAGTATCTACAGACTCAACACCTACACTAAGTGTAGCGAAATCAAACGCATAGTAACCGTTGATTCCCCAGGCAGTTGACGCTTCATTGTCTGCATAAGCAACTGCTACTCCGTAAGAATCTGCACTATAGGCAGCTTCGATACCGTAGATATCAGTTCCTGCATTAGTTAGGATCTGTGCTGGTTCAGATGAAATACCACCAGCTAGTGAAAATCCGCTATCAAAAGCGTATGACATTGCAGCAGTAACGCCTTTACCACCAAGACCAACTGTATTACCTGTACCACAGTTACCCATGTAATCAGTAAAAGCGGAGTAAGCACAAGCTCCAGAGTATACAGCACTAACATCAGTTTGATCACCAACTAATACTGTTGCACCACCTAATGGGAATGTATATGCAACTCCATCAACTGTTAGTGGACCACCACCAGAATCAAAGTTCAAACCTGTAGTAGTACCAGTACCAATGTCACCTACAGCATCACCACTATCAATAGCTATGCTTAGTGAATCTTCACCAGTAAAGCTAGTTTCTAGGCCAATACCGAATTGGTAACTAAATGATGTTGCCTCAGAAGTTGCTCCGTCTGTAGCACCAACAAGAAAATCTACACCAAATGATGCTGTAGTTGTCTCTGAGAATGAAC
This sequence comes from Prochlorococcus sp. AG-347-I21, assembly GCA_003279055.1. GTDB lineage: Bacteria > Cyanobacteriota > Cyanobacteriia > PCC-6307 > Cyanobiaceae > Prochlorococcus_A. Next base: position 2,594 of record QCBP01000012.1, on the reverse strand, counting down.
CAGCTTCAAGATCATTGAATCTAGTTTCTAAACCGTCAACACGGCTATTTGTAACTGCAATTTCTTCTGCAGCGTTGAAATCATTAATAGTGACTTCGTTGGCAGATGCAGACATAGGCGCAAGTAAGCCTAATGTTGCAGGAGCCACGAGTAAGCTCTTAAAAAGCTTCATAAATTTCCTCACACGAAATTTAAAGGACACTTTATATTACTGTAAAAATTAAATGAATTTCAAGTATCAACTGCTACATTCTTTTCGGTATCAATAATTTTATTTTCATAATAATCTATATTTTTAAATCAATAATGCGAGAATAATTGATATCAAAGGGGTCTCAAGGATAAAATTAGAAGAACTTTATTGATATAATATGGACTGTGACGATGGTATTAGTGTCCTTATTATAGAGAAATTATGGATTTTTTATTGAGATTCATAGTGATTATTATTTACTAAGCAACATTTTTGAGAATTAAAAGTTAGGTTTAATTCTATAAAGTTCTTAAATTATCAAAACTCTACGCAATGAAAGGATTTGGCAGTAATGACAAAAATAATAAAAACTTAACAAAAAAAAAAGTTAATAATCTGCAAAAAGATCAATTGATATCGCAAGCGTTTTCATTACATTCAAGTGGGAAAATCAAAGAAGCAGTTGATAAATATAATTTTCTAATTCAAAATAAAATTTATGACCCTAGGGTATTTAATAATCTTGGTAGCATTTATTCTCAACAAAAGCAGTTTGATAAAGCCCTTTTATTATTTGATGAATCAATAAAGAAATTCCCAAACAACTTTGAAGCATACTCTAATTTAGCAAATGTACTTATTCTTAAAGGAAGAAATGATATAGCCAAGAAGGTATTGCATAGAGCTATAGAATTAAATCCTAAGTACTTAAGGCCTTATGCAAACATGGCCAGTATATTCGTAGCAGAGGGTGATTTCAAAAAAGCCGAATTCTTTTTGAGAAAGAGCTTAGAAATAAACCCAAAAGATATTAATAATCTAGTGAATTTAGGATGTGTCTTAAAGGATTTAGGGAATCCTAATCAAGCCGAAAAATACCTTAGAGATGCTCTTGAAATTAATCCGAGTTATGATTTTGCCCTAATTAATCTTGGTGCAGTTCTAAATGAATTGGAAAAAATTGATGAAGGAGAACAATTTTTAAAAAAAGCTCTCAAAATAAATCCAAATTCACCCACTGCACTAAATAATTTAGGCAATATTCTATCTAAGAAAAATAATAACAAGGTTGCAGAAAGCTGTTACCGAAAAGCAATTGAAATAAAATCAGATTTTTCTCTCGCTTACAATAACCTCGCTTCTCTTCTATCAAAGCAGGGTAATTTAAATGAGGCAGAAAAATTTACTGAAAAGGCTATTAAATTTAATCCAAAATTTGAGTTAGCTTATGTAAACTTAGGAGTGATTAAGATTGATCTCGACAAGTTAACAGAGGCTGAAGAATTATTTCTTAATGCAATTAAAATAAAAGAAAACTATGGTTATGCATATGCAAATCTTTTTAGACTTTACGAAAAGACTAACAATATAAAAAAATTAAAAAATAAGATAGAAACTGAGATCGAAAATAAAAGTATTTTTAATGAAATAATGATGTTCAAAGCAAGAGTTTATTTCAGAGAAAAAGATTACATTAAGGCAAAAACATCAATTGACCAAATTTCAAATGAATGGATAGAGAATACAGATCACCATACAAATCTTCTTTATTGGTCGTTTAAAGCATTTATTGAGGAAAAAGTTGAAAATTATGATGAAGCCTTTCAATGTTTTGAGAAAAGTCAACTAAATTTAAAATATGAAGCTTATAATCCAAATATCTTCCTGAATTACATATATACGTACCGTAAGAATTTAGATAATAAAACTTTTTTTATAGATAACCAAACATCAAAAATAAATGAAAATAATCCAGTTTTTTTAATAGGATTTCCTAGATCAGGTACAACCTTACTCGATACAATTTTAAGAAGCCATCCTGAAATTGATGTTTTAGAGGAAAAACCAATTATTAATTCTGTAGAACAAATTATAAAAACAAAATTCAAATGTTCTCTTGATCAGCTTCATAAACTAAATAAGAATGATCTTGATTTTTTGAGAAATAAATACATTGAGATTCTGAAAAATACCTCTGATAAAAACGCAAAAATTCTAATTGATAAATTTCCTTTTCAAACTGTTTGCCTACCTCTTATAAATTTATTATTCCCAAAATCAAAAATAATATTCACTCATAGACATCCTTACGACACAGTTTTATCTTGCTTCCAACAAACATTTGAGCCCAACTTTGCAATGGCAAATTTCCGTAGTATAGAATCAGCTTCAAAAATTTATAATTTGACTATGAATATGTGGATAGATTATGAAGAAAAATTAAAAATGGATTATTTTACATCTAAGTATGAAAATCTAGTCGATGATTTTGACAATCATATCCAAAAAATTTTGGACTTCTTAAATTTAAGTTGGCATGAAAACATTAAAAACTATAGGGCTACCGCCTACAAAAGAGGAAAAATAAATACTCCATCTTCTTCACAAGTTATTCAACCAA
>QCBP01000011.1 GCA_003279055.1 Prochlorococcus sp. AG-347-I21 | reverse complement strand
AATATTCATTTTAAAAGATGTAGATCCAAAAGATCCTACTGAAGAGTTGAGTTCCATATTGAGTAATTCTGAGGTAAATTTTGAAATAGAAAAGATTGAACGTATCTTAGATTCAAAAAATAAAAGTATGAATAAAAATTAATTAAAAATATTCAACAAAAAATGAAAATAACAACAAAAACTGAAGCATTAAATATTGTCGAGACCTCTTATTTAGCATCTCTTTCATCTTTATTATGGGTTGCATTATATTATTTGCCAATTGGGGGAGCTTTATTAAGATTGATTTTACCCCTCCCAATGATCTTGTTGCACTTGAGAAGAGGAACTAAAATTGCATTGGAAGGACTTTTAATACAATTTCTACTTTTATTCATAATTATGGGTCCTGTTAGAGGAACTTTATTTTTATTTCCTTATGGGATTTTGGCTTTTTGGTTAGGTTGGTGTTGGTTTAAAAAAAAGAGTTGGAAACTTAGTTTAACTGGGGGAGTTGTTATTGGAACCCTTGGCTTCTTAATAAGAGTAATAGCATTATCTACTTTGGTTGGAGATAATCTTTGGGTGTTAATTACTAGAGCGAGTTATGGTCTAATAGAAAAGTTAATTGGATTATTTAATTTACCTTTATATCCCTCAATTTTGAGTATACAACTAGGTGCAATTTTATTAATAATTTTTCAAGAAATAGTTTATGTTTTAACTATACATGTAGTTGCCTATTCTCTGTTTCCTAGATTTAAATTAACCATCCCAGATCCTCCAAGATTGTTAAATAGCTTAGTTGATTTTAATAATTAAAAAAAGGAAGAATGTACAGTAAAGAATTAGGGATAAATTTTTTTGGTAATCAATCCAATAAAAAAAGACAACTCAATAAGATAGAAATACTGAAAAATAATATTAAAAATTTAAAAATATTTCTTATAATCGCGGGCACTAATACATCTCAAATTCCAGGAATTTCCGCAGCAGGTATTAATCCAAAATCGAGGCGAACAACTGCGCTAGCAGATGCTGAATTTTTACTTGAGGGTGCTTCAAAAGATCATAAATATAAATTGCCTCTTCTCAATGCAGGAGTAACTCCGGCCCTAATTAGTCATGTTTGTTCAAAGCTTATAAATACTTATCCAGTTATTGTTCCTCTGGGAATAGGAGCAAAGCCTTATTTTAATCATTTGGTTGTAGAAGATAGAAATTTGGGCCCATCAAATTGTCTTACTACTGGTAAATCGATGACTAAAGAGAGAGTTTTAAATCTCTATGAAAAAGGTCTTGCGATAGGAAAATCCTTAAAACAACCAGTTTTAATTTCTGAATCTGTACCGGGGGGCACCACAACTGCTCAGGCAGTAATGGAAGCTTTTGGTTTGCAGGTATCTAATTTAGTAGGGAGTAGCTTATTTAAAGCTCCAAGAGAACTAAGAAGACAAGTAATTAAAAGGGGACTTTTAAATGCGAATTTCAAGGCTGATTCCGACTCTTTTGATGTTGTAGCGGCAGTAGGTGATCCTTTCCAAGCTTTTTCAATGGGTCTATTAATTGGTGCTAGGTTAGCAAAACAACCTGTAATATTGTCTGGAGGAAGTCAGATGTTAGCAGTCATTTTGCTTGTATTAGAATTTTTAGGTGAAAAAAATAAAGATGAATTTATTGAAGATGTTTTTATTGCGACAACTGGGTGGCTTGTGAAAGATAATTCTCTAAATGATTTAGTAAATCTAATTAATGAAAAATATGATGTCAAATTATTAGGTTTAGCCAGTCCTTTAAATTTCAAATCTTCAAAATACAAAGAATTGAAGGATTATGAATTAGGTCATGTAAAAGAAGGTGTAGGTGCTGGTGGAATATCATTGCTTGCTTTCTTAGATGGATTTAAAAATGAAGAAATAGTTTCATTGTGTCAACATAATCTGGAAATGATGAAGGGACTAGGTCAAATTTCTTTAGAGAAGGATTGCTGAATGTTTTTAAAATTTGCAACCAGAAGAGAATTTTTAAATTATGGTAAGCTTTTGCTTTTATTTTTCTTAAACTCTTGCAGTAATCTACCTAATAAAGTAAAAATTGCATTACAAAATTCTTTTTATCCAGAATCTTTTGTAGATACGATTCCAAAAGATTGGAAGCAGGAAAAAATTAATTTTGAAAATATTCAGCTACAAAAAAATAGAAACTCAATTTTCAATTCTGACTTTACTTTAATCAATGATGGATGGATTTCTAGTATAGATTTTTCAGGATTTGAAAAAATAAATGAATATGCACTGTTCGAAAATTTAGATAAGAGATCGATAGATTTTTTGGGAAGCTTCGATAAAAATCTGAGGAGTAAATTATTTCCTATTGGCTTAGTACCCTATACAATCATCATTAAAAATAATAAAGAATTAATAACTTCAGCAAGAACATCTTGGGATTTTCTTCTTTCTAAAAAATTAACTGGGAAAATTATTTTTCCTCAAAGTCCCAGAATAATATTTTCAATTGCTCAAAAAATTAATTCATCTAATTCTTTAAAAAAACTAAAAAGCCAAGCAATGTTATTTGATGATAAAAATATGCTCAATTGGTTGATTAATTCTGATGCTATTGTCGCAATAGTTCCTTATAGTCTTTGTTCAAAATATTTAAAAATAGATCCAAGGCTTTCTTTAGTTTTTCCTAGCCAAGGCGTACCTTTGATGTGGCATTTTCTACTTAGTCGATCAAATCTAAATAATGCAATATTAATGAAATGGATTAAATCTTTAGAAAATAAATCAATAGTAGATAAATTAGTAAGCCAGGGTTGGTATCTTCCATTCAATAGTGATTATTTGCAAAGTAAATATATAACTGAAATGCTTCCCATCTCAGGACCTTCTGAGAAATGTTGGGAAAATAGTTGGTCTTTCCCTGTCTTAACAAATGAACAAAAAATTAATCTTAAAAATATCTGGAATGAGTCCTTATCCCCATAATCTTTTTGTAGGTTTTTCAATTAATAAGTTATGAGTTTCCTTTAATAAATTTGGTATATCTAATTTACTAGGACATTTAGGAACACATTTATTACATTCTTGACAAAATGAGGAATTTTTTTCTTCCCACCAGTGGCCAGCTTTTCCTATTAAATTGTATCTTTCTTTTGCAAATTCTAATTGGCCATAACCAACAGATATATTTCTTAAACGAAGTATTTCTGGAATAGGTACTTCATTTGGACATGGAAGACAAGATCTACATTGTTCACATTTGGTTGAGTTTAATCTTTCATTAGAAACTTCCTCAATTTTATTAAGGGCGCTTTTTTCAAGTTTTGTAAGCTTCTCGAATGAGTTTCTAAGTTTATGCGCAAATTCAAAATCTTTTTTGTTTGTCGCCCCCAAGGATAAAGTTGTAATGCCTTTTGCGAGAAGAAATCGATACGCTAATTCTAATGGATGAAAAGGCTTAGAGGCCTCTATCAAAATATCACTTGGAGAATACAATCTGCCGCCTTTATCTGCAGGTGATATTGCTAAAACTCCCATACCTTTTTTTATAGCTTCCTCTGCTAAAGCAATCTTAGATTGATCTAAATAATGTAAATGAAGACTACAAAAAGTAAAAACTTCACAGTTAATTGCATTCTTAATTAGTGAATAACTTCCGTGAGAACTAAAACCGACTTGATCAACTAGTTCCTTCTCAAGTATCCAAGAAATGAATTTCTTACCCTCTCCAGAAAGAACCCAATCTAGATGTTGTTTTAAGTTGAGTCCGTGAATTGCAAGATTATTAATTTTCTCGCGATTTAAATTTTTAAGAGACTTTTTAAAATTATTTTTTAAAAAGTCAAAATCACCCTTTGGTAAAACTTTGGAAGTAATCACCCAATTTTTTTCTTTTATATTCTCTTCTATTGCTAATTTTTTTATTGAATTTCCAATAAGTGATTCAGCATCACCATAAGAGGGTGCTGTTTCTATGTGGTTAATTCCTACATAATATGCATTTTTTATTATGTTATACATTTTTTCGAGACTTTCAGTTGCTCGCATTGTCCCCAAAGTGAATAAGCTCACTTTCGCCCCTCTACCAAATGATCTTTTTTGTGAATTAATAATCATATAAATATGATCAATTTCTTTTTATTTACTCTTTAATTTATTTATAGTTGAAAATGATTTAAAGTAAATTAAAGTAAATACAAAATTTTGCAAAAATATTTTTAAACTATGTTTACAGGAATAATTCAATCAGTTGGAAAACTAAGACAAAAAAAAAATATTTTAGAAATTGAAATTATAGATAATTTATTTGATATGGCAATTGGTGACAGCATAGCAGTTGATGGAATTTGTTTGACAGTTAAAGAGATTTTTCAAAATAAATTTACTGTTGATGTTAGTGAGGAGACATTAAAAAAAACAACTTTAGGAGTAAAGTCGAACCTGAATCAGATTGTTAATTTGGAGCCCGCTCTTAGGGTGTCTGACCGTCTAGGAGGGCATATAGTCAGCGGACATGTTGATGGCCTTGGAATAGTTGAGAATATAGAAAAATTAGAGAAATCTTGGCTCTTATCAATAAAGTGGAAAAATAATAATTTTTCAAAATATGTAGTTAATAAAGGTAGTATTTGTGTAAATGGTATAAGTCTTACGATTGCAAAATATGAGCAGGAAGGAGCAATATTTACTATTGCGATAATTCCTCATACTTGGCATAAAACAAATCTGAATAAATTAAATATCGGGGACAGCGTAAACCTTGAGGCAGATGCACTAATTAAATATGTAGAGAAATTACTCTTATTTAATAAAAATAGTAATCAAGATTTATCTTCAAATAATATTTCTTCCGAGTGGCTTAAAGAAAACGGTTGGTAAAATATATTTTTTAATTTAATGGAATCAGATAAATTGTTTTTGATTCTTTTTTAAGATCGATTTTAAATTCCTGACCAGGTTCTAGACCTAATTTTTTGGTGTAGGCATGACCAATTAATAGATTCCCATTGCCATGAACTTTAGTTTTGAATTCTGTCTGTCTGCCTCTTGAAGCTCTACTACCATTTTTACCCTGACGACCATTTCCTATTTTGTAACCCTTAGCTTCAATAAGTGCCCTATAAAAACTTTTTCTTAAGATTCTTCCACTAGGACCTACGTACCCACAACCTCTGGCTATCTCATCTTCAGATTTTTTACTTAATAATTTGGCTTTTTCAAGAAGTTCTTTTCCTTCTAGCATTATCTGACAAATTTCTAATTATATATTCTTACTAAAAAGGAGAACTGTGGCAATATAAATTAATAAAAAATATATTTAATTTTTAAAATATATTTTTTTATAAAAGATACAAAATAATAAATAAAATAACCCATATTCCATCTACAAAATGCCAGTACAATTCAACAGCTTCCAAAGGGAACATATTTTGACTAGTTAATCTTCCGCCCTTGATTCTCGATTGCCAAGCAATAATTAAAATCATTAAAGTGCCTAAAGTGACATGTAATCCATGAAAACCAGTAAGAGCATAAAAAGTACTTGCAAATAAATTATCGGTTAATCCAAAAGGTAAATGAAAATATTCAAATAATTGACATATTAAAAATATAATTCCAAGAAAAGCAGTAAAAAATAACCATTTTTGGGATTCAGAGTTTTTATCTTTTAAAAGTGCTTTGCCTGCTTTATGGAAAGTTGCACTACTAACAAGTAACAAAATTGTATTGAGTGTAGGTATTGGGAGTTCTAATTCATAAATAGCACCATCAGGTAATGGATTTACTGCTTTGTATGTTAAATAAGCAGCAAAGAATCCAGCAAAAGTCATTCCGTCCGCAATTAGGAAAGTTATAAGACCAAACATTCTGAAGTCTTCATGTGTATCGTGGACTTCAGAATTATTTTTTTGAATTTCTTTTGAGCTATCAAGAGTTGTCATATGTTTTTATTTTCGTTCAGAAATTTCTTTACCATAACCATAGGGTTCTTCAACTAATGGAGCTTCTCCTTCCCAATTTTCAACTGGAGGTGGAGAAGATGTTAACCACTCAGGTGTAAGAGCATTCCAAGGGTTATCTCCAGAATCTTTTCCATTTCTCACACTAAGGAATACATTAATTAAAAAAGGAATTGTACTTATAGCCATCAAAAGAGCCCCAAGGCTACTAATTTGATTAACGAACTGGAATTGAGGATCATATTCTGCAACTCTTCTTGGCATTCCATTTAAACCAAGCCAATGTTGAGGGGCAAAGCACAAGTTAAATCCAATAAAGGTAATGATAAAATGTAAAATTCCTAATTTTTCATTGAGCATTTTTCCAGTTACTTTTGGGAACCAATGATAAATTGAAGAGAAAATAATAAAAACAGTCCCTCCATAAACTATGTAATGAAAATGGGCGACAACGAAATAGGTATCATGTACATGAATATCGAAAGGTACCTGTGCTAAAGCAACTCCTGTAATACCTCCAAAAACGAAATTTATAATAAATCCACAAGAGAATAACATTGCACTATTTATGGAAATTTTACCCCCCCATAATGTTGCAACCCAATTAAAAAATTTTATACCTGTTGGAACAGCAATAAATGCTGTGGCAATTGTAAAGAACAATCTCATCCAAGGGGGCGTTCCACTTGTAAACATGTGATGCGCCCAAACAACTAAACCTAAAACAACTATCCCCATTATTGAAAAAACCATTGTTGTATATCCGAAAAGTGGTTTTCTAGCATGTACAGGAAGTATTTCGCTAACTAAACCAAAGGCTGGAAGGACCATAATGTATACAGCTGGATGAGAATAAAACCAAAATAAATGCTGATAAACTACGACATTGCCTCCTAAAACAGGATTGAAAAAACCCGTATTAGCAATGATATCGAAGCTAAGAAGAATTAAAGTGCCTGCTAAAACAGGAGTTGACAAAACAACTAATAGACTTGTTCCAAGCATTGCCCAACAATACATTGGCAATTTCATTAGTTTTAACCCTGGCCTTCTTAATTTGATAATGGTGGCTATAAAGTTTATTCCACCAAATATTGAACTGCCTCCAAGTAATAGAACGCTCAGAATCCAAATAATTTGTCCAGATTGAGGAGTAGTTATGCTTAAAGGTGGATAAGCCGTCCATCCAGCCTGAGCAGCACCCTCAACAAAATAGCTTGCTACCAACATCAAACCTGAAGGAGGAATTAACCAAAAAGCTACTGCATTTAATCTTGGGAATGCCATATCTCTCGCGCCTACATAAAATGGAATTAAATAATTTCCAAAAGCACCGTTTACTACTGGCACTATCCAAAGGAATATCATTATTGTTCCGTGTAAAGTTAAAACTTGGTTATAAACATCTCTTGGCATGAAATCAGACATTGGACTGGCTAGTTCAATTCTTATAGCGCTCGCTAAGCTTCCTCCTATTAGATAAAAGAGAAAACCACAAACCAAGTATTGTATCCCAATTACTTTATGATCAAGGCTAAAACTAAAGTATCTAAGCCAGCCTTTAGGTTGAAGGCTTTCATTATTAGTTTTTTGTGGATCAATTGATATTGTCATAAATTTACCTCTGGTTTTTTATTTTTGTTAAACCATTCGTTGTAATCAGATTCTTCTTCAACAATTATGGAGGCTCTCATTCCTCCATGATATGGGCCGCATAATTCTGCGCAAATTATCGGATATTTTCCTACTTTTGTAGGAGTGAAATTTAGAATAGTAGGTTGCCCAGGAATAATATCCTGTTTAATTCTGAACTCTGGAACCCAAAAAGCATGAATGACATCTTTGGATTCCATTTTCATTGATACTTTTTGATCAACAGGAACGTGTAGTTCTCCTGATATGAAATTGCCCTTGGGATAATTGAATAGAAATGCAAATTGCATAGCTGAAACTTCAATTGATAAATTATTTATTGCTATTTCATTATCAGAAGTTTGACTTATTCCAGCCCATATTTTTTCAGAATTAGAACTCATCATTTCGTGGCTATGATTTAGTTCTTTCATCCCTCCCATTCGATCGTAGATGTTGTAGCTATATAAACCTATTAACAAAACAATTATTGAAGGAATAATTGTCCATACAATTTCTAAGCTTAAATTTCCCTCTAGAGCTATACCATCACCTATCTGATCATTTCTTTTCCTAAACCTAAATAAGCTATAAATAACAGCTATTGTCATTCCTATAAAAATAATTAATCCAATGATGAAAAGAATTTTAAAAAGTTCATCGTAAATTGGTGCATTAATACTTGCTTCCGTTGGGAGCAAATTTACATTAAAACCAATCCAAAAAGATATAGCAAAAACGAGTGAAATAATTAGTATTAAATAAATGTTTTTATTTAACAATTGATCTCTAAAAATTTGTATTTATATTCTCAAGATATTCAATTTTTTTAATCCTGCATCCTTTGTTAAAAGAAAAACATTTAAATTCACAACTTCTTAAGATTTACAAAATAAAAGAAGTATTATTAATAACTTTTTAGAGTTAATTGTCAGGGAAAAAAGATTAAATTAGTAAATTATTTTTTAAATTAAACATAATTAATTTTTAATTAATGTTTGGTTTTTGAATCTAATTTATTATGCAAAATAATAGGTTTTATCCATTTGATTAATAACCAATTATATAAATCAAAATATCTGACAATTTTTAAAAGGTTGGGAAGTCATAGTGTATTTGCACTTATCGCACTAATCGTAATTGGAGGTGCTACGAGAGTCATGGAGGCAGGACTTGCCTGTCCAGATTGGCCATTATGTTATGGATCTTTTTTGCCTTTTAAACATATGAACCTAAGAGTATTTCTAGAGTGGTTTCATCGTCTAGATGCTTTTCTGGTTGGAATATTAATTCTTTTTAAATTTGCGCTTTCAATTATTTGGAAAAATGAAATTCCAAATTGGTTACCTAAAACTTATTCATTATTACTTTTTCTCGTTATTGTCCAAGGATCATTTGGAGCTTTAACAGTAATAAACCTGCTTGATTCATATACTGTTACTGGCCATCTCTTAATAGCTTTTCTACTTCTCATTACAACAATTTCAATAAATCAAAATTTAGAAAATGACGACATTGAAGAGCCATTAATTTGGTGGAGATTATTATTTTTTGTTCCTCTTTTACTTACTCTGATTCAATCTTTTATTGGCGTAAGGCTTTCATCAACCTGGTCAGCGCACATTTGCTTATCTTTTAATAAACAATGTCTAATTTTAAATACACATAAATTATTTGCTTTTCCAATTGCTTTCTCAATTTTATTGATTATTGCAATTGCAATTTATAAGAGAAGTTTGCTTGATGAAAATTGGAAATATCTCACAACACTTATTTTTCTCTTGTTTTCTCAAATTACTTTGGGTGTTTTAAGTCTTAAAACAAATTTAAATGAACCTATTTTTATTATCGGTCATCAACTTAACACCTCTTTATTTATTGCGATATTAACAACATTAATTTTTAGAAATCCTTTTACCAAAAAAGATCAAAACCACTTCCTTAATCCCCAAACGGTCGGTATTAACTCATGAACAGTAGTAACTTAGAAAACTTGAACTATAAATCTTCAATTAGGGATGAAGTTGTACCTTCAAGAAAAAGATTAACTTTGCCGCCCTGGCTTGAAGTAGCAAAACCTAGATTAATCCCACTATTACTGGCGACAACTTTGGGAGGAATGGCTTTAACAGAAGAATGGCCTTTGTCTTCCCCGAAACTTATCTGCACTTTAGGAGGAGGCGCTTTGGCAGCAGCAGCAGCAGGAGCTCTTAATTGCTTGTGGGAAATGGAATTAGATAAGAGGATGACAAGAACTAGCAAAAGAGCCTTGCCAGCAGGAAAGTTGTCATCTCAGACTGTATTTTTAGCCGCTGTATCATGTACTTTGGCAGCTTCGATGCTTTTAGTAAGTGGTGTAAATTATTTGGCTGCGGGTTTAACTCTTCTTGGTTTATTTAGCTACGTAATTTTATATACAGTTATTTTGAAACCTCGTACAACAAAAAATATTGTTTTCGGAGGAGTTGCTGGTGCGATACCGCCCTTAGTTGGAGCGTCTGCTGCCACAGGGCATGTAGGTCTTAGTGGTTGGTGGTTGTTTGGTTTAGTAATGTTATGGACCCCAGCTCATTTTTGGGCACTTGCAATTTTGTTGAAGGATGATTACGCATCTGTTGGTATTCCTATGCTCCCTTCTGTTAAAGGATCTGTTTTTACTGCTAAAGCGATTTCTCGTTACGGATGGGCAACAGTTTTAATGAGTATTATGGGAGTCTTTGCTTTACCTGAAGGGGGTTTCTTATACGGAATTATGTTATTGCCATTTAATGGAAGACTTTTGCAATTAATAAATGAATTAAAGAAATCTCCTGATGATCTTTCACGAGCAAAGTCTCTTTTTAGGTGGTCTATTCTCTACATGTTTGGCATTTGTCTTTTGTTATTAATTTCCAGGACCCAACTATCCGTAGAATTTGAACAGCAATCTATGCAAATATTTTTATCTATCGTATCCCTGCTTAGTAATTAAATTAGATGTAAAATGTTTTTTAAGTAAATAGTAAGTTTGATGAATTATATAAAAGTTAAAGGGCTCTCAAAATCTTATTCAGATATCAATGCATTAAAAAATTTATCAATGGAAATTGAAGCTGGCACATTATTCGGAATACTAGGTCCAAATGGTGCTGGCAAATCAACACTAATAAAAATACTCGCTACTTTAATAGAGCCTGATAGTGGAGAAGTTTTTGTAAATAATATTAATCTGATAAAAAATTCAAGGAAAATTAGAGAATTAATTGGTTATGTTGCCCAAGACATTGCACTTGATAAAATATTAACTGGACGAGAGCTTTTGGATTTTCAATCAGATTTATATCACATCAACAAAAATAAAAAATATGAAAGGATAAATAAATTAATAGATCAATTAGAAATGAATGATTGGATTGATCGTAAGTGCGGAACTTATTCAGGGGGAATGAAAAGAAGAATAGATCTGGCAGCTGGACTTTTACATTTACCGCAAGTATTAATTTTGGATGAACCTACAGTTGGTTTAGATATTGAAAGTAGGAATATTATATGGCAACTTTTGAAAGATTTGAGAAATAATGGAATGACCATTATTTTAAGTAGTCACTATCTTGATGAAATAGATAAATTGGCTGACAGATTAGTGATAATTGATGATGGAAGAGTTATAGCAAAAGGGACTCCTGCAGAGCTCAAAAATAAATTAGGAGGAGATAGAGTAATTTTGAAAGTAAGAGAATTTAGTAATCAGGAAGAAGCAAACAATATATGTAAAATTTTATCTTCAATAGATGGAATTAGTCAGATTATCATAAATGAAGCGCAAGGTTTCTCGATAAATTTCGTAGCAGATAAGCAAAAAGATTTACTTACGAAGCTAAAAGTGGAATTGGCCTTCTCAAAGTTTGAAATTTTTTCTCTTACCCAAAGTCAGCCAAGCTTGGATGATGTATATCTTCAGGCAACTGGGAAAACATTATTGGATGCTGAAATTTCTATGGCAGGGAAAAGAGACCTAAAAAAAGAATCAAAGCAATCAATGCGATAAAAAAAATTTTGGTTAACTAACTATAATGAATAGTAATTACTGCTAATTATGGAATTACAACAGTATAATTTATTTTTTTTATATCAAGAAACATTTGCCTTAACAAAGAGATTATTTATTCAATTAAAAAGGAGACCATCAACTCTTTTAGCAGGAATATTACAACCAATAATTTGGCTTTTTTTATTTGGGGCATTATTTTCTAAAGCTCCTGAAGGTTTTTTACCAGGAGTTGATTCTTATGGAAATTTTTTAGGAGCAGGACTTATTGTTTTTACTGCTTTTAGCGGAGCCCTAAACTCTGGTCTTCCTTTAATGTTTGATAGAGAGTTTGGATTCCTTAATAGATTACTTGTGGCTCCTTTAACCAGCAGATTATCCATAGTTTTATCTTCTTTCTTTTACATAACAATCTTGAGCTTTGTTCAGAGTATTGTAATAATGATTGTTTCATACATTTTGGGTTATGGATGGCCTAACCTATATGGTTTAGGAATTGTATTTACAACACTAATTTTATTAGTTCTTTTTGTGACATCAATAAGTTTATGTTTAGCTTTTGTTTTGCCGGGACATATTGAATTAATCGCTCTTATATTCGTAATAAATTTACCTCTTTTATTTGCAAGTACTGCTTTAGCTCCAATCTCTTTTATGCCAAATTGGCTGGGCTGGTTAGCTTCATTAAATCCATTAACTTTTGCTATTGAACCTATTAGGACTGCCTATACACAAACTATGGATTTAGAATTAGTGGCTTTACATGCCCCATATGGTGATTTAACTTGTAAGAGTTGTATCTCGATTTTATTTTCTTTAACAGTTTTTTCCTTGATTATTATAAGGCCTCTGTTAAATAGAAAGTTAAATTAGAAATTTTATGCTTTTAAAAAATCATTTAATAGAAGTTTTTAAACAAGCTTCTTTAGAAAATAATTTTTTGCTTAAAGAAAATGTTGTTCTTAAGTGGGTTCATAGATTTGGGATTGATTCATTAAATGATTTATTAATCCATAGTTCACTACAAAAAGAAAATCAACGTGAAGAAGAAAACCAAGAACATACATCTTTAATTGATGAAGTGCATGAAGAAAATCAAGAACAAATTAAGCTTGAATTATCAAAAAATTTTGAAAATATTGAAGAAACAAAGTGGGAATCAAATGCCCTGGAAAACGCTAGCATAAATACAATATCAAGCAAAAATCAAAATTCTAATAAAATAAATCAATTTACTGAAAATCCAAATTTACCCCTACCTTATATTAAAAATTTAAGAAAGTGGATTAACAACGATAAAAAAGCTAGTTAGCTTTTACATCATACCTGGCATTCCCATGCCACCCATTCCTGGCATTCCCATGCCACCCATTCCTGGCATTCCCATGCCACCCATTCCTGGCATTCCCATGCCACCCATTCCTCCCATTCCTCCCATTGGATCTCCACCTGGTCCTCCAGGAGCTGCGGCTTCAGGCTCTGGAATGTCCGCCATCGCAACTTCTGTTGTGAGAAGCATAGCTGCAATAGATACTGAATCTTGAAGAGCTAATCTTATTACTTTGGTTGGATCTAATATCCCTGAATCTTTTAAATCCTCATATTTTCCTGAATTAGCATTAAAGCCTTTGTTAAGTCTTTTAATTTCAGCGACAACTACATCTCCATTAAAACCAGCATTTTTTGCTATTTGTTTGGTGGGTTCCAAGAGAGCTTCTTTGACTATATTTATCCCTGTTCTTAAATCATCTGAAGATGTTTCACTTAAATTTAAAAGGTCATCTGATATTTCAATTAAAGTTTGTCCTCCTCCAGAAACAACACCCTCTTCAATAGCAGCTTTCGTAGCATTAAGGGAATCTTCGATTCTCAACTTTTTATACTTCATCTCTGTTTCTGTGGCAGCTCCTACTTTGATAAGAGCTACTCCTCCAGCTAATTTGGCTATCCTTTCATTGATTTTATCTTGATCATACTCAGATTCAGTTATATTAACTTCTCTCTTTAATTTCTCTACTCTCGCTTTAACTAAATCTTTAGTGTCTTCGAAGGCAACAATTGTAGTCTTGTCCTTTGTGATAGTTATTTTTTTTGCTTTACCTAAATCATTAATCGATACTTTATCAAGTGTCATCGATTTATCTTCACTAATTAACTTAGCCCCTGTAAGAATTGCAATATCTTCGAGGGCAGCTTTTCTTCTTTCACCAAATAACGGAGCCCTTACGGAAGCAACATTTAAAACCCCACTATTCTTGTTTAAAACCAGAGTAGTTAAAGCCTCTCCTTCGATATCTTCAGCAAGAATTAGAAAAGGTGATCCTGACTTCTGAATTTCTTCAAGTATTGGAACTAGATCAACTAAAGTTGAGACTTTTTGATCAGTTATTAATATTTTAGGATTATCAAGTTCGCAAACTTGTCTTTCTTGGTCTGTTACAAAATATGGAGAACTATAACCTCTATCAAAAGACATACCTTCAGTTATATCTAATTCTGTTTCTAATGATTGCGATTCTTCGACAGTTATTACACCATCTGAAGTAACAATATCCATTGCTTTCGAAATTATAGATCCAATTTCTTCATCACCTCCAGCACTAACTGTTGCAACTTTTTGGATGTCAGAACCACTTAATGAAATACTTTTGGAACTTAATTTTTCTAAGACAAAAGATAGGCCTGCCTCCATACCTTTTTTTAACTCCATAGGGTTTGCGCCAGAAGCAATATTTTTCAATCCCTCCTGAACCATTTTCTGAGTCAAAATGGTTGCTGTTGTTGTTCCATCACCAGCACTCTCTTTTGTCTTGGATGCAACTTGTTCTATTAATTTCGCACCTAAATTAGAGATAGGGTTTTCAATTTCGATCTCTTTAGCAACTGTAGATCCATCTCTTACTATATCTGGTGAACCAAATTTCTTCTCTATTACAACGTTTTTTGCTTTTGGCCCAATAGTAACCTTTACAGCATTAGCTACGAAATTCACACCTTTTTCTAGCGCTTCTCTTGACTCATTAGAAAAACTTAACTGTTTGGCCATGTTTACTCAATCTTTATTCCTATTCTAATCTCCCATAGAATCATTTTTAAGGGATATTTAATTAAGTGGGGAAAGCCGAATTTCTTTTTAATGAGACATACAAATTAACTCAAATAAGAGTATCTTTAAGTTATGGAAGAAACAAATAATCTTATTTTTACTCTTACTGCAATCCTCGCGATTGCTATGACACTAATATACTTTCCTTTAAGATTTTTCTTGACATTAACTGCTAGAAGTCGAAGGCTAAAACTTTTACAAAAAATTAGAAGGTTAAGAGATGAATTGGGCCAGCCTTACGAAAGTACATAATTAAATACTCATACCTCCGTCTATACTGATTGTCTGACCTGTAATGTACCTTCCTGCATCACTTGAAACTAAGAATGAAACTAAGTTTGCAATTTGAGTACAACTTCCTAATTTCCCTAAAGGGATCACTTTAAGTATCTCTTCAGTATTAAGTTTTTCAGTCATTTCTGTTTCTATAAAGCCTGGAGCTATTGCATTTACGTTTATACCTCTTGAAGCAAATTCTTTAGCGCAAGTTTTGGTGAATCCAATAACGCCAGCTTTGGCTGCAGAATAATTTGCTTGACCGGGATTACCAATTATTCCAACAACGGATGAAATATTTACGATACTACCACTTCTTTTTTTCATCATAAATTTTGAAGCATATTTTGTACAAAGAAAAACCCCTTTTAAGTTTGTATTTAATACATCATCCCATTGTTCCGATTTCATTCTCATCAATAGTCCATCTCGAGTAATACCAGCATTGTTAATAAGAATATCAATGGAGCCATTAATTTTTATGATTTCTTCAAAAGCTGAACTGACAGACTCCTCTTTTGAAACATCGAATTTTAATTTATGAGCTTTACCTCCTGAATTTTTTATTGAATTTACAACTTCTTCAGCCTTTTCATCAGAAGAAGAGTAATTAATAAAAACTTCTGCTCCAAAGCGACTTAGTTCTAAAGCAATTTCTTTACCAATTCCTCTGCTAGCTCCAGTGATTAAAGCAACTTTGCCTGATAATGAATCTGTATTGGACATTATGAAATTTTATAATTTTCAATCGTAGTACTATTTGTGTAAAGATATTGCTTTTATTTATAATTGTCTAGAAAATATTAAGACCTTCTATTGTGCACTTTTTAATACCAGCTGCAGGGAGCGGTAGCAGAATGAAAGCTGGAAAAAATAAATTACTTATTGATTTAGAGGGAGAGTCTTTGATTTATTGGACACTTAAATCTGTTTTTTCTGCGAGCTCAACAAATTGGGTTGGAATAATTGGTCAACCGAAAGATAAAAATTTATTATTAAATTCAACAAAGGATTTTGCCCATAAAGTTCATTGGATTAATGGTGGTGATACCAGACAACAGTCGGTTTTTAATGGTTTAAAAGCGCTGCCAAAAGATGCTGAAAAAGTTTTGATACATGATGGAGCTAGATGTCTAATTAATCCTGAATTGATAGACCTTTGTGCCAAGCAATTAGATGAAAATGAAGCAGTAATTTTGGCTACTAAAGTAACTGACACAATAAAGATTGTTGATAATGAAGGTTTTATTAAAGAAACACCAGATAGAAATTATTTATGGGCAGCGCAAACTCCTCAGGGCTTTTTAGTAGATAGATTAAAAAAAGCTCATAAGATGGCAATTGATAAAAACTGGAATGTCACAGATGATGCCTCACTATTCGAAATGCTTAATTGGAAAGTGAAGATTATTGAAGGAACTTATTCAAATATAAAAATTACATCCCCTATTGATTTGAAAATAGCAAAACTTTTTGTGAAGAACCCCTAGTTAAAAAGGTGAATCGATACTAAGAATGCCATCATCACCATTTAAGGTGGCTTCGTATCCTAAAGGAATGCAAGCATTTCCCGATCTGTGGCCTATTGGGAGGTCAAAAAGAATAGGAAAATCAAACTCTTGGAGTCTTTCAATAATGCAGTTTTTGAGTAAATCTTTCCATTCAAGGTCGCAGGAATCATTAGAAAAACTTCCGAATCCAATGCCAGCAATTTCAGTAAGTGTTTTAGTCATTCTGAGGTAAGTCAACATGCGATCAATTTTATAAATATCTTCATTAATATCTTCAAAAATTATTATTTTCCCTTTGCAATCTGGAAAGTGATCAGTACCAATTAAAAAAGTAGCAATAGTTAAGTTAGAAACTAAAATTTCTCCTTTAGCTTTCCCACCTCTTAAAGGAATTCCTCGTATGTCCGCAACATATCCCTCAAAAAGTAAATTTCTTAATCTTTCAAGACTCCACTCTGGCTCTTTAAAAAGGCCAGTAACCATGGGCCCATGAATAGAACCTATAAATCCTTGAGAATATTTAGATAGGAGTAAAGAACATGTATCTGAGAATCCAAGCATTAAACCATTCTGCCAAGAAGGGTTTTTTTCTAATAGTCTTGCTGAACCCCACCCACCTTTTGCAAAAATGATTAACTTACTATTTTGTGCTTTTTCCAGTTCTTCGAATCTAGTTAAATCATCACCTGCAAAATAACCAAATTTTTTTGATAGAGAATTATTTTCATTAATTTCCAAGCCCCAGTTTTTTAAGATTTCTATACCTTTTTGAAAATTTGCGTCTTCATCAATAAAGGAGCCCGGAGCTAAAATATCTATTAGATCCCCTTTTTTTAATCTAAAAAACATATTTAGAACTTATGAGGCAATAATTATTCCTAATAAAAGGACTCCTCCATAAATTGATTGATTTTTGAAGTGATTCCCAATATTTTTTATTGATTGCTTTTCCTCAGGAAATACTTTCAGTATATCTCTCTGCATTAAGATTGACGTTGTAAGCCAAATTGGCCAAAAAATAAAATCCATTTGATTAATAAATCCGCATAATGCGAGAAAACAAGAAGTTAAAAAATAGCAAATTTGAATAGTTATTCTTGTATTGTTCTGGAGGTTAACAGCGGAACTATTTATTCCAATTTTGATATCATATTTTTTATCTGCTAAAGCATAAATCGTGTCAAAGCCAAAAGTCCAAAAAATGGTAGCTAGCCAGCAAAATAATAAAACAATACTATTTAAATTGCCTTCATTTGCAGCCCAGGGAATTAAGACAGCAAAACCCCAGCATATGGATAAGATTAATTGAGGATATTTAAACCATCTTTTGGCAGAAGGATAAATTAAAATAATAGGTAAAGCTAAAAAAGCAAGTGAAATGGATAGGATTCTTCCAGGCTGAGGTAGTGACAAAGTCAAAAAGAAGCTACATAAAATTAAAAAGAAAAGAATTGAATAAGCTGTTTTAAGACCGATTTTATTTGCAGCTAGAGGTCTATTTTTTGTCCTAAAAACTCTTTGATCAATTTTTTTGTCCCAAATATCATTAGCCACGCAGCCTAATCCACTTACTAGTAGTCCTCCCAGTATTATTCTTAGCAACATTAAAAATGTTGGATTAGCTTCTGGGGTTAAATATAAACTCCATCCAGCAGGAATAAGTAAGATCATTCTTCCAGTCGGCTTATTCCACCTTAATAATTCAAAAAAAGTACTTAATTTAATTTGTCGATTTTTATCTTGCATATGACCTATTGTATATTTCATAACTTTAAATAATCTTACTAGGATTAAATGATTTCTATTAATTAATAATCAATCTTGGGTATATTTATTAATGGATTAAAGATATCTGCATCTTCTAAAAAGAAATGATAAAGAAACAAGATTTAAGATATTCACCAGAAAAGCAAATTTTAGTAGCTTCGATCGATATAGGAACTAACTCTACACATCTCTTGGTAGCAGAAATTAATCTAGAATTAAAATCATTTTCAATAAAATTCACTGATAAATCAACAACTCGTCTTGGAGAAAGAGATGAGGAGGGAAATCTTACTGAAGAATCAATCCAAAGAACATTAGTTACTCTTAAGCGATTTAAGGAATATTGTAAAAGTAATGGAGTAAAACAAATAGTAACAGCAGCAACAAGTGCAGTTAGGGAAGCTCCAAACGGTCAAGATTTAATTAGAAGAGTTCTTGATGAAACTGATATTCAAATAGAAATGATAAGTGGTTCTGAGGAAGCCAGATTAATTTATCTTGGTGTTCTTTCTGGGATGGCTTTTGAAGATCAGACTTTTGTAATCATAGATATTGGAGGAGGATCTACAGAATTAATACTTGCAGATAAAAAAGATGCAATAGCTCTAACAAGTTCGAGAGTTGGTGCGGTAAGACTTAAGAATGATTTTTTAAATAAAGAGTCTTTAAATTCAGAAAGAACGAATTTTCTAACAACTTTTATTCAAGGATCTTTAGAACCATCTGTTCGAAAAATAATGAGTAGATCTAAGGGAGATAAGCCTTTATCTATGATTGCGACAAGTGGCACTGCAACCTCATTAGGAAATTTGATTTCAGATGATTTAGGTGAATCAAAACAAAAGTTGCATGGTTATAAATTTAAAAGGGAAAGTTTACAGAATGTATTGGAAAAACTAATTAAATTGCCAGTTTCGGAAATCAAGAAAATACCTTCATTAAGTGAGAGAAGAGCAGAAATAATTATTCCAGGAGCATTGATATTAAACGCCGCAATGGAGATGTTGAACTTTAATGAATTAACTATAAGTGAGAGGGCGCTTAGAGAGGGTTTAGTTGTTGATTGGATGCTTCGTAAAGGGATAATAAAAAACGAGTTAAATATTCAAAGTAATATTAGAAAAACAACCATAGTTCATCAGGCCAGAAAGTTTGGGGTAGATAGTACAAGAGCTGAGAAAGTTATCGATATTGCCTTTCAAATCTACGATCAGACTAAAAATATCTTTCATAGCGATAATGACCCTAAAGCTAAAGAACTTCTTTGGGCAGCTTCTAACCTTTATAATTGTGGGAAATACGTGAATGTTGGTTCATATCACAAACACTCTTGGTACTTAATAAAAAATTGTGAGTTGTTGGGATATTCTGAATCAGAAACAAATATTATTGCTTCAATTGCTAGGTACCATAGGAAGACTCTACCCAAGAAAAGACATGAGTCTTGGCAAAATTTAATATCCAAAGAAGATAAAACATTAGTACTTGAAATGTCATTAATCCTGAGATTAGCAGCAGCTCTTGATCAAAGACCTGACAAGGTGATCTCCTCAGTTCAAATAAAATTGCAGGAAAATAATCTTACATTTCAACTTTTACCTTTAAAAGGAAACCATAATCTTCTTCTTGAAAAATGGAACTTAGGATTATGCCGAAATGTAATAAAAGAACTAAAGAATTTGGATTTAAAAGTTATTTAGTTTTTTTAATAAGTTCTTGTTTTGGAGTTTGATTCTGAGAAGAATCTGAAAATAAATTGAAAATTAAGGAGGAGGCGATTAGTCCGAGAAAGCCTGAAATTAAGATAAATATTAGGAATCCTAGTGGATTAAAATTCTTAGATTGCCTAGATTTATAATTTTTTTTGGAAACTTCTTCAACTATTTCTTCAATTTTCACTTCTTTCCTCTCTGTCTTGAATTCATCCATTAAAAATTCTGTATCAAGTTTTAGCTTCTGTGAAATGCGTCTAATCATTGCTTTGATAAATACTTTTTCAGGTAGTTTTTCTTCATCACCTTCCTCTATCGCTTCCAGTTGATGAGTTCCAATTTTTAAATCAGAAGCCAATTCTTCAATTGATTGATTTTTACTTAACCTAGCCTCTTTAATGAAATTTCCGATTCTCTTCAAAGAGGAATCTCCTCCTTTATTGTGGATTCCCGACACAGATTTTATTTCTTTCAAAGCAAATAAATTTTTACTAATTATAGTAATTAATATTTTTCTATCAACTTTAAAATTATTTATTCCTAAAGAGATGCTTATAAGATGGATTATAAAGATTAGATCTTTTTTGAGAATTACTAATTGCTGGGCTTATTATGTAAATTGTTGTTCTAATTAGTTTTTTCTGAATAGAAAATTTTTCCATATCTTTTAATTCTATTAATGATGTCCAACCATCATCCCAAGATACTCTAAATCCAACTATCACTTTAGTCTCTGGAGGGTAAAACTCTAGTAAAGTTTCTTGAGACCTTTTAACATGCCTAGCACTTAGATATAGACATATAGAGGAATTGTGTTTCGCAAGATCTTTCAGAGATTCTTTTTCGGGCATCCCTGTTCGACCTCCTGCTCTAGTTAAAATTATTGTTTGAGTTACGTCAGGGATGGTTAACTCAGCTTCATGATATGCTGCAGCAACTTGAAAAGCACTTACTCCAGGAACGACCTCGATTTCAATTTTTTCATTTTTTAAAATTTCGATTTGCTCTCTAATTGCTCCAAAAAGGCAAGGGTCTCCATCATGCAACCTTACAACAGTTTTCCCTGCCTGAAATTTTTCTATCATAATTGAGGTGATTTGCTCTAAGTTAAGTGAACTCGTTTTTATTTTTTCAGAACCTTCTTTAGCAGAATCTAAAATCTTTTCAGGAATTAGAGAATCAGTCCAAATAATGACATCTGCAAGTTTTATCTTTTTTAATGCTTTTAAAGTTAATAATTCTGGATCGCCTGGACCAACACCAATAAAGGATATTTTGTTATCCATTCTTTCTATTTTTCCCAGTATATGTTCTCAATCTTAAAAAAAATATTCCAATTAATCCAGAAGAAAATAGAAAAATACTTATAAATTGAGCCATTCTTATACCGCCATCACAGAAAGGTGGAAGTCCACCAATGCATAGTGGGTCAGTTCTTAAACCTTCAATCCAGAATCGTCCAAAGCTATAACTTATTAAATAAAGACAGCTAATAAAGCCAGGCCTGAAAAAATCTGTTTTATTTTGTTTATTAAAGGTAATAATAAGGACGATGAAAATCAAAAGATTCCACAATGACTCATAGAGAAATGTAGGGTGAAAAAATTCATAATTAATAAATTCTAAAGGCCTATTTTGGATAGGTATAAATAATTTCCAAGGCAAATTTGTAGGAACTCCAAAGGCTTCGTTATTGAAAAAATTTCCCCACCTTCCTATTGATTGTCCAAGAATAATCGAGGGTATTAATATATCTATAAAGGTTTTTAGATTAATTTTTTTCGACTTACAGAAATAGATAATAGATATTAATCCTCCAATTAGACCTCCATGGATTGCTATGCCTCCTTCCCAAACTGCAAGAAAAGAAGGTATTTGAATGATGTTATTGAATAGTTCAAAAGAAGTAAAAAAGTACTCTCCGCTATATTGCCTCCACTCAAAAATTACGTAATAAGCTCTAGCTCCAATTATTGAAGAGATTATTAATGATGGAAGTATTTCACTAATGTACTCTGGGTTAATATTTCTTGCTTTTGCTAGTTTTTTAGAGACAAATAGGCCTATTAAAACTGAAACCGAAATAAGAAGTCCGTACCATCTAATAGTTATAAATCCTAAATTTAAAAAAGTTTCTCCTGGAGATTGTATAAAAGCTTGAAGTATAAGCATTTAGAGAAAGTTAGATACCCTCTGCTGCTTGCACTTTTTCTACTTGTTTTTTCTTTAATACTAAAAGTATTTGTGTTAAGCCTACACCAAAGAAGAATGCAATCAATCCAATTACTCTATAAGGGCTCTGAAGTACAACCTCAGCATCTAATTGTCCAAACCCACCAACGTTGGGATCATTAGTAAGAGGGTCACCTACATTAATTTTATCTTGCGCTTTTACGATAAGTTGAGGACCAACGGGCACTGCTTCAGTAGTTATTTCACCATTATCGTTTTCTATATTGACTTGATAGCTTCCATCTTCAATTGTTTCTATTGAATCTATAGTTCCTGCCGTGGAAGAAGTGAATACTACATTATTGCTCTTGTCTCCAGTTGGATATACCTGACCTCTACCTCTATTGCCTCCAATATGTAACGAGTATTTTCCATAGTGATATTCTTTATTAGTGGATGGGTCAGGGGAAAGTACAGGGAAAACAATTTCTTTATTGGTATCGCCAGGTAAAGGTCCGACAATAATGATATTATCTTTCTCTTCACTGTAGTTAGTGAAATAAACCCCTTCTGTCTCCTCTTTTATTTCTTCGGTCCATCTTTCTTGTGGAGCAAGTTTAAAGCCATCAGGCAGCATTACAACAGCACCAACTTGTAATGGGACTTCCGAACCATCAGCCCCTATCTCTTTTAAATCATTTTTGTAGGGTATTTTGACTACAGCTTTGAAAACACTGTCTGCTCCAACAGATTGTGGAACCTCTGCAATTGTAGGCATCTGAGCTAGATGACAATTCGCACATACTATCTTACCTGTGGCTTCTCTTGGGGATTCGTAGTTTTGCTGAGCCCAAAATGGATAAGCAAAACTGATCTCTGGATAAAATACAATGCTTGAAATGAAAAGCAGAGTACAGATAAACAAACTTGTTTTTTTCATGATTTGATTTTTAAGACCTTTCATTTTTTTATGCCCACCATGGATTTTCATTAGTTCTAAAGTCAGTTTCTGACCACTGTTTGACGAGTACAGCATCATCTTCAATATCGACATGAGCTAGAGCTAAAGATAAAGGAGCAGGCCCTCTAACTACCTTCCCATTAGTATCGTACTGACTTCCATGACAAGGACATATGAATTTATTGGCACCACTATCCCATGGGACAACGCAACCTAAATGAGTACAAATTGCATTTAAACCAAATTCTCCTATTTCCCCACCCTCATTAACTATTAAATAAGTTGGATCTCCCTTTAGGCCCTGCACTAGACTTCTATCTCCTGCTTGATGGGTGGCTAACCAACCTGTCTTAGTTATTGGATTCCCTAATTCATCTTTAGCAGAAGTTCCACCTCCACCACCGCCTGCTCTTAAAGGCATGAAATAATTCGCTACAGGGTAAAGGGCTCCTAACGCTACACCAGTTGCAGTACCAAATGTAAGAAGATTCATAAATTGCCTTCGACCCATTGAAGGGACATCATTGGAACTTAACTGAGTCATTCGCTACTTGGTTCTGTTATTTATTAGTTATTATGGAGCAAATTGTTCAATTTCTGTTGCAAATAGATAGGACTTTTAATAATTTAAAGTAAAAGTTTAGGAAGTCTTAATTAATTGATTTAAATGAACCCATTACAAGTAGATGAAGTTATACATTATTTGATTCATCGCTGGGGAAAAAAATATGATTTTAGACTATTTAGAAGAGGAAAATTTGTTTATTTTCAAATGATGTGGGGTTTTCTTGGACAGGAATCATTTCCTCTAAGTGAAGATGAATATAAAAAATCGATAGCTGATAAAATCGAGATTTTAAATAGATGTGGATATTCAGAAGATGTAAGGGAATGGCTAAAAAAAGTCAATGCTAAGCCAAGATTAGGTAGGGCTGTCAGCTTGCAATTAAATCTTAATGAGAAGATGAAAGAGTTTTTGACTTAAGATTTTCTGATAAGTAAGTTAATCCAGTACCCACAAAAAATAAAAACACAATCGATATAGATAGCAATGACATAGTCAATGGGTCCGTTGAAGGGGTAATAACTGCAGATAATATTGCTGAGGAAATTACAACTATCTTCCAATTCGAAATCATTTTTTCTGTTGTGATTATTCCAAGAGAACCAAGAATAAATTGTAATACTGGCAATTGAAAAGCTATTGCAGTGCTTGACATTAATAAGAGAACAAAATCAAAATATCTTTCTATAGACCAAGTTGGTTCAACAATATCAGCACCAAAACTAATGAAGAAATTTATTGCTGCAGGGACTAATATCCACCATGAAAAAATTAATCCTAAAAAAAATAGAAGACCTGAACCAAAAACTGCTGGCAAGATAAGACTTTTTTCTTGTTTTGTTAAACCAGGAGAAATGAATAATATTATTTGATAAAAAATATAAGGCATAGACACTATCAACCCGCTGTAACCTGCAACTTTAATGGCGACAAATAAAAACTCTCCTGGAGCAAGTTGTAGTAAATGAATATCACCAGCTGGGATTTCTAAAAAAGATATTAAAGGCTTTATGATGAGAAAACTAAAGAATATTGAAATAAGTATTGAGTAAATTGAGTTTAGTATCCTTTGGCGAAGCTCCTCTAAATGATCACTAAAAGTCATCGAATCTGATAATTTATTTTCACTTTGACCTGTACCTTTCATTATTTTTTGATAAAGATTTTGTAAGAAAAAGGTTTAAAATTACTATCGTCAAAGTCCAATTTATTTTCGATAAACTTAATTATTTGCTTAATTTAGGATTAGTGGGATCTGGTAATAAGAAAGGAGGGGCATCATTCAAAGATGATTCACCATAAGTTTCATATTCTCTATATCCACCCATTTTTCCATTTGTTTTCATTAGAGCGCTTACGAACGCAAGTAGCAAGAAAACAGTAGGAGCTCCTATTATTAGTGCAGCACCAAATAGATATCCAACAATAAACTCTGGAAAACTATGATTCCCTAAAAATTCATGAGTGCCCAAAAGAAAATCAAACATTTAGATTTTAAAATTTTTTTTATTATAAACTAAATTACTGTTTTAAGATTTTTTTTAATGTAATCTTCTCCTCTTGTAGGATTTCCCCAAATAATTTCTCTATTTTTAAAGGAAACGCACCCCGGTCCTCCTTTTTTGATTTTTTGTAAATCTTTAATTTTTACTAAATTAATTGGTACTTTAATGTTTCTTTTTGCCTTACTAAATAAAGCAGCTAAATCTGCAGCTATTTGAAGATCCTGTTCAGATGCTGCTTGCGATGAAGACTTCAAAACTACATGACTGCCTGGTGATTCCTGCGCATGAAACCATAAATCGCCTTTTTTTGAAAACTTAAAGCTTATTAAGTCATTTTGCCTCATATTTCTCCCTACCTGAAGCTTCAATCCTGTGGGAGTTTCAACTTGAATTGGTGAAGATTGTACCTCATATGTACTTTTCTGATCTTCTCTTTGCCTCTTAATATTGATATTAAACTCTTTACAAATTTCTTCCATAATTTCTTCTAGTAGTTTGATTCTCATGAAAAGTTTTTCATGATTTAAAGAATTTAAATTTTCTAGAAGAGTTGTGAATTCTTCTAATCTTTCAATATTTGTTTTATAAATACTTAATCTTTCTTTTATCAATTCTCTAGATCTCTTAAGTTTTTTTGACTTTTTATATAGTTTTTGTCCTTTAATAATATCTCGTTTTGTAATTTCATTTGAAGTGAATATATTGTCAGCTTTTTCTTTATATACCTCGAAGTTTTCTGATTTTGTAAGAAGATCATATTGAATATTTAAATTCTTTTTCTCAGTATTGGTCTGTTTAAAAATTATTCCTTCAATTTTCTTTACCAATAATTCAAGTTTTTTTTGTTTTAGATAATAATCATAATAATTCTCTAAATTGGTGCATAAATCTATTTTATTTTCGCAATTAATTTCTTTATCAAAAAACCAAACGCAATAAAAATCTTTATTAAATATGGAAAAGTTAAAGTTATTATTTTTAAACCTATTTATCCAAATCTTCCAATTTTTAAATATCTCCTTTAAGTCTGAATCGCTTATGAAATCGATATTTTTTTCCATTATTTCCGAATTGACAGTTTTGCTAACAACCTCTAATTGTTTTGTGAGGATAGGGCTCACTCCTTGATAGGTATTTATTAAACAGTATTTCAAAGACTCAGGCACTATTGAAATTGAGTCTTTCCATGATTGGAAAGACTCATCTTCTCTAGGTTGTTTTTTGAGATTGACTGGAGGGCCAGAATAAATTGATCCTGTTGAAATTGTTCTAAAACTAGATTGACTTGATTTAATTTGTTTGCCAACTGCAATTATTTTATTTTTATTATCCAAATAAAAAATATTACTATGTTTTCCCATTAATTCAAAAATCAAATATTTATTAATTTCATCTCCAGGTTTTTTTGCAAAACTAAATTTTATAACTCTCTCGAAATCATCTTGATCAATTGAAATTAAAGCCATATACTTTAATCCATATCTTATTTGTTTAGAAAGTGTGCTTTCTCTCCCAATCTTTTCTGGCTTATTTATCTTTAGTATTCTAGGAGAGTCTCCATTCCATGAAACTTCTAACCATGTTTGAGAATTAACTCCTCTGAAACATAATTGAATTGTATTAGGCTCTGGTTGTTGGGCAGTTTCAAACTTTGTAGGTAAGATGTTTTTTTTTAAATAATGCAAAACAGATCTAATAGATGTAATATCCATTATCTGTGGAACACCTTTTTGCATTATTCCTTTTTAATTCTCAAGATGTTTATTTTACTGTAAAAAATTTAATATGAAAAATCAAAAAAAACTTATTATCCTTACAGGACCAAGCGGTGTGGGTAAAGGAACAGTTGTAAAAGAAATATTAGGTAAAGAAAAAAATTTTTGGCTTTCGATATCTGCAACTACTAGAGAACCTAGAGATGGAGAGAAGCATGGAGTAAATTACTACTTCTTAAATGAAGAAAAGTTTAAAGAAATGATTAAACAAGAGCTGTTCCTTGAATGGGCTCAATTCGCTGGAAACTACTATGGAACGCCTTTGTCTTCTGTTAATGAGAAAATAAAAAAGGGATTTACCGTACTATTAGAAATTGAAGTAGAGGGTGCAAGGCAAATAAAAAATAAGTTTCCTAATTCACTGTCAATATTTTTACTTCCTCCGGATAAAGAAGAGTTAGAGCGAAGAATAAGAAATAGAGGTACAGAAAAAGAAGAGGCAATAAAAAAAAGACTCTCAAGGGCTAATTATGAGATTTCAGTATCAAATCAATTTGATTTTGAATTAACAAATCAGAATGTTGATGAAACAGCAAAAAAAATAATCAAGTTAATAAAAACTTGATTATTTTCTCTTTATCAACTCATAGGATGGAATAATAAATCTGGGAAAAACCTGTTAAATTCAATAATTATTCCAGCTGTAAGGCTTAGCCAAATTGCTGCTACCACTGGGGCAGATCTGACAAATTTTGTGTTTAGAATTTTGAACATTTGTTTTATGAAAGTTTTTTAAGGATGTTTAGCGAGGACCATTAAGTGTAATATTGTTATCTTTCTCTCTTAAATCTCCATTTCTGCCTTGTTTATTAGCAAGTAGAGGCCATTGAGCTCCTTTTACAAGACATTTTCTAGCTAAGTCTAGGTCAATAATGATCTCAAGATCTGCTGGGTTCTTAGTCTTTTTTGATTCAATGAGATACTCTCTTCCTGACCAACCTATAATTCCAGCAATGTAAATGAACAATACTCCGGGAATAAGTAAATCTCCTTCATGACCTCTATTTAAAAGTGCTCCCCATGGCTCAAGAGGAGGTCCAATTATTAAATGTGGAAGACCGTCATCCCCGCATGATGCTTTTCCATATCTTTCAAATCTTGCGATGTCTTTTTGATTAGTTGCAGAACTCGCTCTCTCGATGAATTTAGGATTTTCAGAGCATTTTGTAAGGGCTGAAGCAGTATATTCAGTACTAGCTCTATCTGCGTTTAAGGCAGGCCCATTTGCAGCTAGAGCAATTGGAGTAATTCCGAGGAACAGAAAAACTGAGGTTATGATTGAAAAAAAGAATTTCATAAGTTGCAATCTTTAATTCCTTATGGTGTGTTAAGTAAGAAATTAATATTAAAATAGAACAAGTTGAATCAAAAATGCATAAAGTTTTAGCTATTGAAACAAGTTGTGATGAGACATCTGTCTCAGTAGTTTCTAATATTGACGATACTTTCAGAATACATTCAAATATAATTGCCTCTCAAATTGAAGATCATTCAAAATGGGGAGGAGTTGTGCCTGAACTTGCAGCTAGAAAGCATTTAGAATTATTACCATTTGTTTTAGATAAGGCTTTACAAGAATCAAAAATAAAAATTGAGGAAGTCGACTTTATTGCATCAACTGTAGCTCCTGGTTTAGTTGGTTGTTTACGAGTTGGCTCTATAACTGCAAGATCACTTTGCATGTTACATTCAAAACCATTTTTGGGAATTCATCATTTGGAGGGGCATTTATCCTCAATTCTATTTTCAGAAAACTATCCAAAGAAATCTTTTCTTACATTACTTGTTAGTGGCGGACATACTGAATTAATAAAAGTTGATGATAAAAGGGGAATGCAAAGACTTGGTAAAAGTTTTGATGATGCTGCTGGAGAAGCTTTTGATAAAGTTGGCCGATTATTAGGTCTTAGTTATCCAGGAGGGCCTGCAATTGAAAAGGTGGCTAAAAATGGGGACCCAACGAAATTTAATTTACCAAAATGTAGGATTTCTGATAAAAAAGGTGGATTTCTTAAATATGATTTCTCTTTTAGTGGCCTAAAAACTGCCGTATTAAGATTAGTTGAGAGAATAAATTTGGACGGGAAGACCGTTCCAATTTCTGATATTGCTGCAAGTTTTGAGAGAGTAGTGGCAGAGGTTTTGGTAGAGAGAACAATAAAATGCGCCGTCGATTATAGCTTGGATAATGTTGTTGTTGTTGGGGGAGTGGCTGCTAACAATACATTAAGAAAAATGATGATTAGTGAAGCTAGTAAAAAATCTATTAAAGTTCATTTAGCTCCAATTAATCTTTGTACAGATAATGCTGCAATGATTGGAGCGGCGGCGTTGTTCAGGATCAAATTTAAGGATCATTTAAGTTCCCTTAAATTAGGTGTCGCAGGAAGACTATCAATTGAACAAGCAAATACCCTTTATGAAGAAAATCCTCCTTTCTAATTTCAATGAACAAACAACCTAAAATCGAGATTAAAGAGACAAAAAACTTCGTTGATAAAAAGGAACTGAATTTGTGGAAAAGAGGTTTTACCCCTCAAGCTGAAATATGGAATGGCAGGATGGCAACCGTTGGTATAGGAATTATTTTTATAATTATTGCTTTAATAAGCCAGTTTTCTTAATAGAAATAAAATTCATTTTCTAAAAACTAGTTTTGAATGATTTAATAAAATGACTCTTGTTCAGACAATGGTTTAAATTAAAAAGTATTCTATTTATTGGACTAGAGATAAGATTATTGATTTAATCAAAATAGGTAATATTTTTATTATTAATAATTTTATATGACGCCTGAAAGGCTTGGATTACTTTGGGGAATAACTGTATTTGCAGGTGCTTTTGCTCGATTATTTTCTTCTTTTACGGGATCCCCAAGTGTTGTTATTTTATTGCTTTCTGGATTATTAATAGGAAGATCAGGTTTGGGACTGGTTGAGCCTTTAGATCTCGGTCAAGGCCTTGAAACTATTGTTGGGCTTTTAGTCTGTTTGGTTCTTTTTGAAGGGGGACTAAATTTAAAACTGCCTGAGGGGAATATAAGAAATACTGTTTTGAAAATTTCATTGGTAAGACTTTTTATTTCATTATCAGCTGGAATTTTTATTGCTCATTGGCTGGCAGGCCTCTCATGGCAAGTTGCGGGAATATATAGTGCCATCGTTCTAGCTACTGGACCAACAGTTGTCTCTCCATTAGTAGAACAAATAAAATTAGCTTCTCCTCTTTCTGAAGTTTTGAAAGCTGAGGGGTTGTTGCTTGAACCAATTGGTGCAGTACTGGCATTACTGCTTTTAGAACTGACTTTAGGGGACCTACGTGGGATTAATGATGTATTTATAGCATTAATGCAAAGATTAGGGGGAGGAGTCTTAATCGGATTAAGTGCAGGATGGTTACTATCAGAAATTTTAAAAAAAATAAAAAATGAAGCCTCATTTGGTATAGAGCTTCAAGTTACCCTTGGATTTATTTTCCTTGTTTATGGAATTTGCGAATATTTTTTACCAGAATCAGGCTTGCCTGCTTCTGTCGCGGCAGGTTTTATTGTAGGGAAAAGAGAAGTTATAGATAAGGAGAGATTGGATAACCTAATAGGTGAATTAGCTCAATTAGCGATAACTGTTCTTTTCCCTCTTTTGGCCGCTGACGTTTCTTGGGGTGAACTAAGTCCTCTTGGCTGGGGAGGGGTGGTTTGCGTATTTATGTTGATGGTAATTGTTCGCCCTATCTCTATCTGGATAGCAACAATGGGAAGAGAACTAAACTTAAAAGAAAAAGTATTTTTAGCCTGGTTAGCCCCAAGAGGTATTGTTACTGCTGCGGTAGCTTCTCTTTTTTCTATCAGGTTAGAGCAGGCTGGTATCCTTGGAGCTGGCCGTCTTCAAGGTTTAGTTTTTCTTACAATATTGATGACAGTGGGAATCCAAGGTCTTTCAGCTAAACCTTTAGCAAATAGGCTTGAATTAGGACAAAAAAATTTAGATTGATTCAAGACATCTTTCAATTCGAGATCTGTCAGTTTTATTCTCTGAAAAAAGTTCCCAACTTTGAATTAAATCTGGTCCACTTAGAGATCCAAAAAAGGCCACTCTTAATGATTTCATTAATATCCCTTTTTTTAGATTATGTATTTTTGAGATTTTGTTTATTATTTCTTTGGCTTTCTCTTTATTAAGTTTAGTAAGATTTTTCTCAATTAAATAATTTAAGATTAGTTTTAGAGATGCTTTGCTATCCTCGTTTTCCAGAAAATCTTTACCTTCTTTTTGAATTGTAGGTATTAAGAAAAATGGCTTTGATTGATCAATTGAATCTTTTAAAAGAGTCATAGAATCTCGAAGCAAAATTGCTAATTTATAAGCCCATTCTTGAGATGGCGGCTCCCAACCATTATCATCCCAGTATTTACTCATGATCTCACTTAACTTTATTGATTCCATATTTTTTATATATTGAGAATTAATCCAGTTGAGTTTTTCCCAACTGAATTTGGCTCCAGCTTTATTTATTTCTGATAAGTCAAAGATTTCAGATATCTCATCAAGTGAAAGTATTTCTTTGTCGGCAGATTTTGGAGACCAACCTAAAAAGGCCATATAGTTCGTTAAGGCCTCAGGTAAATATCCCATTTCTCTAAATTCGTCGATTGAAGTAACGCAATCTCTCTTAGATAATTTTTTCCCTTCGCTATTTAGTATTAAAGGTGTATGCGAAAAAGTTGGCAAATTAAAATTTAATGCTTTATAAATCAATATTTGTTTTGCAGTATTCGAGATATGGTCTTCACCCCTTACAACATGAGTAATATTCATGAAATTATCATCTACTACAACTGCAAGATTATACAAAGGATCTCCAATCTCATATCCCTTAGCCCTTCTTGACAAAACTAAATCACCACCCAAATCCTTCCCTTGCCATTTGATTTCGCCTCTTATCTGATCTACCCATTTAATTTCAATTTTTTCATCAATCTTAAACCTTATTACTGAAGTCCTCCCTTGGGATATGAATGTTTCTATTTCTTCTTTTGAAAGACTTCTGTGCCTATTATCATGCTTTGGAGGTAATCCTTTCTTTTTTTGTTCTTCTCTTAATTCAGATATTTCATCTTCTGTTGTAAAGCACCTATATGCAGCTCCACAATCCAATAGCCTTTTGATATGACTTTTGTGAATCGAAATTCGGTTACTTTGATTTATAGGTTCGTCATCCCATTTAAGTCCAAGCCATTTCAAGCCCTCTAATATATTTTTTGTATATTCAGATTTAGATCTAAGAAAATCTGTATCTTCTATTCTGATAAGAAACTTTCCACCTATTTTTTGTGCATACAACCAGTTGAATAGTGCTGTTCGTGCAGTCCCAATATGAAATAAACCCGTTGGACTCGGGGCTAGTCTTAAACGTTTTTCCAAATTTCTTTTAGAAAAAACGGGACCGACGGGATTCGAACCCGCAACTTCCGCCGTGACAGGGCGGTGCTCTAACCAGTTGAACTACGGTCCCAGAGCTTTGTTCTAAATTTATTTAGAACTTCTTTCTTAAAATTATCAGATCATAATACTTAATTTATGGGGTTGTAATAAAAAAAATTTATTAATTTGAGGATTTACAGAAATAATTAGTTTTTCATCTGCCTTAGTGTAAACAACTATTTATTTTTGAGGTCTAAAACCAGCAGGTTCTATCAACCTGACTTGATTGCCCCTAGCAGTAAATTCTCTGCCTTGGTCACTTTGTACGACAACTCTCCCACCAGATTTGACTCTGATAACTCTTGCACGAACCCATCCTAAAGCTGCTGATTCGAGGACTTTAACTACGTCCCCAGGTTGAAGATCTAACTCCATCTTTTGAAAAAATGATTTACATATTGTTGATCAAACGCGTCGTGGAGGACTTGAACCCCCGACATCAGGTTTTGGAGACCTGCGTTCTACCAACTGAACTAACGACGCATCTAAATGATTATAAGCGTCTTTGTGACCAATAAGTTGATTAATTTACAACTTTATCGATCAAAGCGTTGTTTTACGCGAGTAGCTTTTCCTACTCTATCTCTTAGATAGAATAACTTAGCTCTTCTTACTTTACCTCTACGTTCAACTTTTAGAGAGGCAACCTGTGGACTATGTAGCATAAATACTCTTTCAACACCTATACCCTGAAAAATTCTTCTCACTGTAATAGTCTGGTTAATACCTCCATGCCTTTTTGCTATGACAACGCCTTCATAAGGTTGGACTCTTTCTTTATTACCTTCTGTAATTTTTACTCCAACTTTAACAGTGTCCCCAACATATATTTCAGGTAATTCTTTTTTTAATTGTTCATTCTCAAATTCCCTAATAAGATTGGATGCGCTTAATGATTGCGTGGTCTCAGAAACCGTATTTTTTTCTTTTTGTTCAACTGCTACATCAACTGATGCCTCAGCTTTAATACCGGTTTCTAATTCCTTCTCTTGTTTCTCTTTGGCCATTTTGATCTTTATTGTCCTACAAGTTCTATATCTTAACCTTTTGACTCGCCTTTAGTAACCTTTTTGGTAAATGAAATTGTTTTTGAAAACATTTGGAATCCTGTTACAAGCATCCATAAAACTCCAATGGAATTCAATATTACGTATATAAGTTCTCCATTATCTCCAAGCCATTCGCCCTCATGGAGAGACATTAACCAATGAACTTGTTCTCTAGAGTAACCTAGTAAATCTTTTGAAACCCTATAAAGAAGACCAGTAATTGAAGATATAAATAATGGAAGAAAAACCCAGGGCGCCAAAGCCTTATGAAATTGCCTAGAATTAAATAAAGTTTTCATTTTTGTTTCTTTCCCA
>QCBP01000010.1 GCA_003279055.1 Prochlorococcus sp. AG-347-I21 | reverse complement strand
ATTGCATTGCCATTTTCGTCGAGAAGTTCAATTTCATCTTCAAAAAACCATTGATCTTTTCCATTAGATAATCGCAATATGACCCCAATACCTTTCCCGTCAGTTATTCTGAAATCACTTATTTTGGCCACCGAAGAAACATTTATGGCATCAATAATTTCTTTAG
This sequence comes from Prochlorococcus sp. AG-347-I21, assembly GCA_003279055.1. Classification (GTDB taxonomy): domain Bacteria; phylum Cyanobacteriota; class Cyanobacteriia; order PCC-6307; family Cyanobiaceae; genus Prochlorococcus_A. The sequence continues at coordinate 62,445 of QCBP01000010.1, read as the reverse complement.
TAAGCCTATCCTTTGATAGTTCTAATTTTATTTGAACTGAATCCCCTATCTTTGTCTTATCTAAAATTGACATTTTTAGGTTATTATACCTAGTGAAATATAATTTATGCGATTAATTCAGAATTATTGATTTATTTCAATAATTATTATTTTTTAAAAATAACTTCAAGGATTCTTTTCAATGATATTGTAAAAATTCTCAATAAGACAAAAAATAACCCTAACCATCCTAAGATTACAGCTAATGATAACAAGCTTGAACCTAAATCACGCTGTAGCAAATTCTGCATATAATTATTTCCAAATTAGATAGAGGTTATTTTACTTTATTAAATTCCTCACTCAAGATAAAAATGGCCAATATTCAGATTTATTTAAATTCTTTGTCGTTGGACTATTTGATAGAGTTGATTTATGAGCTAATATTTATTGAAAATACTAATTAAATTTTTGGAGCTATCTTTAAACTCTTATATAGGAATATTGTTTATCATTATTGGTCTAGTAGTGAGATTTGACTTTAAATTCTCTATGCAAAAGGATCTCTAGGAGGTACTAATAAACTCTTACTAATACGATATAAATTTCTTCAGTTTATAAATATTTTTATTGATTGCTAAAGCTAATTGCAAACAATAAAAAAGCAGCTATGTAGCTGCTTATATATGGTGGCGGGGGGGAGATTTGAACTTCCGACCTTCGGGTTATGAGCCCGACGAGCTACCAGACTGCTCTACCCCGCGACATATACATAGCATACATCTGAAAGGGTAATTTTTTCTATTTCTTTAGGATTCTTGGAATTTTAATTGACCTCTAACTTCAATTCGAACACCTTCAGAAAAATTAAACACCTTTTCTTCAATATCTTGAATTCTTAAGTCAGATATCCAATCTAATTGTTTTAGTAAGTGAAGACTTACAGCATGCTTGGCTCTCTTTGAACCATCTTCTACTTTTAAAGCCAATCCTATCCCTTCATTTATCTTGCATAAGCATTGAATTCCTTCGGCACCACTTTTACTTATAACTTGTCCATGAGAAGCCTTAATTATTTCTGTATCAAATTTATTATTATCACCAATCATTAATGGGTTGGTGATCATGGACCTACTTATTTGTTCTAATTCAGCATTTTCTGAACTACTCAGAAGAGAATATAACTTGGACATTTCTAGTAACTTTAAATAGAGAGTTGGGGCACCACAATCATCACGTTCTGCATTTATTTCAGATATCGGAATTTCAAGTAATTCAGAAATTATCCTGAATATTTCGATTTGTAGTGGATGATCTCCCTTTAAGTAATTATCTAATGGCCAATTCATTTTTTTACACGTTGCTAAAAAAGCAGCATGTTTGCCTGAGCAATTATGTTCTAATGGACTTGTCTTGAATTTCGGACATTTTAGATTATTAATGTCGATCTCATATTCCCATAGAATTTTGAAGGCTTCCCTTGAGTGTAGTTTTGATCCACTATGTGAACCGCATGCTAACGCAATTGATTTTGAATCATTATTGATTTTTGATGCTGCTCCACTGCTAACAAAAGGTATTGCCTGAAAAGGTTTTAATGCTGACCTTATAAAACTTTTATATTCAGGATTTCCTGCGCACATTAAAACCCTACCTTTTTTGTCGGTAATAACAGCATGAATTTTATGTATTGATTCAATATTTGATCCTCTTATGAGAGTTGCTTGTAAAGGAGGATTATTTGATGTGTAAAGGTTTTTGAAGTTTGAACTCATTTAGAAATTATTAAATTGAAAAAGCAAAATTCCTGATAAAGCCAAGACTAAGATAATAGAAAAGATTTGAATTAAATTTTTTAGAATAGGCTTTACCTCAATTGAGGCTATAAGTGATTCTTTCTCTTTTAAAACTAATGGCTTTATCCATACTTGACCGTCATACCAACCAGATTCTTCGTACTCAACTCTTTCCGATGTCAATCTTTTAAACACATGATTCCACCCAAGATATAGTCTAATAGAAATTAATAGTGGTATTGATAAGCTACTAAAAATACTTAATAAAACATATTTTAATAGTGATGTTTTGAAATAAATACTTCCTGATGCAATAACAAGAAATATGACAAAAGTAGCTACCCAGATTTTAATCAATGCAGTAACTAGTAGTTTTTTTGTTTTTGGCCATGAAAAAATCTTGGATTTTGATAATTCGATGAATTCATTAGTGGGCTGTTGCTCTTTAGGAACGGGACATTTAGATTCGTTCATGAATTTAATTATGGAAATTTAAGATTATCCCCATTGCTCCAGAAGGATTCAAGGTCATAAAATTTCCTTATTTCTGGTTGAAAAATATTTACAATCAAATCGCCATAATCAAGCAAAGCCCATTTCGCTTCAATTACCCCTTCTTTCCTGATTGGTTCGATTTTTGCCTTCTCTCTAAGGTCTCCCTCTACAGAGTTAGTTATGGATCTAACTTGTACATCAGATAAACCTTCTGCAATCAATATCCATTCACTTATGAACGAGACCTTATCAATTTTTATCAGTTTTATATCTTTTGCTTTTTTTTCATCACAAGCTTTAGCTGCCATTAAAACCAAACTTTTATTGTCCATATACGTTTTCACTTGATACTGATTTATCCGACCCTTCTTGCTGAGACAATTCTGATCTCGCTTTCTCTGCACTCTTTCTTAATGCATCTAATCGATCCTCAAAGAAACTCCTTTTTTTCTTTTTTCTGGTTTTTTCAATTAACTCCTTTAATGCGCCTCCAAGACTTTTATAAGCATTTGGAATACTGTATCCAAATCTACAAGCAAGATCAATAGCTCTTTCATCTGCAAAAATTGCATCTTGAAGTTTTTTCTCAGAATTATTTTTTATATATAATCTATAACCTGCAAAACTTGATAATCCGAGAGCAAGTAATAATAGTAATCCGTCTTGTACCCATAACTCACCAATTGCACCTCCAAGGCCGATAGCAAGAGCAGCCATTTCCCATCCATCTCTTGGTATGGAGTCATTTTGAATTTTCCCAACCTCGTGCCAAAATAATAAATTTCTATGGTCTATAGCAAAGTTATCCCATTCTTCTAAATCTATTTGTATCTCTACTTCATCACGACCAATTTCTTCAAGAGTTATTAGTGGTGGATCTATAGCTGCAGCAGGTTCAATAAATACCCAACTTTCATTCTCAGGAGGCAACAAACTTTTAAGTCGCTGAAGTTCGCTCATAAAAAATTAATTTCTCTCAATAATATAGAAACAAATGTTGTTTTTCAAGTAACTTGATTAACATCTGATGATTTATAAGTAGCATTAAATAAATGAAGTTTTTAAACTATGCCTCAAAGAGGTGATCTCAAAAGAATTCTTATTTTAGGTTCAGGCCCTATTGTTATAGGACAAGCTTGCGAATTTGATTATTCAGGTACTCAAGCTTGTAAAGTTTTAAGAAAAGCTGGTTATGAAATTATCTTAATAAATTCAAATCCAGCATCCATAATGACTGATCCTGAGATTGCAAGTAAAACATATATTGAACCGTTGACTCCTGAAATTGTTTCTCAGATCATTTTAAGAGAAAAACCTGATGCAATTCTTCCTACTATGGGAGGTCAAACCGCATTGAATCTTGCGGTCAAATTATCAGAGTCCGATTTTTTAATAAAACATAATGTTGAATTAATTGGTGCTGATTTAAAAGCTATTAACAAGGCAGAAGATAGAAAATTGTTTAAAGAATCGATGAAAAAAATAAATGTAAATGTATGCCCATCTGGTATAGCATCTAACCTTACTGAAGCTAAAAATGTATCAAAAAAAATCAATTCCTACCCTCTAATAATTAGGCCAGCATTTACTTTAGGTGGTGTGGGTGGTGGAATTGCCTATAACCTTGAGGAATTTATTGAATTATGTAAAACAGGTTTAGAAGAAAGTCCTAGTAATCAAATATTGATTGAAAAATCACTTATTGGGTGGAAAGAATTTGAATTAGAGGTTATGAGAGATACTGCTGATAATGTAGTAATAGTTTGTAGTATTGAGAATTTAGATCCGATGGGTGTCCACACTGGAGATTCGATTACTGTAGCGCCCGCACAGACGTTAACAGATAAGGAATATCAGAGGTTGAGAGACTTATCTTTGAAAATAATTAGAGAGATAGGAGTTGAAACTGGAGGAAGTAATATTCAATTTGCTATAAATCCAGTCAATGGAGAAGTAATAGTTATAGAAATGAATCCTCGTGTTAGTAGATCATCTGCTTTAGCAAGCAAAGCTACTGGATTTCCCATCGCTAAGATTGCAGCTTTATTATCTGTAGGTTTTACACTTGATGAAATTATTAATGACATAACAAAAAAAACACCCTCATGCTTTGAACCATCAATTGATTACGTAGTTACTAAAATTCCAAGATTTGCCTTCGAAAAGTTCAAAGGATCGTCAAATACCCTAAGTACATCTATGAAATCCGTGGGCGAGTCAATGGCAATTGGACGCTCTTTTGAAGAATCATTTCAGAAAGCATTAAGGTCCTTAGAAGTCGGTATTTCCGGATGGGAATGTGATTCATTAGAAGAATCTATTCAGGAGAAGGACCTACTGAATATTTTAAGAAACCCTACATCAGAAAGGATTCTTGTAATTAAAAAAGCTATGCAGCTTGGAAAAACAAACTCTTTTATTCAAGAAATTACGAATATAGATTTATGGTTTATAGAGAAATTACGTAATATCTTTAATTTTGAAAATGATTTTTTGAAGAATAAAGAACTTCAAACTCTTGAAAGAGATTTGATGCTACATGCTAAACAATTAGGTTTCTCAGATCAACAGATAGCAAAGTTAACCAAATCTGAATTTTTTGAAGTTAGAGGTTACAGAAAAAATTTGAATATCTTACCAATTTATAAAACTGTTGATACTTGTTCAGCAGAGTTTTCCTCTTCAACTCCTTATCATTATTCAACTTACGAAGAGTCTTTTATTGATTTAAATAATCATGTTTTTGATGACGAGGCTTCAACAAATAATAAATGTAGAAAAATTATGATATTAGGTGGAGGTCCAAATAGAATTGGTCAGGGAATAGAGTTTGATTACTGTTGTTGTCATGCTTCATATCAAGCTTCAACAAATGGTTATAAAACAATAATGGTTAATAGTAACCCTGAGACAGTATCAACTGACTACGATACTAGCGATATTTTATATTTCGAGCCTGTAACTTTGGAGGATGTACTAAACATTGTAGAAGCTGAAAATCCTTATGGTTTGATTGTTCAATTTGGAGGTCAAACTCCGCTAAAATTATCATTACCTTTATTTGATTGGCTTAAATCTGATGATGGAGTAAGAACTGGATCTAAAATTCTTGGAACCTCTCCAATATCGATTAACTTAGCAGAAGATAGAGAGGCATTTACAAAAATACTTGAAGAATTAAATATTAGACAACCTTTAAACGGAGTAGCTCGTAATCAAAATGAAGCAAGAACTGTAGCAAAAAATATAGGATTCCCTTTGGTTGTAAGACCATCTTATGTTCTTGGTGGTAGGGCAATGGAAATTGTCAAAGATGAGAATGAATTATCGAGATATATCTCTGAGGCAGTTAAGGTATCTCCTGATCATCCCATCCTTCTTGATCAATATTTGAATAATGCTATTGAGATAGATGTTGATGCTTTATGTGATTCAGACGGTTCAGTCGTAATAGCAGGACTAATGGAACATGTGGAACCTGCAGGAATTCATTCTGGAGATTCAGCTTGCTGCTTGCCATCTATTTCTCTCACAAAATCAACTGTAGATACCGTTAAAAACTGGACAAAATTAATTGCGAAAAAACTAAATGTTGTTGGTTTAATTAATCTACAATTTGCAGTAACAAATTTAAATAATGAAGAAAGCAAATTATTTATTCTTGAGGCAAATCCAAGAGCCTCAAGAACAGTACCATTTGTATCAAAGGCTATCGGTAAACCAATTGCAAAAATAGCTACTCAATTAATGCAAGGTTTTACATTGGAAGAAGTTAATTTTACTAAAGAATTTTCTCCAAAATATCAGGCAGTAAAAGAAGCTGTTTTGCCCTTCAAAAGATTTCCTGGTTCCGATACACTACTTGGTCCTGAAATGAGATCTACTGGTGAAGTAATGGGATTGGCTAAAGATTTTGGGATTGCTTATGCTAAGTCAGAATTGGCGGCAGGAAATGGTGTCCCCTCCAAGGGAGTAGCATTTTTATCTACTAATGATCTCGATAAAAAAAATCTTGAAAAAATTGCTAGCGAATTATTGACTTTAGGATTTAAATTAATTGCAACAAAGGGTACAGCAGCATATTTGGTAGATTTAGGAATTAAAGTTGAAGAGGTGCTTAAAGTTCATGAAGGTAGACCAAATATAGAGGACTTAATTCGTTCTGGACTTGTTCAATTAATAATAAATACTCCTGTTGGATCTCAAGCCCTTCATGACGATGCATATTTAAGACGTGCAGCTATAGAATATAATATCCCAACTTTTACAACAATTCCTGGTGCCAATGCAGCTATTAAAGCCATCAAATCTTTGCGAAAAAATAAGATTGATACTTATTCTCTACAGGAAATTCATAGTTGTTAAAATTTACTCCAAGTTTTTCAGTTTTTCTCTTAATTGATTCGCTAAAGAGTTTCTACTTATTGAAATTAATTTCAAAGTATCTTCATGCATTTTTAGTTGTGTATCGGCTATTTGTAACCCTTTAATAGATTCTTTTATGTCTTTAGATAGTTCATTTATCATATATTTCTTTCCTTCAAATGTTAAAACTGGGTTTGAATAATCATTGGTCTGTTCATTCATGGATTTAATTTTTTAATTAATAAAATAGATTTATTTTTTCTTGATTAATTGTTTTTCACATAATTCTTTATAAATTCCTTTTTTATTAAGTAAATCAACATGTTTCCCAACTTCCACAATTTCACCATTATTGAATACAACTATTTTATCTGCTTCTTGAGTGGTGGCTAATCTATGGGCAATTACAATAACAGTTCTATTCTTCATGGCGCTATTAAGCCCTTCTTGAACTTCTGATTCTGATTCTGCATCTAATGCACTTGTTGCTTCATCTAAGAGAAGAATTGATGGATTCCCTAATATTGCTCTTGCAATTGCTAACCTTTGGATCTGACCTCCTGAGAAATTTGCCCCTCTTTCAGTTATCTCAGTATCATATTTTTCAGGAAGTTTTTGGATAAAGTGGTGAGCATTTGCTATCTTTGCTGATTTTATTACTTCTTCTCTTGAAAAATCCCTGCCCATTCTTATAACATCAATAATTTTTCCGGAAAATAAAAAAGGCTGTTGCTGTACTAAAGCAATATTACTTCTTATGTCTTTTGTATTTAATAAAACTAAATTTACATCATCAATAAAAATGCTCCCACTACTTGGGGTTATAAATTTCAATATCAAGGACATCATTGTACTTTTGCCAGCACCTGAAACTCCAACGAATGCTGTAACTTCTCCTTTTTTGATATCTAAATTTATATTTTTAAGTACTTTATTATTTTTTTTGTATTCAAAGTCAACTTTCCTAAAATTTATTTTACCTTTAATGTTGGATATTCTCTTTAAATTTTCTGTAGCTTCTTCTGTAGGTTCAAGATTTATCTTATTCAGTCTTTTTATTGATGCTTCTGTTTGTTTGTAGTCATTAAAATTAGTGCTTACATGGCTTATAGGGTCAATAAGCATTAATATTGCAGCAAAAAAACTACTGAATTCTTCACTAGTTAATAGGCCTGTCTTTATTCTTGCCGCTCCTAAACCTAATATTGCTAATATTCCAAAAGCTTCTACAAAGCCTACAATTGGATGCTGGAACGCAAGTAGTTTTAATGTTTTATATTTTGCTTTTTTATTAGCACTTAATCTTTTATAAAATTTTTTCTCAATCCAATTTTCGGCTGCAAAAGCTCTTATCGTGGACATTCCATTTATGGATTCACTTATTAAACCTGCTAGGTCGCTAGTTGATTCTTGGCTTTTTTCAGATGCCAATAAAACTCTCCTTCCAAAACTATTAACAGAGAGAATAATCAATGGTGCTAATACAAACGTTGATAATGTAAGTGACCAATCTAAATAGAACATGTATATTATTACGGCCAATAATTGTAAGATACATGGAATAGTATCCTGAGCAGTTTTATAAATAACTTCGCTTACTCTCTCTGCATCTTCAGTTAGTCTGTATGTAATATCTCCGGCTGAAATCTTTTCAACTGAATTCATTTGAATTTTTTGAATTTTACTAAATAAATTCCCTCTCATTACTTCACTAATTTCTAATGATGGTTTAGCAATAAAAACATCTTGCCCGAATTGAGCAGTTTTTTGAATTAAAAATACTAATAAAGATTTAACTATTATGCTGGAAACTTCAGAAAGATCACCTGAACCAATTGCTGGAATTAAGTTTCCAGCAAAATAAGCTAATATGGGCCAACAAGCAACATAAATAATCATGCATATAAAACCCTTTATAAACCTATTCGTATAAGGTCTGACTGGAGGTATTAATCGCAAGTTATTATGTATTTGTTTCTATCATACTTTATCAATATTTTTGGATTTCCAAAACAATGAAATTAGATCAATTCTTAAAATGGCAAAATTTGGTAAACTCTGGTGGAGAAGCAAAAATTTTTATAAAATCTGGTTCTGTTAAGGTTAATGGTGTAATTGAAACTAGAAGAGGTAGAAAATTAAATAAGGGAGATAAAGTTATGTTTCTAAAAAATGAATTAATTTTTTAATAGATAGCTTAATCAACTCGATTTATATTATTATATTTTTCTTGGAGATAATATTTTGAGAAAATCTGTAATTGCTGGTAATTGGAAAATGCACATGACTTGTGCTGAGACTAAATCTTTTTTAGAAGAGTTTGTACCATTAATAAAAAATATCGGGAATGATCGTAAAGTTGTTATCGCACCCCCATTTACAGCTATTTCAACCTTCTATAATCATACTGATTTTGACTATTTAAATATCTCTAGTCAAAATATACATTGGGAAAATGAAGGGGCATTTACGGCGGAAATATCTCCCAAAATGCTTCTTGAACATGGTGTGTCATATGCAATAGTTGGTCACAGTGAACCAAGAAAATATTTTAGTGAAAGTGATGAACAAATTAATAAAAGAGCAGTTTTTGCCCAAACTAGTGGACTTACTCCGATAGTTTGTGTAGGAGAAACATTAGAACAGAGAGAGAGAGGAGAGGCAGTAAGGGTGATTACTAGACAAGTTGAACAAGGACTTGAAAATACAGACCCTTCAAATCTAGTGGTAGCGTATGAGCCAATTTGGGCGATTGGGACAGGTAAAACATGTGAGGCTAAAGACGCCAATAAGATTTGTGCTTTGATTAGAAAATTAATAGGTTTTGATGATGTGATTGTTCAATATGGAGGATCTGTTAAACCTGATAATATTGACGAAATTATGTCAATGAGTGATATAGATGGAGTCTTAGTTGGAGGGGCTTCATTAGATCCACATAATTTTGCAAGAATTGCAAATTTTCAATAAGAAAAACCCATGGCCAAAAGATTGGGGACAAAAAACCGCAATTATGGGGGTTATTAATTTAACTCCTGATTCATTTAGTGATGGTGGAGATTTAAATTCCTCAAAAAAAGTTTTAGATCAAGTTAATCAATTTTTGACTAATGGAGTTGATATTATTGATCTTGGTGCTCAGAGCACTAGACCTGGTGCTGAAGAAGTTGGCCCTAATATAGAAATAAAAAGGTTGATTCCTTATTTGAAATTAATAAAATCTGAATATCCAGAGATTTTAATTTCTGTTGATACATTTAATTCTGATGTAGCTAATGAAGCTCTATTAAATGGCGCTAATTGGATAAATGATGTTACTGGGGGTAGGAGGGATAATGAAATTTTGGATGTTGTTTCAAAATTTAAATGCCCATTCGTCATAACTCATAGTCGTGGAGATAGTCAAAATATGAATGAACTTTCCAAATACGAGAATGTATTGAGTGAAGTTAAGTCCTCTCTTAGGAAATTGGTAAATAATGCATTAGAGAAAAATATATCAAAAGAAAATATCATTCTGGATCCTGGGATTGGGTTTTCAAAAAATATAAATCAAAACCTGGAAATATTAAGAAACTTAGATGCATTTAAAAAATTAAATTTACCAATATTAATTGGTGCATCAAGGAAAAGATTTATAGGAGAAATCTTAAATGAAAAAAATCCCAAAGAGAGAGATATTGGCACCCTTGCAATAAGTTGTCTCTGCTCACATTTTAAAATCGACATTGTGAGAGTTCATAATGTAAGAATGAATTCTCAAATTCTTAAAGTTGCTGATAGGATTTACAGAAAATAGAAAGATTATTATTCTTTTACACCTTCAATTTTATCCTCAACCTCTTGGTAAAGTTCTTTTAACTGCTCTATATTTTCATCTGATGTTTCCCAGTATCCTCGACCATTAACTTCTAGTAAAGTCCCTACTATTCTTCTAAAACTATTAGGATTTAAATCCATAAGTCTTTTTCTCATCTCTTCGTCATTTATAAATGTCTCATTAGTTTCTTCATAGACAAAATTATCAACTTGACCGCTTGTTGCACTCCAACCGAGAGTGTAGTTTAGCCTGTTAGAAAGTTCTCTTACTCCCTCATAACCAGATTTCAGCATACCTTCATACCATTTAGGATTTAGAAGTTTCGTTCTCGAATCTAATCTAATAGTTTCACCAAGTGTTCTAACTTGGGCATTAGAAGTTGTAGTGTCTGCTATGTAGCTACTTGGTTCTTTCCCGTCATCTCTAAGTGTCTTAATTAATTTAGTTGGATCTGAATCAAAATAATGACTAACATCTGTTAATGAAATCTCTGAGGAATCAAGGTTTTGGAATGTAACATCTGCTGTCTTCATTACTGACTCAAATACTTCTCTTTTTTGATTCATTTCACCTGGATTATCAGCATTAAAGGCATATGTTTTTCTTGATAAATACATTTCTTGTAATTCATTTTCTTCCTCCCAAGTTGAATTTTCTACGGCTAAATTAACATTTGAGCTGTAGCTTCCACTTGCATTAGAGAAAACTCTTGCTGAAGCTTCTCTGATAGAGGTGCCTTCTTTTTCTGCTTGTTCTAGTGAATGTTTTCTTACAAAATTAGACTCCAATGATTCATCAGCTTCAGCTGCTAATTTGACTGCCTGATCTATTAATGCCATTTGATTGATAAACAGATCTCTAAATACTCCTGAACAGTTAACTACTACATCAATTCTTGGCCTTCCTAATTCTTCTAAGGGGATTAATTCTAATTTGTTGATTCTCCCAACAGAATCTGGTTTTGGTTTTACCCCAACAAACCATAAAATTTGTGCTAATGATTCTCCATAAGTTTTGATGTTATCAGTACCCCATAAAACGCAAGCGATTGTTTCAGGCCAGGTCCCTTGCTCTTCCTTTTGTCTTTCAATTAATTTATCAACAACAGACTTTGCTGCAGCTACTGCTGCTGTAGTTGGGATTGATTGAGGATCAAGTGCATGGATATTTTTACCACTGGGCAAAACACCTGGATTTCTTATAGGATCTCCACCTGGTCCAGGTAAAACATAATTTCCATCTAATGCTTTAATTAGGCTATCCATTTCTTTGTCTGCACAGACCTGTTCCAAACAGAAAAGTAAGTAATCAAATAATTTATTTAATTCCTTCTGGTTAACTTCATTAAATTCATTTAATCTGCAGACTCTTAGCCAAGGAGTTGGTAAATTTAGACCAAATACTTTAAGTAAGTCAAATAGTTTGGAAAGAAGTGATTTTTCTAAATAAACTCTTCCATCAACTATTTTTAAAGAGTTGACCATTGCAAAAATAGACTCTCTTGATGTCTTTATGATTTTTTCATTTAATTCTACAAATTTGAGTTCACCTTTATTATTACCATCATAAATTTGTTCAATAGTCAGACCCATGGATTCTGCAAGTAGTCCAGGAAGAGATCTTAACCCCTCTTGTTCTCTTTCTAAAGATGCAATATTTACGAGTGTTGCAACAGCTTCTTCTGCTGTTGGAGCTTCTCCAATAGTGTGCAGACCGCAAGGTAATAATCTACTTTCAATCTCCATCAACTGTTTATAGATATTACCAACAAATAAATCTCTTTCATCTATTGAAAGTTCTTCTACGTCATTTGAAGGAAGCTCTACATCTTTGTCGAGGTTACATTGTTTAGAAGTCTCAACTATTGCATTAACAATTTGAATACCCCTGCTATTTTCTCTTAATTGTTGGTAAGAACCAACCAGTTCACTAAGTTCTTTAAGTCCTTTGTAGAGTCCTGCATTTTCCGCTGGAGGAGTCAGATAACTAATAGTTGATGCATATCCTCTTCTCTTCGCAATTGTTGCTTCAGATGGATTATTCGCTGCATAGTAATACAAATTAGGCAATGATCCAATGAGAGAATCCGGATAGCAAGTTTCACTCATGCCCATCTGCTTCCCAGGCATAAATTCAAGTGAGCCGTGGGTTCCAAAATGAAGAACAGCATCAGCACCCCAGATTTTTTCTACATACGTGTAATAAGCAGCAAAACCATGATGAGGACTAGCACTTCTTGAATAGAGCAATCTCATGGGATCACCTTCATAACCGAATGTAGGTTGAACTCCTATAAAAACATTTCCAAAATGTTTTCCATAAATAAGTAGATTTTGTCCATCACTATTAAGATTCCCTGGAGGTTTACCCCAATTTTCTTCAAGTCTTTGTGAATATGGTGTGTACTCTTCATATTCTTTTACTGACATCTTATGAGCAATATTTAACTCTGGAGAGCCATCCATCGCTTCAGGGTTATTAATTACTTTTTCCATTAATTCTTTTGAATTACTTGGCAGTTCATCTATTTGATATCCTTTCGATTTCATTTCAAGAAGTACTCTATAAATTGAACCAAAAACATTCAAGTATGCTGCCGTACCAACATTTCCTTTGTCTGGTGGAAAACTAAATACTGTGATGGCTAATTTTTTATCCTTTCTTTGCTTAACTCTTAAAGTTGACCATTTTATTGCTCTTTCAGCTATTACATCAACTCGATCTTGGAGGGTATGCGCCTTTCCTGTAGCATCATCACGACCTGAGAGAATAATAGGTTCAATAGCACCATCAAGCTCTGGAATCGCAATCTGAAGAGCTACCTGAACAGGGTGTAAACCTAGATCACTATCTTCCCATTCTTGTGTGGTTTGGAAGACTAATGGAAGTGCAACCATATAGGGTCTGTTTAACCTTTTTAGGGCTTCAATAGCTTTAGGATGATCTTGTCTTGCTGGCCCACCAACTAGTGCAAATCCTGTTAGAGATACAACTCCATCTACAATAGGTTGATCCTTATTTATGGAATCATAATAAAATTCATTAACTGGTTTAGAAAAATCTAGACCTCCACAGAAGATAGGTAGTACTCTCGCGCCTCTGTATTCCAATTCTTGAATAACAGCAACGTAGTGAGCATCATCTCCCGTAACGATATGACTTCTTTGAAGTACTAAGCCTATTGTTGGAGTTTTGTCATCTTTAGGACTTATATCTTTCCTATTATTTTCCCAATTTTGAAATTCTTTAAGACTTTCAAACATGCATGGAGCAAGAGGATGCCAAATTCCTAAATCTGGGAATGTTTCAGGGTCTTGAATTTTGAATTCTTCTATTTGATCTTTTATAGTCTCTGAAACAGCGTACTTTTCAGAAATCATTAACAAGAAGTTTTTTAAGTTCTCAGTGGTACCACCTAACCAGTACTGAAAACTCAGAATAAATGTTCTAGCATCTTGAGCTTTTTCTACTGGAAGATATTTAAGTATTGAAGGTAGTGTATTTAATAACTTCAACATTGAATCTTGGAAACTTGCTCCATCAGATTCTTTTTTCTTTTTTATTAAATCTCCAATAATGCTTTTAGATTGACCAAGTTGGGCCATACTAAATGAACCTAGCTTATTTAACCTCATTACCTCTGGCATGGAGGGGAAGATAATTGATGCTTTAAGTTTGTCTTTAAATGGAGATACTGCATCAACCACTTTTTGAGCAAGATCTTCAATGAAAATTAGAGAAGCAACAAAAATATCTGCATTAGCTATATCTTCTTTAAAATCTTCAAAATTACTATCATTCCTAAGTTCCTCGATAAGATAGCCACTAAGGTCTATGCCTATTGGCCCATTCATATTATTTATTGACTTTGCAGCTTCCGTTAAGGAATTTTGGTATTGTGGCTCAAGGACAACATAAACTGCTTTTATTACAACTTTGTGTTTGTTATCCTCAACAGGAGATACTCTGCGGTTTGCTGAGCGGACCTGCGTAAACATTGATTTTCTTTAAGTATTTCTACCAGCCTACGAATGAAAAGACGTTATTGTGTGCAATATAAATAGCGTGTAACAACCTTTAAAAAAAAAATTTTTAAAAAAATGATTGAAAATTCTAAAAAACCCATACCAGTACTAGTATCCGGAGCCTTAGGCAGAATGGGTAGCGAAGTTGTTAATACTGTATTAAATTCTACAGATTGTGAACTTGTTGCAGCAATCGACATAAACGAAAAGAACAATGGGTCAAATATTTCTGAATTATTGAAAGTAAAAAATTGTGATGTTTTTGTTTCAAATGATTTTGAAGGAACTTTATGTTCTGTTAGTCAAAATTATAGGAATGAAAATATCAAACCTGTTCTGGTTGACTTTACTCATCCTGATTCTGTATATGAAAATACCAGATCAGCTATCGCATATGGTGTATTACCAGTAGTAGGAACTACAGGTCTAAACCCTTCGCAAATACAAGATTTGTCTGTTTTTGCTCAGAAAGCATCCGTTGGTTGCGCAATAATTCCTAATTTTTCAGTAGGTATGGTTCTTCTTCAGCAGGCGGCATCGGTAGCTGCAAGGTTCTATGACAATATTGAATTAATAGAAATGCATCATAATCAAAAAGCTGATTCTCCTAGTGGGACATGTATCAAAACTGCAGAAATGATTGAAGAATATCCAAAGAAATTTAATCAGAATTTGGTAAAAGAGTCTGAGTCATTGAAAGGTGTACGAGGTGGACTCAGAGATTCAGGAATTAATATACATTCTGTACGATTACCAGGATTACTCGCTCATCAGTTAGTAATTATGGGTTCTCCAGGTGAAACTTACACAATTAAGCATGACACTATTGATAGAAAGGCATATATGCCAGGAGTTTTACAGGCTATTAAAAAAATTGGTAATTATGAAACTTTAGTTTACGGACTTGAAAAATTGATTTTTTAAAATGTTAATTCCAATTAATTCAAGTCAAATTTCAAAACTTATTCCTGCAGTTGGTACAGGAAGTCAATTTAAGTATGCGTTGGGGAATCCGAGAAAAATTCTTCAAAGAGTAATAGTTTCCTCAATTGGTGGATTTATTTCATTAATTATTAGTTCGACAGGAGATCAAACTAATAATTTCTGGTTATTTTTATGTGTAGGTTTCTTTTTGTATATAATTTGGGGTCCAATTCTTGAATCAAGTAGAAAAAATTTGCAATTAAGAAAATATAAATTTTTTTCTATATTTGATGGCTATATATCAGATATCTATAAAACAGAAAAAATTGAAAGTTCGAGAGAACAATCTAATAGGCAAGGTCGATTAGAAGTTATCGAAAACAAAAGGACTTGGTTAGTACTTGAATTAGAAGATGAAGATGGTTATTTGGAAAAATTAAGTTTTCCTATGGAAAACAAACATAGTCAAATTAGGGTGGGTTCGAGTATTAGATGCTTAATTACATCTGATAACCGTAATTTTGACAGAGATTTTTATTTGACAGATGCTTGGCTTCCCGAAATTAATTTATGGGTTGGGGAGTACCCCTATTTATTAAGACCAGCATTTGAGGAAATTTGCTATATTTATTTGAATAGATAGTTGATGCTTATAATCTGATGAAAAATAAATACAATTTTAAAATTATAGGGTCAGGTCCCACTGGATTATTACTTTCAATTGCACTTTCAAAATTTGATTGCAATATTTTTTTAACTGATTTATTAACAAAGGATAGATTAATTGATAGAGATAAAACTTATGCAATTACTCACTCAACAAAAAAAATCTTATCTAAATTCAGACTTTGGGAAAAATTAGAACCATTTTTATTTGGCTTTGATACCCTTTCAATATCAGATAGCGTAACTTCTGCTTTTACCAATTTATCAACTTCTGACTTAGATGATGATATAAGTTCTGCTGAAAATATTGGCTGGGTAGTTAAACATTCTGATCTCATGAACTTATTCTTTCAAGAGATTGATAATTATGAAAATATTTTTTTTATAACACCTCAGAGATTGTTACGTAAAAAAATATTATTTGATTATCAATTCTTTTCAACAGGAGCAAATTCACTTGATAAAAATTTCTTAGATTTTGTAGATATAAAAAAATCTTACAGTCAGTCTTGTTTAACTTTTAAAGTTTCTCTTAGAGGTCATTGTGAAAAGCGTGCTTATGAAATTTTTAGAAAAGAAGGCCCACTTGCATTATTACCTTTAGAAAAAAACTTATATCAAGTAATTTGGACTTCAAGTACATTAAAAGCAATTGAAAGGTTAAATTCTGACAAGAATTTTTTAATGGATAATTTATCAACAATCTTGCCAGATGAATTTAAGTTAGACCAAATTATTGGCAAATTTAATATTTTTCCTGTTTCATTATCCTTAAATTTACCAATTTTAAATTTTAAAAAATTAGTTTTTGTAGGAGATGCATTTCATACATTTCATCCTGTTGGTGGTCAGGGTCTAAATACTTGTTGGAGAGATGTTAATACTATTTATGATCTTTTTAATAAAAATACTGCTATTACTAAAATGCAATTGTTATTATTCAAATTTAATTATTTTTCAAGCAGGATTTTAGATATTATCTGCACTATTTTTATAACTGACTCATTGATATCAATTTTTGCTAATAGAAACGTTTTTTTCTTTCCAATAAGGAAATTTTCATTTTTACTTTTAAATAAATTTCTCTTTACAAGAAAATTAGTCCTAAATCAAATGACTAAATCTCTCATTTACTCAAGTATTAAATAGAATTCATGAATAATTATGTATCTAGAGAAATGATAATTTATTTATTTAATGTATTAGGTTTAGATGAATCTACTATTGAACTTGGTATAAAATTATCTATAAAAAATAACACTCCTTTACCAATATTATTATGGAGTTATGGAATCCTAACTATTGAAGAATTAGATAAGTTATATTCATTTTTATTTCAAAAAATGGATTAATAATTCTGTTATAATTGTTTTATATTCTAATAAAGAACAATTACAGTTTTAACTAGAAGAAATCAGGTATCAAGAAAATCTATAGAAAAGCTTGATTTATTATTATTAATATTAGAAACTATTGACTTGAATGGTATTCAGTCCCTTTACGCGTTGTCAAATAGACTTAATCTAAATAATGTTTTGCCAAATAAAGTGACTATTTGGAAATTAAGGAACAATAATCCATTGAGAAAATCTTACGTTACTAACAACATTAAACTTAACGAATTCGATGCCTTAATTAGAATTACAGTTGAAATGTCTAAATATTTATATCCCTATATCAGAGAGATACTTAAATCTAAAGAAGATATTGAAGAGAATTCAGTTATTTGGAATGATTTTAATAGGAGATTTATTGAGTTGATTAAAGAGAGATTTAATATAGATAGTATGAGAGTGAAAAAGCTTTTAAATCAAGCTGAAAATGATGCGATAATCATAAAATCTTTGCTTATTTTATCTTTTTGCATTTCAAATCAGGGTTATCAAAAGTTGAAGAATTTTTTATACGATTTTTAAAATGAATCAAAATAAATTGTCATTTCATCAATCTTCAGCAAGTCTCGAAATAATCGGAATGCCCGATTATTCCAATAATGAAAATAAAGATCAAATATCTATAATTTCTCAATGGAAATTAAACATAGTTGACAAACCACTTATTGAAGGGAAATTTGAACATTTAGGGCCTATTATGGATGCTTTTTATATTTATTCAAATCTTTTAATAAAAAACGAAATCCCAATATATGAGTCTAAATTAATCGATATAAAAGCCGATAATCTCCACATACATAATATTGTTCTCAAGAGCTCTAAACCAAATGTAAAGCCTTTAGTTTTAAAGATTGGTAATTCATTGCTTTCAGATACCATAAATTGTTTTGATCAGTTAAGTGAATCGCCAAAAGTAAGAATAAAAAAAACTGATGTACTTACTAACATTCCTAGAAATTTAAAATTTGGGTTAAATAATAAAGTTAAATTTATCAATTTCTTTATTCCACCGTTCATTGCAATTTGCTCTTTAATTCTATTCTCCTCTTCCTTTATTTATTTCAATAATCCTATAGAAAATAAAGAGAAAAAAGAACTAATAAATCCATAATAAACAGCAATTAGCATAATAAATAAAACACGATATTATAGGTTAATTTCTTTTTAGAGTTATTATTAATCTTTTCATCGAGCTTTGATGCATGGCAGACTTAAACATCCCCAATTTGAATATTAAGTCTGATAAATATATTTTTAAAAAAAAATTAAGTTTACGAAGAAAATCTAAAAGAAGAATATTTACTGAATCTTTCTTTTTGTTTATTTTAAGTGTTTTATTAGTTTATATAAATTATCTAATTCCTAATAAAAATTTGCTGTTACAAAATCTACCTTCGACATTTAATAAATCTTTTTTATTATTAATTGATCTCTTTTCATATCTTTATGAAATATTTTTGGTGATTTTTATTTTTGCCTCTTCTTTTACTGCTCTTATTTTAATGATAGGTTCTTTTTATAGATTATTTAGAGTATCTAAGAGAAAGTCAAAAAAAATAATTTATAAATAATTTCAAATAGGTTGCATTAGGCCACCACTTCCTGAATCTGAATCATCATCATCATTTTCTGTTTCTTCTCCAAATAATGCAAATATGCCAAGTAAAATTGATGAAAGAATAATTGATAAAGGTAAAATTGAGTTTTGGATTCCGATGTCTATATATTCACCCATAACATAAAATAAATTTTTACAAACCTAACCGAAATTAAACTGATTCGCGGATTTTAAATAATTATTTAATAATTTATTCTCTTTTAATAAGTTCTTTATCGAAATTCTTTATTTCTCTTTCAAAAGAGCCGAACCACAACATTAATTGATCAATTTGATTTTGAATTTCAGTTGCACCTAAACCCCTTATAGTGATGATTGATAATTGTTCCCCTTCATTAAAATTAAATTTATTTTGAACACTACTTGGTAAAGAATTTTTAAGAATTTTAAAAGTCGAAATTTTTAATTTTGTTTCAATCACGATGTTTGGCTTTTTGAGTTTGATCTTATTAAAACCACATTTTTTAGCTAGTAATTTTAGTCTCATTATCATAATTAAGGACTCAACAGGTTTGGGTAAGTTTCCATATCTATTTACCCAGTCTGTAGCTAATTCAGTTAATTCATCATTATTTGAACATTCAGTAGCAGATTTGTAAGCCTCAAGCTTCTCTTCCCTGTTCAATATCCATGTTGCAGGTATAAATGCATTTATTGGTAGATCAATTTGAGTGTCGTTAACTTCAGGTATTTCTTGCCCACTGATTTCTGAAATAGCCTCATGGAGCATTTCTATATATAAATCATATCCAATAGCATTAACCTTTCCACTTTGTTCTTCTCCTAGTAAACTACCAACACCTCTTATTTCCATATCTTTCATTGCAAGTTGGTATCCACTTCCTAGTTCTGAAAAGTCTTTTATCGCTTTCAATCTTTGTTTTGCTGCGTCATTAATTTTATTTATATTTGGATAAAATAACCAAGCGTGTGCTTGTATACCGCTTCTACCGACTCTTCCTCTAAGTTGATAAAGTTGTGAAAGGCCAAATTTGTGGGAATCTTCAATAATGATTGTATTTACTTTAGGGATGTCTAATCCACTTTCAATTATCGTTGTGCATATCATTAGATCTACTTCTCCATTATTAAATGCAATCATTGCATTTTCAAGCTGTGTTTCGTTCATTTGCCCATGAGCAACAATAAATTTTAAGCTGGGAAACATATTTTTTAATTTGTTTACAGCTTGATCAATATCAGAAATTCTTGGAAGAACATAAAAAATTTGACCTCCCCTATCAAGTTCTTGATTTATTGCAGTTCTTATAACATCCATATCTATTTCAGATAAATATGTTTTTATGGATCTTCTTGATGGAGGAGGAGTATTTAGTAAGCTCATTTGTCTTAGTCCAGATAAGCTCATATAAAGAGTTCTTGGAATTGGAGTTGCCGAGAGTGTTAAGACGTCTATGTTGGTTTTAATTTTTTTAATTTTCTCCTTTTGTTTTACTCCAAATCTTTGTTCTTCATCAATAACAAGAAGTCCTAAGTTTTTAATTTCTATTTCTTTACCTAATATTTGGTGAGTTGCTACAACCAAATCAATTTTGTTATTTTTCAAACCTGCATAGATTTCCTTCCTTTCATTAACGGTTTTGAATCTATTGAGTAATGATACTTTTATTGGGTAAGGTGAAAATCTATTATTTATTGTTCTCCAATGTTGCTGAGCAAGGATTGTTGTGGGTGCTAGTAATATTACCTGTTTGCCTGATGTAATAGCCTTAAAAATAGCCCGAATAGCGACTTCTGTTTTGCCAAATCCTACATCTCCACAAACTAGCCTGTCCATTGGCTTATCGCTTTCCATATCAGATTTTATTTCTTCTACAGCAGTAATTTGATCAGGTGTTGGTTGATAAGGGAATGATTCCTCTAATT
The DNA here is from genome assembly GCA_003279055.1 of Prochlorococcus sp. AG-347-I21. Lineage (GTDB taxonomy): Bacteria > Cyanobacteriota > Cyanobacteriia > PCC-6307 > Cyanobiaceae > Prochlorococcus_A. The sequence continues at coordinate 41,476 of QCBP01000010.1, read as the reverse complement.
CATCTTGCCAAGGACCATCTTCTGGGTAGATGTACCCCTTTAATTTTTCTCTCTTTGCATAAAGTTTTAAAATATCGACAGCAACTTTTTTGATTTGTTTCTTATTTTTATCTTTTATTCTTTCCCATTCTGTCCCTCCTAATTTATTTATTTTCGGCTTTATTTTTCCGCTTGATCTATATCTGTTAACACTACCAAGTTGATCAGCGGCAACACTTATCTTCCCATCTTGATATTGAATGACTAAATAATCTCTTGAATCCCCAGTTATATTTATTTTTTCTATTTTTAAAAATTTTCCTATTCCATGATTTTTATGAACTATAAAATCACCGGGACTAATTTTATTTACATTTATATTTGAATTGACACTTCTTTTTTTTCTTCTTATGAATACACTATTAAAAAGAGATTGTTGTGAAAATAATTCTTTATCTGTTATCAGGACAACTTTCCATATCGGAAGATAAAAACCCTCTATTTCATAATTGTTCTTATTTTTTAACACTAAAGGAGTTGAATTATTAATTGACTTAAATGCTTCATTAATATCATTAGAATTGTTTAAGAAGTTTGTATTACATTCATGCTCAAAAAGTAAAGTTTTAGTTCTTAATGGCTGTGCTGATAATATCCATACTTTTTCATTATTTTTTATATTATTCTTTATATCATTGGATAATTTTCCTATATTTTTAGAGTATGAATTTAATCTTTTATCGTTTAACAAAAACCTATTATCAATATTGACTTTTGATTCAAATTCATAAAATTTTATTAAATTAAAATTCCCTATTGAATTTAATATTTCATCAAACTCTAAATGCAAATTAGGTTTAGCCTTTAAATTAATATCATTATTTTTAAGGTTCTCATTTAATTCATAAGCACAATTATCAAAATTACTTTCTGAATCTAGATACCAATTATTTGCAAATTTTTTACAATCTTCTAATTCATCAATTACAAGAATTGTTTCCCTATTTATAAAATCTATTATATTTGAGGGTTTTTCTTCAATAATTCCTAAATAACGATCAAGATTATTTTTATGTATATCTTCTGAATTAAAAATACTGTTCTTAGATAAATTATTTAACTTATCTTTTATTAGTAAATCAAATCCAGCCTGTATTATTTCAATATTATTTATACTTTCAAGTGTTTTCTGTGTATTGGGATCATATTCTCTTATTTTCTCAATTACATTATCAAAAAATTCTAATCTTATAGGAAACTCATTATTTATAGGATAAATATCTATTATTTCCCCTCTCCTACTCCAGAAACCTTCTGTTGAAGTTACAGTATCCTTCGTATAACCTAGCAAAGTAAGTTTATTTGCTAATTCTTGAATCTCGATTTGAACCCCTTTTTTCAAAACTAACTTGTTTTCAATTAATAAGTTTTTATTTATTAGATGAGGTTGTAGCGATCTTTCTGTTGATATAACAATATTTAGTTCATTTTTCTCTTTTTTTATTAATTTGGATAAAACAGTAAGCTGGCTAAATTCAATCTCTTTGGATTTATTAATTGATGCGTATGGTAGATGTTCTGTTGGAGGATAATATAAAACTGCTTTATCATTTATACTTTCAAAATAACCAATCCATTTGTAGGCAATTTCTACATTAGGACAAATTAATAATATATTTTTTTCCTCTTTTTTTGCAATGCTATCTATGATTATTGATTTTGCATATCTACTTGAACCAACAATATTTAATTCATTATTTTTAGTAATTCTTTTTATTAATTCAGAAGTAATTTGTGAGTTCGAAATATAATCAACTAAAGAATTTAAACTCATTTATAGTTATCAATCTTGATTGCAAATAACCGATATATTATATTAGATTTTATACAGATTGTGAATAATATTTGATGGATTCAGCCGCAATAAATTCTTTTATACCAACACTTGATCAGGTAGATAGTTGGTACGAAATCTTTACACTTTTACCAATATTAATTTCTCTTGAATTATTATTATCGGCAGACAACGCAGTTGCACTAGCTTCTCTTACTAAATCCCTCAACAGTTCAGAACTAAGGTCAAGAGCCTTAAATATTGGTATAACAATATCTTTATTATTCAGAATTATTCTCATCATATTATCTAACGTACTTCTAAAGTTTATTCTTATTAGAGTTTTTGCTGGTTTTTATTTAATATATTTATTCTTTTCAAATGTTTTTTTAAATTCAGATATAGAAAACGCTGAAAATGGTATAGATAGTAAAAATAGTTATAGGTTCTTAAAAGTTGTAGCGCTTCTTTCAATTACTGATTTTGCGTTTTCCATAGATAGTATCACTACTGCTGTAGCTATCAGCGATCAATATATATTAATTATATTTGGAGCAGTAATTGGAGTATTAGCCTTAAGATTTACATCGGGGATATTTCTAAAACTTCTGGATATATTTTCTAGATTAGAAACAGCCGGTTACGTAGCAATTTTAATCGTTGGGATTAAACTTTTACTAAATACCTTAATTAAAGAATCTATTCTTCCAGACTATTATTTTTATATTTTGATTCTTTTTGCTTTCATTTGGGGATTCTCAAAAAAAGAATCTAAAACTTAATTTGAGAGATAATCACCTACTGATGGCTTTAACTGTTGTATCAATTTCTTTTTGCTAGAAATGTTTTTGCCTTCAAGTTTTGCTTCTAACAATATAATAGGATCAGTTTTAGTTGAAATTATTATTCCTTCATTTTCTATGACTGCAAGAATAATACCTGGTCTAGGATAGTTGCTCATGAAATGGTATTTTTCATTTTTAATTTCATCACTACTCAAAATTTTGACTTTAAGTATTTTTAAGTTCTTACCTCTAAAAGTTGTATTTGCTCGTGGATATAATGCTTTTATTTTTTGAGAAATTTTAATTGCCTCATTACCCCAATCAATTATAAAGTCTGATTTTTCAATCATTCTTGCGTAAGTAATTTCTCTTCCAAGGCCTTTTTGTTTTGTTAATTTAGAATTAGTATTTTTATTAATATTTTCTTCGATTAATGATGTAGCATTTAAAAATAATTTTGCGGATAAGAGACTAAGTTTTTCCGATAGTGTATGTAAATTATCGTTAGTATCGATTTTAATTTTTTCTTCCAATAATAAGTCGCCAGTATCTAGTCCCTCATTCATTTTCATAATTCCTACACCAGTAAATTCATCTCCTTTTATTAGGGACCATTGGATTGGGGCAGCACCACGCCATCTTGGCAGTAATGAAGCATGTGCGTTCCAACAACCAAATTTTGGGATTTCCAATATCTCTTTGGGTAAAATTTTCCCGTATGCGATAACAATAAATAAATCACAAGATAGTGATTTAAGTTCATTTATAAAATCCATATTGTCTCTGATTTTTTCTGGAGTATAAATTTTTATAGATTCTTGCTCGGCAAATCTTTTAACAGGTGAAGATATTAATTTATTCCCCCTAGATCTTTTCTTATCAGGTTGGCTAACTACTGCTATTACCTCGTGCTTAGATTTTATAAAAATTTCGAGGCTCGCAATTGAATATTCAGGTGTTCCCCAGAATATAATTCTCACGCGTCACCAGTTATTGATAATTCATTTACCCATATATGTGGAGAAATTCCACTCGTTGTTACCTCTTGGATTGATTCAATATTAACTATATTTTTCAAAAGGTATTTGATATCCCCTGCTACCGTTGCAGATTCTATTGAGATTTTTTTCCCGTTTTTATAGAGCCATCCATCAAATGGAAGAGAGAAAGAACCTTGACTGGCTCTGACACCTGCATGGATTGCATTCAATTCTTCAATATAAACAAATTCTCCTTCAAAAGTAGAGTGATCTAATGATGTTTTCAGATCAAAGTTCTCCTCTGATTTCTCAACTACTATCCAATCAGGAGATACTGAAACTTTTGATCCTAGTCCAGCGTGACCTGTGGGGATAGTTTTAAATATTTTCGCAGTTGATTCAGAATGTATAAAATTGACAATTCTCCCTTTGTTAACTAAACATATTCTTTTTGTAGGAGTTCCCTCTCCATCAAATGGTGATGAAGAAATATTTTTTTCGTGAAGACCATCATCATAAATATTAAGTGCTTCTGTAGATAGCTTTTCTCCAATAGAATTTTTATTAGATAAGCTAACTCCATCTAAAATACTTCTAGCATTAAACATTGAACTAAAGGCATTAATGATTGTTAAAAAAGACTCTGGGGAAAAACATATTAAATATTTATCAGTTTTAATAGATGAATAATTTAAATGAGAAATTGTTTTGTTAGAAGCTTCTTTAATACACGACTCTATATCTATATCTTCAACTCCATATCCTAGTTTTACGGAGCCTGAGCTACGAGGCTTCTTATTATTTTCTTCTGCTCTTGCATATAAATAAAGTGCAGCTTGACTTTTGGTATAACTCCGAAAGGCACCATCACTATTTGCATAAACTCTCTCATAAAAACTTTCAGATAGACCATTGTACGGAACAGACTTTATGGATTCATGACTTTCAATTAGTTTTACTTCTGCTTCTCTTAAAAGCGTAAGTAATTTTTTAATTCCAACAGGATTTCTTTTTTTTGCATCCTTCATTTCAATGGGATCCTTGGCTAGTGGTGAGAATTCTGTTCTTTCATTCTTGTTGCCAAAATCAGATGCAATATTTGCTTGATTTAGGGCCTTTTTAATACCAGATTCACTGATATCACTTGTTGTTGTAATGCCAACTAAATTAGATTTGTTCCATACCCTTAAAGTTAAAATTTGCTTTTGTGATGCCTTAAGTTGTTTAGCCTCACCTTTATCAACTTGCACAGAATAATCATTAGAAAAGCTTGCACCATAATCCCATTTTTTAAGATTTAGGAAGTCTGCGGCTTTGGAGATTTGAGTTGTAATTTCTTTTGAATTCATATCCTATCTCCCGCCAACAGTGATTGAATCAACCTTAATATGCGGTTGGCCGACAGTTACGTTGACACTTCCACTAATTGATCCACAGAATCCAGGAGCTAATTCAAGGTCATTTCCGCACATTGATATTTTTGGCATCACTTCTTTAGCCTCACCAATCAAAGTTGCTCCCTTTACTGGTTCAGTTAATTTTCCATTTTTAATAAGATATCCTTCTTCTACCGCAAAATTAAATTGTCCTGTCGCACCTACACTGCCACCACCCATTGATTTGCAGTAAAGACCATCATTAATACTATTAATTAAATCCTCTTTGGAGTGCTCACCTTTAGCTATATAAGTATTTCTCATTCTTGAAGCTGCAGCAAAAGAATAATTTTGCCTTCTTCCACTTCCTGTCCTTTTATGGCCAGTTCTTAATTCACCTGCCCTGTCTGATATAAATTTTTTTAAAATTCCATTTTTTATAAGAACTGATTTCTCAGGTTCCATACCTTCATCATCTACTGATAATGAACCAAAGGATCCTTCCGATATTCCTTCATCAATTGCAGTTACAGATTCATGTGCAATTTTTTCATTCAATTTATTCTCAAATGGCGTTGTTCCTCTCTCTATTTGAGTAGTTTCAAGTAGATGGCCGCAGGCTTCGTGGAATATAACGCCACCAAACTTATTGGCTAATACAACAGGCATTTGTCCTGCATCAACATAATCTGCATACAACATATTCATTGAACTTTCGAATACATCATTAGCTGCTTTTTCGTGATCCCATAATCTGAATTCATTAGGTACTCCTGACGATCCAAATCTTCTACTTCCACTAGATCTGTATTGGGCATCACTAGCAATTACGTTGAGTCCAACTGTTTGATGCAACCTAATATCGGAGACATAGGTTCCATCGCTGGAGGCTATGATAATTTCTTGCAGATTTCTTGAGTAACTTCCTTTTCTAGTTATTATTTTATTATTCTTTTTTAGAGACTTTGTGCTGACTAATAGTTTTTCGCTTATCTCATGAATCGTTGGCACTTCATTAATCCATTTTTTCTTGGATGAACTATAGTCCCTATGTTTATTTAAACCGTTAAATGATTCTCTTTTGTTGTTGTCTGTTATGTCTAACATCTCAATAGCCTGAGATACCGATCTCTTTAAGCCGTGCATTGTTAGATCATTTGTACTTACAAATCCATCCTTTTTCCCTTTAAATATTCTTATACCAGCACCTTTTACAAATGATGGACTTACACTTGTAATGAAATCCTCTTCAGCTAATACACTGGAATTGTCGGTATTCTCTATAAAAATTTCTACAAAATCAGCTCCAAGTCCAATGCCGTAGTAAATAATTTCTTCTAATAAATCTTTATTGCAACTGCCAAAAATTATTTCATGTGATTTGATTTGTGACGAAAACATTTGAATATATAAATCTTATCTGAATAAAAGATTATCTAATTGATGGTTGGAAATCTTTGCTATCAAGAGGTTTTAATAAGTATAGTCTTAATAATTGGTAACCGTTTGATAAATATTTAGGTAATTTTTTAAATGTTTTAAATATTTTATTACCATCACTGCTTGAAATATCGGAAAGAATCTTATTATTCTCTACTACCTTATCTAATCTTCCGTAAAAAGATTTATCATAAACATCTAGTACTACAGGAAAAACTCTAGCAGAAGTTTCATTCGTTTTATTAATAACATACTGGTCATAATCTTTAGCATCTAACCCTAAAGAAGCGTAGAAATCCTTTTTGATTCCCAGATCCCTTGCATACATAGTTGCAAATACAGCAAGTAAGAAAAATCTAGACCATAACTTGGATGTTAATGGAAGATTGTTCAAAAAGTATCTAAATCTATGGAAATAGTCAAACAGTGGATGTGTAAAGGTAGAGCCCCCAATGGTAATTTTTTTGCTTAAAGATTTAACGGTACGTGGTTGTGCTTTCATTAATGCGTCAAAAAAGTCACCATGTCTATTTTCATCTTGACACCAATTTTCAAAATAATTAAAAAGTGGAAAAATCTTGCAGTCTGGATTCTTTTCGAGATGCCTATAAATTGCGATGTATCTCCAATAACCTATTTTTTCGGATAAATAGGTGGCGTAAAAAATACTTCGTGGTGGGAAATAAGTGTAATCTTTATTGGCTGTTAAAAAACCTAGATCTAATTGCAGTCCAAAATCACTCATTGATTTGTTTAAAAAACCTGCATGTCTAGCTTCATCTCTGGCCATATGAGCAAAACATTCAGCAAGAAGTGGGTTTTTGTCTTTAATTCTCTTGCTAAGTTCCTTATAAAGAAGAAAGCCTGAGAATTCTGAAGTACAACTTCCCTCGAGAAAATCAACAAAAAGTTCCCTTGTCTCAGGATCCAATTTTTCTGCAGCGCCTTCAAATTCATTATTTCTTACAAAGTGATGCCTATTGTAATCCTTCCTAAATTCCTCACATATTGCTTCCAATTCCTCCTCGTTTATTGATAAATCCATATTTTCCATTGCCTCAAAGTCTGTTGTATAGAATCTTGGTGACAAAATTGTTTCTTTTGCTGGTATTTTCCCGTTGTTAACATCTTTTTTATTTTTTGATTCAACAGTTGATTGAGCCATCTTTTATGTGATTTATTAATACTATTATTTACTATTATTTGTATTTTCGAGGGAAAAGTTAACTTGGTGTTATTGTTTTTTTAATTAACTCCTATTAACTTTTGCCCATTTAATCTTTGAATTACTCTTGAAATAATTAATTTTAGGGTAATTCTTTTTTCGTCAATGAGAAAAGATTCAATAATACTAGGTTTTTGATTAGGTTTTGATAATGAAATACTTTTTAATGAACTAATGTCATCCTTCTCAAAGGATAACCAAAAGTTACATCTATCTTTAATTTCACAATTTATTACCCAACATTTATCTCCAGCAATAGGTCTATTAGTATTTGCGAGGTTGATATTGTTAACTTCTAATCCTCTTTGATTGATTTCGTCTATAAGAGCAGGGATTAAATGTATGTTAATAAATTCTTGGAAGGGCTTTTTCTCTACTGGGAGTTCTTTTTTGGGTTTCGTGATAGGTTTGACACTAGTATCTATTTCATTTTTTATACCGACTTTAGAAGTAGAATTACTTTCAGATTCGCCATTATTAATATCCATATTGATAACTTTTTCTGATTTAGGTTCTTTTACTTCTTCAGAGTTTGAGTTAGTAGTGTTGTCAGATATTTTTTCATTAACTCCGTTATTTTTGTCTAAATTTTCTTCCATAAAAAAAACTATTTAAAATTATTATAAATTAAAAAAACATTTTTTAATTTATTAATTTTTTACCAATCATTATTAGCATTATCCCAGTCATCTTTATTGTCTGGATTTGAATTATTTAGATCTTTGTCAAATTTATTATCATTCATATTTTTGATTACTCTGTAATTAACAGAAATTGTTGGTTGAGTCTCTCTAATATCCCTTTGAGGCGGAACCTCAACGTTTGGTTCCATAATTTGCTCATTATTATTAGATCCAAAATCATCCTCAACATTTTCGAAACTATTTTTTCTGAAACTAGTACTCTTAATTGTGGTATTTAATAAAGTACTAACAAATAAACCAGAAAAAAATGAAATACTGATTAACTTACCTATACTTACTTCTTGGAGAGTCCATTTAAAGTATCTAAATGAAGTCTTCTGATTATTATTTGTATATAATAATGTTTGAAAAATTATTATTAAAAAAAGAGTTAACAATAAATATTTTTTCTTTAACATAATTCTAAAAAGTTATCTTCAATTTTTGGGTTATTAATTCCATAATATATTTTGCGAAAATTTAGTTATGTTAATTCTAAATCAATTTGATATTTAAGAATATCGACTTTTATGATTTTTACTTCTATTGCATCTCCAACTTTATATGATTTTTTAGATTTTCTTCCAATCAAAAGATTTTGCCTTGATCTATATTCATACCAATCATTATTAAGTGTGCTGACGTGTACTAAACCTTCTACATTTAGTTCTGATATCTCAACAAAGAAGCCATACGTTTGGACTGATAATATAAACCCACTATAAATATTACCTAGTAATTTTTCTGCTTTTCTTACTTTTTTTATATTTATCATATTAGATTTATATTGGTTAACTTTGTACTTGTATTCATTAAGTTTATCTATTACAAACTTGTTAAATAATATTTCTAGATTCTTTGAAATTGATGTATTAAATATATCCCAATTCACTAAGTCTAATGAATTACTTTCCGAAATATTGATTGCATTAATATTATTTTTCTTGGATTTCTTACCATTTATTATCATATTAAAAATACAGTATTGGTTAATAAGGTTAGTGAAGTCATATCCAGGAATTGTCCATGGAGAAATAAATAATTTTTCTGAATCTTCGTTATCAGGATTTTTAGATATCAATCTTATGTCATTGTCCTTAAATTCATTAATTAGGAGTTTATGTAAGATTCTTTTTTTATTATCATCGCCACATAATTTAATTACTTGACTAAATGTTAAATTGCCATCTTCATTAAGCTCTATATCTTTATCAAGAAATTCTGCATATTTAATGATTTCATTTGCATTAACGTAATCTATACCCCTTGAGATGTATCCTGCGCTCTTTAAGCCATATTCATTTGAATGTTTGAACCATATTAAATTAGCTTCATGTAGTATTGATGAAAGGTAAGTTTGGCAATCTTCTTTATTTAATGGTTCAAAATACCCTTTTGAATATTCAGCTGGATTGTGAATAAAAAATTCTTCTAGTGTTTCTATATTGTTGAGTGGCGCAGGAATTTCAACCTTACCCTCTATAAGATGTTTCTGTCTGAATGTACATGAAATTTCGAGTATTTTGTCTAAATCTTCGATATATTCTTTAATAGGTTTTAATACACGTGAGGTTATTCTTGATTTACTTTTTCTTGATAGAAGAGCGTCAGTATGATCATTTCCAACAATTAGAGTGCACTTTACTAAAGTGAGATGAAATGACCAATCAATAATTTCATTATCACTATTTAAATGCACACAAAGGCTTATCGCTTCATTCTTTTCACCAAGTTTAAATTCAGAATCATTTCTTATGGCTTCACTAAGGTAGTTTTGCCAATCATTTAATAAAGGTAATGATTCAAAACCTTTAAATAATATTTCTAGAGATTTTTTACTATTTAAATCTACTCTTTCCGCAAGATTATTTGTATGAATCCATAATTTAGTACTTTTATTTTTTTCTTGCTCTATTTGAATCATTGGGAGTATAGGGGAATTATTATAATTCCAACTTTTGAATAAATAAGAGTTTTTATCGGTAAGGTCTATTCTCTCCCTTTTTTCTATTTTTTTAGATTCAATATGATTTAAATCGTATGATTTAACGATATTGCTTTTTGATAGAACAAAGTCTGTATCATATTCCTCATTATTGTTAAGTTTTAGTTCTTGGATCACATGCCCTAGTCCTTCTTCTTGTCCTATGGGAAATCTTTCAATCTCAACTTTTACTATATTCTTATTTTCTGGTTTGAAAGTGTATTTTTTATTCTCTTCTGGAAGTTTAATTTTAGAAAGGATCCTATCGTCTATTGGGATTGCATATACATCATTATTTATTATTTCAACTTTAGAAAGAAGTATTTGATTTGATCTTTCAAGAATACAATCAACTATTCCCTCAGGCGATCTTCTTCTATAACCCTCTTTTATTATCCTTACTAAAACTTTATCTCCATTCCATGCATAATTAAGTAGATTTTCTTTAATATAGATATCTTCTTTGTCTTTTCCCCTTACAGCAAAACAATAGCCTTTGCTACTACATCTAATTTTGGCGACAAGATGATCACTGTCTTTTATGCAGGTATATTCATCATCTTCATTTTTATTAATTATTTCAAGTTTTTCTAGAGCTGTTAAAGCGATATCTAATTTTTCCTTATCCGATTTCTTTGTTATTTTTAATAATCTGCATAATTTTTTATATTCTAACCCTTCTGACTGATTAAGATTATCAATTATTGAAGATGATGTGAACATGATCTAAATGAAATTATATATTATTTAGGTGTATACACTTTATTATTACACCTATTTATCCAAGCTTAAAACTAATTATTTTCTTTCTCTTCTTTTTCTTCTTTTTCGATAGTAAAAGAGTTGATAAAAAGCCTTATACCTATGATAAAAAATGTAATTGAGGCTATTGACTTTAGAACCACTTCGGGTAAAAAACTTGAAATAGAACCACCTGTCAAAGCTCCTAGTAAACTTGCAAAAACAAGTGCTGAAGAAGATCCTAGAAAAACTGCTAATGGTTTATTTGAAGTTCCGCTTATAGTTAAAGTAGCTAGTTGAGTTTTGTCACCTAATTCAGCTATAAAAACGGTTAGAAATGTTGATAGTAATAAACTTAGAACCATTTATAAATATTTTTTGAAAGTTTCATAAGCTAAAAATATGCTTATCAATATCATTAAAGCACCAGTAAATAAGGCAAATTTACTAGGAGATATTTTTTTTGATACCCATTTACCAATAAGAACTCCTACTACGCTAGAGCTTATTAAAGCTAGAGAACTTCCAAGAAAAACAATTATTGGCTTACCCGATTCGGCAGAAAGCATTAACGTGGCTATCTGAGTTTTATCACCAAGTTCAGCAATAAAGATTGTTGTAAAAGTCGTTATGAATATGGATACAAAACTTTTTTCTAAATTGTTTTCTTTTTTTTCTAATTTACTATTCATTTTCTTGAAACAGCAATTTTAAAAGCTTTCATCTCTTTACTTTCGTTTCCATAATTTGATGAAATATGTTGTTTGCAGCAATCTATTAGAAATTTGTCACCAGATTTCAAATATCCATTAAATGCTTTTGAAAATTCATTTACCCGGCAAAAATGTGGTCTGGTTTCATAAATTAAGCATTTTTTATTTTTTCTGTCCAGGTTTTTACACCAACCGTCTTTCGCAGACATCGAATGTATCAATGAGATATCCTCTTTGTTAAGCTTGTCTTCTAAATCACTTCTTTCATTCAAGTCGAATTTACAACAAGCTCCACAATTTTCTATACATGTCCATGATTTCATAATTTAATTCAATCTTGTAACGTATCAGTACAGTTATGTCATTTATTTGTAAAAATAGTATCACAAAACATAATCATTATCATGGCAACACTTATTCCTTTAGCTGTAGTTGCGTTAGCAGGACCAGCAATAATTGCGCTTGTTTTCTACCGCAAATAAGAGAAATTATTTTTGGTGAAATATCTTGAGGGTGTTTATTGGGATTTAGATGGTACTATCGCAAATACTGAATTAGAGGCTCATTTACCTGCTTTTAATAATGCTTTCAATGACCTTGGTATTAATTGGAATTGGGACACTAATAAATACATAAATCTTTTGAAGATAAATGGAGGCAAAAATAGGATAGCTTACTTCGCTAAATCGAATAATGATGATTTCTCAGAAGATTTAATTCTCAAAATTCATGAAAAAAAACAGTTTCATTATTTGGAAATTATAAAAAAAAATTGCGTTTCTTTTAAAACTGGTGTTTTTAGATTAATAAATGAATTAAACAGAAAAAAAGTAAGACAATTTATTGTTACTTCAAGTTCAAGAAATCAAGTTGATCTACTTGTTGAATATCTTTTTAATGGCTTTAATCCTTTTGAGTTCATTATTTCAAGTGAAGACGTTGAATTAAAGAAACCAAATCCACTACCTTATTTAAAGGCAATTCAATTAAGTGGTATAAACAAAAATAACTCAATTGTTTTCGAAGACTCCATTCCAGGATTGAAATCTTCCTTAGCCGCTAACTTACCTACCATTTTTGTTCATTCAAATATCCCAACTGTTCTTGAAGAAGATATTAAATTAGATTGTATTTTAGACAGTCTTGGTGATGAGAATAGTGTGGCAAATGTAATTAAAGGCCCTAAACTAAAAAAATCATATGTTGACTATAGCTTTCTAAGTGAATATTTAATGTCTTTGAATGATGCAAAAAACTAATTTTTCTAGAATTACCTACCAGTTAAATAATTTATTTTTTGGTTTTCTGAGTGATACTTGGAGGATAAAATCAATTGGTCTAATTTCTGTTTTGACAGGTTATTTTTTGTTCGCCAATTTTCTTACAAAGTTTATATCTGAAGGTAAAAATGAGTTGATTATGGTTCCAATAATTATTGTTTTTATTGAAATTATTATAAGAATAAAGCCTTCCTCAAACTCAAAATTTTATTACATATGGACCGTAGTTGATAAATTAAGAATAGGTTCAATTTATGCCATTATACTTGAGGCATTTAAATTAGGATCTTAAAACCTATTCTTCTTCTTCTTCTTCAATAGGGTAAACAAATCCTTGAGCTTTACCAGTTAAAACTGATTTACCTAAAGATATTGCTTTTTGAGCTGCTATTGCTGCTTTCCCTTTCCAGACAGCATGCCTTTGGTTCCTTTTGCTCTTTGATTTTTTCTTCTTTGGTACAGCCATTCTGTTTCTTTATTACCATATTAATATAACCCTTAACTGGTTATCTCCAAAACTTTTGAGTATATTTTGTTTATATACGTCAATTTCTTAAATAAGCATATATGCTTTATTAATCACTTTTAAAGATTAGTGTTTAGATCAAAATTCTCATATTCAAATTCTAAATCAAGTTATTCGGATCTTTTAGAGGATATAGAGACGGGGAAAATAGAATCAATATTTTTCTATCCTAGACAGAGAGAGATAGATGTCCTATACAAAAATGGGGATAAATTTAAAATACCTATCCTTTACAACGATCAATTAATCCTTGAAAAGGCTACTGAAAATAAAGTGGAACTCACTATAAACAATAGTAGGAAAGAAGCTTCAGCGGCTAATTCGTTCGCTTCAATAAGTCTTTTTCTGATTTTTATATTAGCTATAGTTTTAATCTTGAGGAGTACATCAAAATTGGCTTCCAGAGCTTTTGGTTTTACCAAAAATCAAGCTAAATTTGTAACTATTGATGATGTAGAAACGAGATTCGATGATGTAGCTGGTGTCCCTGAAGCCGCTGAGGAATTAAAAGAGGTAATAACATTTTTGAAAGAACCCAAGAAATTTGAAAATCTTGGAGCAAAAGTTCCTAAGGGAGTTCTTCTAATAGGTCCACCAGGAACAGGTAAAACATTATTAGCTAAAGCAATTGCTGGTGAATCAGGAGTGCCTTTTCTCTCAATATCGGCATCAGAGTTTGTAGAACTTTTTGTTGGTGTTGGAGCAAGCCGAGTTCGTGATCTATTCTCTAAGGCTAAGGAAAAATCTCCTTGTATAGTTTTCATTGATGAAATTGATTCCATTGGTAGGCAAAGAGGCTCTGGGATCGGAGGTGGAAATGATGAAAGAGAACAAACCCTTAATCAGCTTCTAACTGAATTAGATGGTTTTGCTGATAATTCTGGGATTATTATTTTAGCAGCTACAAATAGACCAGATATTTTGGATTCAGCATTATTAAGACCAGGTAGATTTGATAGAAAAATTGAAGTAATGCTTCCAGATTTAGATGGAAGAAAAAAAATTCTTTCAGTTCATTCACTTTCCAAACCACTTTCAAGCGAAGTTGACTTAGGATATTGGGCTTCTAGAACAGTTGGATTTTCGGGAGCTGATCTTGCGAATTTGATGAACGAGAGTGCTATTCACTGTGCTAGAGATGAATCTAAATTAATCAGTGATCTTCATATAGAAAATGCTCTTGATAAAATTACTATTGGCCTGAGAAGTTCATTAATAACTTCTCCAAATATGAAAAAAATTATTGCTTATAACGAGGTTGGCAGAGCGATTGTATCTGCTGTGAGAAATGGAGTCGAATCAGTTGATAAAATTACGATATTACCTAGATCTGGATCTATAGGAGGATATACAAAAATATGCCCTGACGAAGATATAATTTCTAGTGGATTGATTTCAAAAAAATTATTATTTTCAAAAATTGAAATTGCTCTTGCTGGAAGAGCAGCAGAAACGATAGTTTTTGGTGAAGAAGAAATTACACAATGCTCCTTAAATGATATCTCTTATGCGACAAACATCGTAAGGGAAATGGTTACAAAATATGGATTTTCAATGATTGGTCCAATTTCAATGGATTCTGAAAATAATAAAATGTATTTAGGAGATGGATTATTTAGAAGAAAGCCTCTCATAGCAGAAAATACCAGTTCTAGAATAGATAATGAAATCATAAATATTTCTAAAACTTCATTAAATAATTCAATAAAAATATTGAAAAAAAATAGAGTCTTATTAGATAAATTAGTTGATATACTTCTAAATCAAGAAACTATAGATAAAAAAGTTTTTAAATTAATAACTTCTAAATTGTTGAAAGTTTGATTTAATTGTTTTAAATTAAAAAAAATATTTTCTTGATAATTAAAAACAATACAACAAAGTTATTAGTTACACTTTCATTTTTACTTATTCTTCCATTTGTACAAAAACAATGGTTTAATTTGTACTTACTCAATATTAATGATATTTCCTTTTATTTAATCCTTTACTATTTGAGCGGTGCAATATGTCCATCTTTAGTCTGTTTAAACTCTTTAAAAAACTATACATACTATAATTTTACCAAGAATAAATTCCATAGTATAAAAATAATTAAAGGAAAAAGATTATTATTCTTAGTAGCCATAAATTTAATATTTCTCTCCTACTTAATAGCTGATTATATATATATAAATTTTGATCTTTTATTTAATTTATTTCTTGAAGGAATTAAGGTACCAAAACCGGATATTCCACAGTTAATTTTTTTCATATTTTTAATTTCTATCTTATTAATTTTTAAGAAATCTAGGTATCTATTAAAAAGAATAATATTGGTAAATTTTATTTTGATTTCTCTCTATCTTTGGCATCTTCAAATTAATAATATTAGTGTTGATAATCAGTTTCATATTTATAGATATTTTGGTTTAAATGACTTAAATTTAATTAATCTTTTTATCCTAGTCGCCTTAGAAATTTCTTTTTATACCTGGTCCTACATATCCTATAAAACTAATTTGAGCGATTGGATCGTGCCAACACCTCAAAAAAGGGATGTTATCCCCTTTTTGAATATTCTTATTTTTTATTTTTTTATAATTATTTACTACTCAATACTTACTTAGATGTTTCTAATCCTTCTATAGTGCAGAAAAATATTCCTTACTACCTTTGGGGTCCTCTAGCATTGTTTTCTCCCCGGGGGTCCAGTTTGCTGGACATACTTCATCGGGGTTTGCCGCAACGTATTGATAACCTTGAAGAATCCTTAGCGTTTCATCAACATTTCTACCTACAGGAGCCTTGTTAACAGTCGTATGCATAACAACTCCTTCGGGATTGATAAGAAATAAACCTCTATCGGCCTCTCCATCATCATTAAGAACATTGTACGCCTGGCAGATTTCTCTTTTTAAGTCAGAAACTAACGGGTAGTTAATATCACCTATTCCACCTTCATTTCTTGGGGTTTGTATCCAAGCCAAATGACAGTGTTTGCTATCAACTGATACCCCAAGTATTTCAGTATTAAGAGCTGAGAAATCTTGGTATCTATCACTAAATGCAGTGATTTCAGTTGGACATACAAATGTAAAATCTAGTGGATAAAAGAATAAAACAACCCATTTACCTCTTAGACCTGAAAGTGTAATCTCCTTAAACTCTTGATCATATACTGCTGTAGCACTAAAGTCTGGTGCTTCTTGGCCAACTCTTAAGCTCATGAAAAAATTCGTCCTTATTTAAATTATTTATGGTCTGGATGACCGTAATAAGTATTATAATTTTATTAATAATGAATTAGCAAGTTTTTTTTTAATTCAATGAAATGGCATTATTCCTTTACTAGGAAATTTACGATTTTGAATCACAATAAACTTTTAAAAAATCTCAAAAAAGAGTTAATTAAATATCCCATTAACAGGCTTGATAAAAAAAATTCGAATTGAAAGAAATTTTATTTTATTTAATATTCCTTTAAATTCGACTCTCTATAATTAGAAAAAATCTTTTTAATATTTTTAATTATGGCT
Organism: Prochlorococcus sp. AG-347-I21; assembly: GCA_003279055.1. Classification (GTDB taxonomy): domain Bacteria; phylum Cyanobacteriota; class Cyanobacteriia; order PCC-6307; family Cyanobiaceae; genus Prochlorococcus_A. The sequence goes on along the minus strand of QCBP01000010.1, from coordinate 24,412 downwards.
AAATATATTGAAAGACTAAAGGAAAAAGTTAAAATAAAAAAATTTGATTCTAATCAGCCAATTGGAGCTTGGATTTTCGTTTTAATTTTGAATATAGTTGGATTTGCGGGTTATTTTTATTTAAAAGTAAATCATATACAACTAGGTAGTTAAAAACTTATCTTATTTCCTTTTTAATTGAGCGACAAAAATTTTTTAGTCTTTCAGTTCTTGTTAAGTCAGGTAAAGTCCAAACTGATTCTGTCTCAGGTAATGGATCTTTGCTCCATTCTTTGAATTCTTCCATTATCGAAGCATTATTTAATTTTGATGTATACTTTTTTTGTTTTTTTAAATATTTTCTTATCACTGTAAGATTTGCCTCAATATATTCCCTCATAATAAATTCTTAGTCTTATATTAATTTATCATCTAGCAAGTTCTACTTTACAAGAAAGAATAATTAGACATTTTGAACTGCTTGAAAAAGTCCAAACGAATATCCTCCTATTAGAATCCAGCCAAGTACACTTGATATTATTGTAGATCTTCTATTGTGTCTCCTTAAAGCGGATTCAATCATTTCATTAACTTCATCTCTATTAAGGTATTCTTTCTTGGAGTTTTTTTTCATTTTTTTCTTTTACAATAAACGAATTTATAAGAAAGTGAGCTAATGATTTTACTTATCAGTAAGATTTTATTTTTGATGATTTTTTAGATATTTATTATTTTCGTCTATAAATATATTATGAAATTTTAAAAGTAAATTTTAAAATTATAAGGTAAGGTATAAGAATTGAAGAAGTATAGTTTTTTTATAGAAAAATGAATATTAATGATAAATCTGTTTTAGAAATGCTTAATAAACTTATCGCTATTAATAGGCTAAATAAAACTCAAATTCTTCAAATGGTGAATTTAGTTTCAATATCAAATGATTTCAATGATTTAAAGGATAATTTGAAATGGGAAGGTACTAAATCATTTCATCAAAATATTTGAAATAAATAAACTCTTTGTTTGATAATTATGAATTCTTAAAATTTATACAAGAGATAAATAATATTTAAGTGAATTAATTAAGAGTTTTATAAATAATCAATAAGCTATTCAAATTAATTTTTGATAATAATTTTTCTTATATGTAACTTGCTCTTGATTACTATAATTATATGTTGTTTTCTTATCCTTGTTAATTGCTTTAATTAATATTGTAGAAGTGATTATTATTATTACTATGATTAGTAAATCTCCAACAGTAATCCCTCTCTCTTTAAGATTCATAATAAAACATATATATTATTTAAATATAGCCTTTTTTTATTTGATAAATGAATGTTTTTTACAAACGCGCTAAAAACACACATTAATAAAATATAAAAAAAATATAAAAATATTAAGACTATAACCTTTTAAGTCATATAAAAAAAATAGATGAATTAATGATATGGAAGTGAAAAAAAAATTTAGTGCTTCTAACACTCCTGTTTTTTTCTCAAAAGAGATGATTATTACAAAAAGATCACTTAACGAAAATCAACTCAAATTTACCTATCAAAAACAGATGATTTCAGATCTAGATTGTAAACATAAGGAATGGTCAAAATCGATTGACAGTAAATTTTAAAAGCGTTCGTTGATTATATTTAAAAGTTTATTTCTTTTATTTGTATTTTTCTCTTCCCAATGAAGTGTTACTTCATCATTAATGATAGGTTTCGCTTCATAAGCCAGATACCAAAGAATAAATCCGGCAGGAAATATTAAAATATGCATAGCAAAATTAGTTGACTTGAATCAAATATAGTGCAACACTTGTAATGTGCAAGTGTTACACTAATTTTTTTTAATTATGCCCTCTCCGAGGAAAAGGATTGGTTTTTTGCCAAGTGAAGAAGTTCATGAAATTATTGAAAAATTGTGCACAGCTAATAATTTTAGTCAATCAAAAGTCACAGGTTTATTGGTCGAAGAAGCGTTGAGGTCTCGAAAAGTATTGAATGAAAACATATCTGGTAAAGGGGATTTGATCAATTTTTCTTTTGATCAAGATACAATCCCAGAAAATAATAATTCCCCAATTAATGTGGATGACTATGTAGTTAATAAAAAAGTATTATCTGATGATATCAAATTGATGCGTGAATTTATTGAGTTTAAGTATTTCAAGAAAGTTATGAAGCATAATAATATTTTTGAATAAATAGTGTCACACTCCTCAAATTTTATGAGATTGCTTTTCAATGGGACTTAGAAATTAAACAATACTAAATATTCTTGACTATTTCTAATCAACTTTTTAAAGAGGGATCCAAAATAAATTGAATCATTAAAAATTCGGCGGACTAAATCCTCGTGGAGATTTGAACCTTAGCCCGCTTTAAAAAAATAGCAATAAAAAAATTTAAATACAATAAGTATTTAAATTTACTTTTGATTTAAAATTGGAATATAAAAAACTAAATATAAATGTCAGTAAGTGAATTAAATGAAGATACACAGAATCAAATATGTGATCTTCTCGAAACTCTTCAGCAAATAGAGAAACTTAAAAATAAAGATATACGAATTTTGCTTGATAAGATAGTTAGAAAATATGGAGGAAAAGTAGTAAATAAATGAAACGCTTATTAATCTCACTATTATCTTTTCTTGCTTTACCAAATATTGTTCATAGCTCCCATTTGTATAATCAGAAAGAGTTTATAGTCACCTCAGAAAGCACTAATGAATCTATCGAGTTAGCAAAATACCTTAATGAGAATGGTGTAGTTAAATATTCAGCATATTGGTGCCCCAATTGCCTTAATCAAAGTGAACTATTTGGTAAGCAAGCTTATAGGGAACTTAATGTAGTTGAATGTGCAAGAGATGGAATAAATAGTCAAACTAAATTATGCATTGATAAAAAAATCAAAGGCTTTCCGACATGGGAGATTAATGGGAAACTAATTTTAGGTGTACTTTCACTAAAAGAGTTATCAAAGTTGACTGGATTTAAGAATTAAGGAACAAGTAGAAAATTAATGCTTAGGTATTAGAGGTTAGTTCCTGAGTCCCTTTTGCACATCCTCCAGCTGGATAATTAATTACTTTTTTTGAGATTATCCCAATACTGATAGCAACTATTCCAATACCAACTAAAGCTCTGGATCTTTTGCTTGAGATAAGATATTTCATTGAGTATTTATATTTATTAAATAGTAGGGATTATGAGATTATTATGTGAATTTTATTGTTTTTAAGAGAAAAACAAAAAGGAACTCTAATTCTATAATTTTTAAATATAAAATACCCTGATAACCTTTAACCACTAAATTCTTAATATATCCTTTTTTTAGTATTTTTGATTTTGTATTTGACAGTCTTTTTATAATTGTAATGAGACTATTTTTTTATGAAAGATAAAGAATTTAATGTGACTCAAGGTATGGCTTTGTTACTTTTGAAGCCATTAAATTTACCCGCTAACTACGTCCTTAATCTCATAATTTATATAACTAACCCTAGCAACAATATTGGTTACTAAGAGTTTTCCCAAACTGGTTTGATTCTCTTCCAACCTTGTGCGACTAACTTTTTCCATTCATCTCTAGCTTTATCAACTTTAAGTTCTTCTCTAGTTGTCATAAGAGGTGATTCTTTTCCTAAAACACCAAGAATTCTTCCAGAGTCAATAAACATATATTCAAAAAATTTATCTTTATTTTGATTATTCTTTGAAAACCTTTTAACACCTGAATGATTCGAATTTATAAGCCAAAAATCTTGTGTCAATCTTACTTATTTTATGTTATCTCAATCGGAGCCATTGTTAATCCTTTTCTGAAGAGTTGCTCATGATATAGCTCTGCCTGTTCAAGATTACCTTTCCAAACCACCGCCGATCCTGTTTTGTCAACTTTGATGGTTAGATCCCATGCCCTTTTTTCATTCATGCTTGGGATTATTTTTTGAAGACAATTTGCCACATGTTGAAAAGTATTAAAACTATCATCCAGCACTATTACCCTTGCTTCTGGATATTTTGCTTTTGATTTCTGTGCATCTAGGACTGTAACGAGTGAATTAAACATTATTGTCTGTAAGAGTTTAAGTCAATTAAAATTAAACCTAAGTTCTTAATTGAAAAATAGTTTTGAAAATGTCTCGAGCGTGACTTGAACACGCGACCTGCGGGCTATGAATACCAGCTTCAATCTTGAGAGTATAGTGATACCAGCACTTATTTCATGTTGTGTACCCGTAGTTTACCTATTAATAATTTAAATTGCACACTATTTCCCACTGATCATAATATATTTTGGGAAGAAAAAAAAATTGTCTGTATTTAAAAACAATGTAGTAATAAATACCTACAAATATCTAATTGATCGTTTATAAATAACTCCTACGAGTGAACCCGTTCCAATTTGTTTACTCTGAGGTTTTACCGTTGATTCCTTATCTCAAGCAGTAGATCTCCTACTCCTGGCAGATTTAAAAACGGTCTTCATTTAATCTAAACTATGAGAAAGAAAATTGTAAAAAAATATGCTGACCTTATACTCCAAGCTAATAATGCTACTGGAAGAAAAGAAGCAGTTGGATTAATACATAAAGCAGCAAAGCTAAAAACTAAATTAGATAGCTACGAGATGATGTAATTACCTTCCTCGTTTAATCTGTTCAAGAGTTCCAAGCCACCAAAACCCAAATGTCCTAGTTGCACCTTCAATAAATTCTGGTGTTGCTGGTTTGCCAGTTTTTTCAAGAACAATTTTGGGAATTGCTTCTTTTGTCCATTCCTTGCACTTAGCAACTCTTTCGATTGTTTCTGATCTGATTGATTCTTTTATAAGATTTTGATCGTCAAACATAGAGTTGGGATTTAATCCATTTCCTCTCATAAGAAGAACAAAAAGATCATCAGCGATATCAATACTTTCTTTGACAGTCTTTTCACTTTTAGCTATGCCATACGAAAAAGTGCAAGCACTAACTGCAATAAAACGGGAAGTACAACTGTCAGCACCTAAAGTCTGACAGTCGAGTTTCATAGCTTTACCTAACTCTTCCGAATCAGGTGTGGAAGCTGAATAAGTAACAGGTGCAAAGAATAGTAATGAAGCAATAATAAATTTCTTCAAAACAGATCCTTCTCCTCCTCTTCACAATTGATATTTTCTGATAATTTAGACTGCATTTCTTTGAGTTTCTCAATTGCAGATTTATTTTCAGTTTTTTTGTTTTTAATCTTTATTCCTAAATCGTATTCATAATTCAGAAATTTGATTAAAGCATGACTAAGCCAATAATCCTTTTGAAGTAAAGGTCTTATTTTTGAAACGTAAGGTTCGTTAGAACTTTCAATTTCGATTAGCTTTTTTCTATTCTTATACAAATCTCTTAGGAGTTTTGTACTTGGTCGTTCTTTGCTTGGTAAGTTTTGCATTTTAGTAATTGTCTTTGTTTGTAAAAGGTTTAATTGACTCAAATTGTTTATCAATCATTAGATTCAGTTTTCGGAAGTGATACCAATATGTGATCTCAAAATCAAATCTTGATCTAAATGACTCATAGTCATTTTCATAAAGATCGTGATACTCGAGAAGATGGTGCATGAGTAAAATGATTTCGTCATTCATCCTTATGTTCATCCCACCAAACGATTAACGTTTTAAGTTGATTAACAACTTTTTCCAGATGATCAAATCTTTCCGATTGTCTATTTTCTAAGCCATCAACTTTATCCTTTAGATGACAAACCTCAATGGCAATGTCTTCTGTATTTTGAGCGATAAGTTTAATGTCTTGATCTTTTAGTCTTGCCCTAAGCCCACCTTGACTAGGCTTAACTTTTATAATCTGACCTTCCTGAATTAACTGAAGTTTCTCAAATGGGAAATCCTCTTGTGGAAAGAGAGTCGTGTATTCATTTTGATCACGTTTTACAATCGCGACAGCAAATTTTCCTTTTTTACCTTCGCCATAATGAACAACACGAAGGAACTCAACAGTCTCAAAGACTGGCAATATATTATTTGTCATATCTATTAAACCGTTTTAACTACAATTTTCGCATTAGGAACAGATCCCTCAGTACTTTTTTTAACTAAAAACTTCTTAGTGGGAACAAATTCACAAATAAATTTAAATTCCTTTTTGGCTTCAGAAATCTTTAATATACTTCCTAAATCAGATACCTTTTCGGCAGGTTGATACTCTATCTGAAAAAGAAAAGTTGAATCATGCAAAAGAATTTCAATCTTTTCATCTTCAGTCAATTCTTTAAGTTTTTGTCCTTTTAATCCAAGCAAAAAATAAGCTGTTGCTTTTGTTGGATCGCTTAACGTTTCATAGTATTTATCCATTAGACTTACTTTTCCTGTATGAGATGCGATTGACAATTTTGCAAAAAAGCTATTTTTAAATTTAGAAAATTTTCTTTCTTTAAACCAATTTTTTACTAATTTTTTATGAACTGAATTGAATTTACGCGTGTAATGCTTTTCAAGTTTTGGTGGAGAAGAAAAATCTTCAGGAATATTAATTCCATCATCAGGAGTTAAAGTTGGTAATTCTCCTTTTTCAAAAAGAATGTGTAACCAACACTCTCTTCTTACCCAATTAACTTTAAATTTGTAGTAATGGGTCTGAGATATTGCTTTATCTTTATTATTTTCAGATAAGCAACTCCCACGGTAATAGTGTGCCATGAGTTTTGAAATAATTAACTTGCTTACCCGCCTTCAAATTTCAATAGCGCTTACGAATCACGTGGCTGGTCTCTATTCGTGAATGAAGTGTTCGAAGTTGAAATCTTTATTGTTTAATAAGATAACAGCTTTAAAGAATAAAACAAGTCTTATTTAAAATATTTTTAAAAATAGCTATTAAATATACTTGTCTTCCTCCAACCCTCACCCAATAACTGCTTATATTCCTTTCTTGCATCTTCAATAGATTCAACTCTTGAACCTTTAATAACTGGTTTACTTGATCTTTTATAAACGCAAGCGTATTGAATTTCCATTGCTTTAATAGTTGGTGATGGCTTACTAATATCCTCAAATGGCTTAAATATTTTTATTCGATTTCTTTGCTTATTTATTAAAGTAAATTCTTCCATTACTCTCAATAAGTTTATGTTTTTTCAATTGGAGCCATTGTTAAACCTTTACTGACCAATTGTTCGTGGTATAGCTCTGCTTGTTCTAGGTTCCCTCTCCATACTTCTGCCGAACCTGATTTATCTACTTTAATGGCTAGATCCCATGATCTCTTTTCACTCATTCCTGGAATTATTGCCAAAAGGGAGTTTGCTACATGTTGAAACGTATTAAAATTATCATCAAGAACAATCACTCTTGCTTCTGGATATTTTTGTTTTGCTTTCTTTGGTTCTAATACTGTAGTAGGTGAAGTGGTAGATAATTCCATGGTTACTGTTGTTGCTGTTGCTGCTGATCTACTAATGACTGCTTAAATTCTAGTTTTCTAGCAAGTCTATGGAGACCAGACCATGTTGCGGTTTTCCGTTGGGCTAATAAAATCACTTGCTGCTTATTCTTAGGGGTCAAATTATATTTCTTTAAAAGTTTCCCAAGTGCTAAGGAATTAATAGAGTTGCAAGTATTCATTAGTCCTCATAATCAATTTCATAATCTTTTACGTCTTCATAGAGGGTGGTAAAGGACTTTTCTATTAAATCCTTACCTTTCCTGGTTAGTTTTAAAAGTGTTCTCATTTTATCTTTAAGATCTGAATCTTTTAAAATTAAATCTAAGCTAGCTTTATGTTGATAGACAACTAAAAATGAATAGCATGCCAGGTCTCATATAAGAATCCCAAGATCCTCTCAAAAATATTTTTATCTCGCTCACTCGCGATCAGTGAGTTCTTTTTAATCCTCAATCCGTACATTTTTGTACCTCTTACCGCACACATAAAATTCTCAGCAAACTATTTAAATGGATTAGACCATAGATATACATACGAGGTAAGTACCATGAAACTAAAAACTACATTTAGCATCCAAGATAAGAACTCAAGAGATCTTGATAATGCAAAGGATTATTCAACTCTTAAAGAACTTGTAGAAGAGCAAGGTATTTCTACAGATTTATCAGACTACTGGGCTAAGGAATGTGAATTAAATCCATCTGACCCACATTGCTTGGTTTACGACGATTAGTGATCCTTTATTAATTGGCACAACAATATCATTGCTATTAATTAAGTAGAGACTTTTTTAATTTAATGCCATTAGACGTATTTCTAATGAATATGTGTGTTGTTGTAATAGCGTTACTTATCAAGAGAGAAATTAAGCTTACTAAAGCTAGATAATTATGAGAATTAATTCTAAAACCATTAGCTTGTTCTTAAACATAGCTGTCTGTATTTTGATATTTGTTATTTAGTTAATACTTAAACTCTGCTATATCCTAATTTTGTTTTAAAGATCTTATATGGAACTCCTGTTCCGTTCATTGCTTCAATTACTTTATCTCCGACTGTTCCATAAATTTCAACAGTTAAAGCTCCATCACAGAGTCCTGCGTGAGCTTCAAGATAAGCAGCTAAAACAGGATTAGCTAAATGTGCAAGTAAAGCATCATCATTTTTATAAACCTCTGACCATACATAACGAAGTGGATCATCAGGATCTTGATCAAAAGTATGATGGAGCATTCCTGGTTCGTCAGCTTCAACAGCTTTATCTGTCTTATCTGCAATTTCTAAGTATTCTGCAACCTTATCTTCCTTAACTTTAAGTTTTGCAAGAAGCATAAATGGAGTATCAGATCCAAAACTAGACATAAGATTTTTAGAAATTTACTAACTTTATTTACTATAGTTATTTTTCTTTGGTATTCCTTATTTAGTTAGCTTTCTAATTTTTCTCCATCTGGAATACATATATCCCATATAAATTTCCTGCATATAATTCTTTGCTCCATTTTCTAATATATTTTTTGAGTATTTATTATTGAACTTTCCGCTTTCTAGTAATTCTTTTTTCCAATCTATTTCTTCTTTCATTGTTGTTGCTGGTCTTGTATCTTCTTTATTCTTTCGTATTCAACATGAAGAACACCCAAACGCCAAGCATCTTTTAATCCTTTTGCACCTCCCATTAGTAGCTTTGCGTCTGAAGGTGAATGAGATTTCATGTTCAAGAACTCTTTCTGCCAAGATTTATCGTTCCATTTAATACTCATTACCACCAACCATCATTAAACTTATTTTCCTTTTCGTCTATTAAATCATCTATATCAGGAATTGGGATCTCCTCTTCTGTTAATTTATCCTCTTGATATTTTGTAAGTTCTTTCTGAAATTTGGAGCCTAAATTTTCAGTACTGAATTTAACTAAATAGACAAGTTCCGCTAGTTCCCAAGACCCAGCAGCACCACCATCATTATGTATTCCTAATGGAATTACTCTCTGAGCTTTAGGTTCAGCATGACGTTTCTTATCTCTCTTTAAACTGTTTCTAAACTCAACTTCAAGTCTTTGTTTGACGCTTACAAGGTAATACTCTGACGTCCTATTGTGCCACTGCTCATCTCTTTCTTTTTCGTCAGACATTGTCAAATTTATACTTGTATATCTACTATATAAAACCTATAAATTACTGGCTATAAAACCAAATTAAAGCCATTGATATGACTGCGTTTTGAGTGTTGCCATACCCATTAAATTATGCTATAATATTTGTATCGGAAACGAAGTCTAAGGAGACCGTGCCAAGGCACAAAATGAGACACAATCCCGATGAAATATTAGAAGAATAATCCATAATTTTAGACCATATTTTCACAATCATCACACCTTAAAAAGGCACTAAAAACGTTTGAGTTTTCCGTTTAATTAACTCACTCATAAACATTTAATTTTTATTCCAATTTATGACAACAGTTGCAACTCAAAAAAATAGTCCATGGTACACAACAGAAGAGATAACTAATTACTTAAAAATATCTAGAAGAACATTAAGTAAGCATATGAAATACCTTAACTATGGTCATCATTACATCCGTAAGTTTGCAAGAAATCCTAGAAGCACAATCCTATGGCATGTTGATCATTTAGAGAAATATCTTTGCCAACCTGTTGGATCTGCATATAAAAAATAAATCAATAATTGATTATGTAAGTAACTAACGCTCTTAAAAGAAAAAGATCAATTGCAGCATATATAGCTAATTGAAAAACTTAGTTGAACCATACAACTCCAAAGCAAATAGGTAAACAAACTATTCCTGCAATATGGTTTCTTATGAATGCTTTAATGCTTTATTAAATAATGTCTCGAGCGTGACTTGAACACGCGACCTGCGGGCTATGAATCCGCCGCTCTAACCAGCTGAGCTACCGAGACATGGGAATATTGTAAGGCATTGGTTGTACTTAATTACCATTTTGAAAATTTATTTGTTTGTGGGCCTCATATATACCAATTCCGCATGCTACAGAAAGGTTTAGACTCCTAACACCTTTTTGATCATTGTTTCCAGTCTGTAAATTCGGCATAAATATTGATATTAGGCAATCGCTTTTATCAATAATGGAATCTGGCAATCCTGAATCTTCTCTCCCAAATAGCAAAATATCATCTTGCTTAAATTTAAAATCCTTCAAATATAATCCATTTTTTTTACTAAAAGAAATAATTCTTTTTGTTGCTTTTGAAGCCAAAAATTTTTCAAAATTCTCATACTTATTAACAGTAACCAGAGGCCAATAGTCTAGTCCTGCTCTTTTTAAATATTTATCTTCTAGTTTAAAACCCAAGGGCTCTATGAGATTTAAAGGTAAATTAAACGCAGCGCATGATCTGGCAATATTGCCAGTATTTTGTGGGATTCTAGGTTCATAAAGAGCGACTTCCAATTTTAAGTAGGTATTTCAATACTTATATCATCAATTTTGATTGCTCTGCCGTTTATTGCCAGCCAATTATCTTTTGATATTTTTGTTATTCTTTTTTGAAGTTCGCCGATTCTTTCAATATAAGTATTACCAATTTTATATTCAGAGACTAGACTCCATCCTACTTGTTCTCCAACAATAATTGTTATGCTTTTTCTTTTCATTAGGAGACTTAAAAGTGAATTCATTTTTTTTAACCATTCATTTTGTTCCTTACCAATACTTTTCATAACGAATCCGCCAATCGAATCTATTAATAATGGACCTTCTTCTTTCCTTAATGTATTTAATAGATCTGTCGTTTCTATTAATATCCAGTCTTTTGGCCTTCTTTTTTGATGTAAATTAATTTTATCTTGCCATTCTTTATCCTCCAAATTGTTTTCAGATAAGGCAATATAAGTTAATTTTTTTAGCTCCTTTGCAAGATGCTCTGCGAATTCACTTTTGCCACTTTTTGTTCCCCCTGTAATAAGGATTATATGAGATTGATATTCGCTAATACTTAAATCCTTGGCATTCATAAATTCTCTACTATTTAGAGAAATACCACCATGTTGCTAGAGGAATAATTGTGGCAGCAATTAACAAACCTATAACTATATAAGTAGCAGTTGAACTCTCCGTATCTTTTGATCTCATAGTGTTAAAATTTGGATCCACTACAGGGTTGTCAATAGATGAAGGCTGACTTTTTTCGTAATTCATAACAGTCTTCTGTTGGGTTATACCAAAATATTTATTTATACTACTAATCTCATTTGCGTAAGTAGTCGAGGGGATAAGAATAAAAATTAAGCCAGTAAAGATAAGAGATAATATATATTTATTGATGTTTGGGTTCATTTTAAAAGGTTTTGGTTAATTATATATTAAAAACCATATGTTTGAGTAATTTTAAATGTACTAAATAATATAATATTTGCATAATTTAATTAGAAATAACATATTTAAAATATGGGATTCAATGGGAAATCATTAATATTAGTAGGTGTAATACTCTTTATTTTTCAGATAGCAAATTTCATTTCAATAGAAACAATCACTCCTGAGCTTGAGAGAGCACAAGTGTTAGCGGCGATAGCTTCATTAATTATTATTTTGATAGGTTTTTTATTTAAACAATTCGAACCATTAGCAGGTGAGAAAGCTGCTTTACAAGGAGAAAATAAGTTTCTCTTCGATAGAAATATGCCGGATGAAGTTATTGATGAACTTGCATGGGGTTCTGAAGCGATATTAACTTCTACAGCAGCAGCAGCAATATTAATACACAATGATGGCGTTAATATATTGAGGAGGGGAGTCACTTCAAGTAATGATTTTAAACCAGGGGAAACTTGTCTGAGATCAATAAAAGATATGAAATTAATATCATTAGCAAACACTAAATTTTATCCTGGAAGAGACGAATTTATTAATTTTTGTGCCGAAATTCCATCTATCTTAGTTGTACCTATAAATAGTAAGGCTTTTATATTGATTGGAGGCTGGAGTGCTAAGTGTTTTACGAAGTCTGATGAAAAATGGATTAAAAACTGGTCCAAAAAAATTAATAATATTTTTTCAAAAAATAAAATTTAAAAATAAATTATTGATCTTACTCTTTTATCTTTTGCATTAAAACTTACTGATTCAGTAGATAAATCATAGTACGCATTTTCTGAATTTATTTCATATTTATTTTCGTTATTTTCATCTTTTATTATATATTTTACTGGATTAAAAAATTCAATTATGTTATCTGAACCCAATATTGCTTTTCCTGAATTTAAGATGATATTTTGATTCTCAAATCTTATATTACCCTCTAATAGATAGTTAGTTTTTTCTATATTCCAAATAAAACTATCAGCATATAAAATATCCCCATCTTTTTTAAGAGTTTTTAATTTAACATTCCCTTTCAATTTCAGGAGTTTATTGTTGTCTGATAATGTAGATTCTTCTGAACTAATAATATATTTAGTTTCTTCCCCATTGAGAATATTAATGATAGGGTTTTTCAAATCAAACTCTAATTCAATATTGTCATAACTTGAATTTGGACTGGTAATTGAATATATTTTATCTCCACTTTTAGAGAAAATAGTCATATCTAAACTTTCTATTTTTTGTATTACTTTATTTTCATCAATTACATTTGGGGCGCAACCAAGCATAAATAATGGAAGGTAAATTATTAATCTATAAATGTTGCTCATACTCCAGTTTATTTATGATTGGAGTGGGTTTAGGAAGACTTGAGTTACTTACTAATAATCCCCAACTTAATTGTTGTTTCCAAGGACTTTCTTCTATGTATATAGAACCAAGTTGCTCATTAATTTTTGTAGATAATCCGGGTAATAAAGGCATTAATAACAATCCTATTATTCGGGTACTTTCTAAAACGTTATATATAATTTGTTTAACTAAAGGTAGATTATCTTTATCTTTTATTAACAGCCATGGCTGATTATCATTCAAATACAAATTTGTATTAATTGCTAAGCTAAGTACTTCATTAGCTGCTAAATCTAATTTGTAGTTATCAAAGTTATAGATATAGTTTTCAACTGCAATTTTGGCAGAATTCTCTAGTTTATTTTCACTTAAAAATTTTTCATTATTTGGCACTTTATTATCAAACCATTTTCTAGACATAGATGATGTTCTATTCAATAAATTACCAATTGTATTAGCTAAGTCATTATTGATAATGTCAACAAATCTTTTATCTTGAAAATCTCCATCATTTCCTAGTGATATGTCTTTAATGAGGTACCACCTTACAGGATCATTTCCATATTTTGTAAGCAATAAATCAGGGTCGAGTACATTTCCCAAGCTTTTACCCATTTTTTGCCCCTCTCTAGTAAGAAACCCATGCCCAAAAACCTTTTTAGGAACTTTCATATTGGCAGAAATGAGCATTGCAGGCCAATATACAGCATGGAATCTCAGAATATCTTTACCAATAAAATGAACATCAGCTGGCCATCCTCCATTAATTGATTTTTTCAATGAAGGGTCTGTCGTATCAGAGCTAATGGCGCTTACATATCCAAGTAAAGCATCAAACCATACATAAAAGGTATGGTTATCGTAACCAGGGACAGGAATTCCCCATGAGACATTTGTTCTTGAAATTGAAAAATCCTTTAAACCTCTTGATACAAAATTTATAATTTCATTCTTTCTTTCTATTGGCTCTATAAAAGAAGGTTCGTTGATTATTTTCTCAATTTCTTTTTGATATTTTGAAAGTCTAAAAAAGAGGTTCTCTTCATTTTTCCATTCTAGATTTTTTTGATGTATGGGACACTGGTATGTTGATGAGTTTTCTGGATTATCTTTAAATTCTTCACAACCGACACAATACCAACCTTTTTGAACTCCCATATAGATATCATCTGATGCTTTTACTCTTTCATAAAATTCATTAACAACAAATTCATGATTCTTTGAGCTTGTTCTTATAAATTTATCAAAGGATATATTCCAATTTTTCCAATTATTATTAAAAACTTCTGAGATCTCATCACAATGTGATTTTGGTTCAATATCCTTTTCATTAGCTGTTCTTTGAATTTTTAAACCATGTTCATCAACACCAGTGATGAAAATAACATCTTCACCTGCAAGCCTTTTATACCTAGCTATTGAGTCACAAATTATTGTTGTATATACACTTCCTAAATGAGGTTTATCATTGACATAGTATAAAGGTGTAGTAATGACATAAGTCATAAAGCTTTTTTATTAATACTAACAGATATTTTTTTAAACTAATAACAACCTATTATATTTATTATCTTATTAATAAATAAACTCTAAAAGATTACTATCATTTTTAATATATTTAACTTTATATATTTTATTACTATATATTTCTATTGATACAAATAGAGTAATAAGTATTTCTAGTGAATAATCTGGAAAATAAACCAAAGCAATATTTTTTTTATGATTAATCCACTTAACGAATATTATTTTATAAAAAGCTTTTTTTTCATTCTTAAAAAATAATGTTAAATACTTAAATTTATCATTTTTAAATATATTATTATTCTCTGATTGTCTATTCTTTGAATAATCAATAATCTTAGATACTGAATCTTTACTAAGAACTTCGTAATTATTAATTTTATTATAGACTTGCCTTTGTATAATTAAATCAAGATATCTTCTTAATGGTGATGTACATTGTACATACATTTTAAGGCCTAATGACTCATGGACTCCTTGCTTTGTAGTTATGTAACTTCTTCCCATATATTGTTTTAATATTATATATTTAATATCACTATTATTGTATTTTTTGAGTATTTCAGATACATTACAATTTATTTTTTGAACCCTAAATGCAGCCGCTAAATTATATTTTTTTATAAATAAACTTGTTACATAACCCATTAATATCATTGATTCTGCAACTATAATTTGTGATATTGTTTTCTCTAATTTAGTTAGTATAATCTTATCCTCATATAATTTAATTTTACTATTAGGACTTTCAAAAATAATTGCTCCTTGTTTCTTTCTGAATTTAATACTTTTTTCTAATAGATTTTTAATCTCAATTAATTCTATTTCTTCTTTAGGTTCTATTTCTAATATTTCATTTGCATCTTCATATGTTAATTGATATTTTGGTTTTATTATTGCTTCAGTTATTTCATATTTATTTATTGATCCATCGTCATTGAATTCTATTGCGGCGCTAATAGTTTCTGATACTTTATTTTGAGCTAGATTTGCCTTTTCAAGAATATCTTTAGGTAGCATTGGGACATATTGATCAATTAAATATAAACTGCTATTTCTCTTTCTTGCATTTAAATCAACATTAGAGTCATGCAAAAAGAGTTTGCATGGATTACTAATATGTATCCATAATTTTTTTTTATTTCCTTCTTTTATTTCTAATGAAAGAGCGTCATCAACCTCATGTGGATCATCAGAGTCAATAATATATGTTTTTAAATTAGTTAAATCTTTCAAATATTTTAGACATTAATTATAGAGCCAACTATATTAAATATGAAATTATCCTTCAGGATTTATGAAGGGTAAAAGAGCTACAATTCTGGCTCTCTTTACAGCTAATGTAAGATCTCTTTGTTGCTTAGAGGTTAAACCTGTCATCCTTCTTGGTAGGATTTTGCCCCTCTCAGTTATGAATTTTTTTAGTAGTTCTACATCCTTGTAGTCAATAGGATCTCCAGGTTTGATAGGTGATAATTGTTTCTTAAAAATTGAATTAGGCATGACTTAATTTGATTACTTAATTTCTTTGTGAATTGTCATTCTGTTTAAATGAGGATTAAACTTTTTTAGTTCTAATCTTTCAGTTGTATTTCTACGATTCTTTTCAGTAGTATATCTTGAGACACCATTTGATCTCTTAGGATCTGTGCTTGTCCTAGCTTCAGTACATTCCAGGGTCACTACAACTCTTGTCCCTTTTTTGGCCATTTTAATTAATACTTTATTGTATAATTTTCTATTGTACATCTTCAACAAACTTTTTTGAAGATATACTCATTTCTTTTTTCATCTTTGATTAAAAAATATATATGAAAGTTTCTCAAAATTGGTTGAATAATTTAGTAGAAATTACTTCTACTCCTGAAGATCTCTCTGAGAAATTATCTATTGGTGGATTTGAGGTTGAATCATTAGAAGATTGTTCAGAAAATGTAAATGGTGTTGTTTTAGGTAAGGTATTATCTGTTTTAAAACACGAAGGATCTGACAAACTTTCAATTTGCCAAGTCGATATTGGTAATTCAAAGAATTTACAAATTATATGTGGTGCGCGCAATATTAAACCGAATATTTATGTTTATGTTGCTACTGTCGGCGCGAAATTAAATGCTGTTGATTTAACTATTAAAAGAAGTGAAATTAGAGGTGTCATGAGTGAAGGAATGATATGTTCACTGCAGGAACTTGGTTTAGAGGACTCTAGCGAAGGTATAGAGATCATTGATGAAGATTTAGCCTTAAAACATGAATTGGGAACTCCAGGTTCTGACTTGCTTCAATTAAATGATTTTATATATGATTTAGCCATTACAGCTAATAGACCTGACGGAATGTCTGTTATAGGTATAGCCCGTGAAATTTCTGCCCTTTTAGAATCCACCTTAAATTTTCCAGAATTAAACCATAAATACGATATTCATTTACTTAAGGGAATTAAACTTTGTCCAGAGGCTATAGAATCTAATTGCATTTATACAATAAGCTGCATTGATGGAGTAAATGGAGAGAAATTATCGCCAAATTGGCTTAAAGACCGTATAGAAAAATCAGGTATAAAATCTATAAATCTTCTAGTTGATTTGACAAATTATATTCTTTTAGAACAAGGTCAACCTCTGCATGCGTTTGATAAAGATAAACTGTCAAAATTAATTGGTAAGGAAGTTTCTCCAGAGGATTTCTCTGTAAGAAAAGGCAAGGATAACGAACGCCTTATTTGCTTAGATGGTAAAGAATATGACTTGAGTGACAATATCACAGTTATTACTTGTTGTGATAAACCGGTAGCTATTGCTGGGGTGATAGGTGGTTTAGAGACTTCTGTAAGTAATACTACCTCATCTATTTACCTTGAAGGCGCTGTTTTTAATCCAGTTACTATAAGAAAATCTTCAAAGGCGGTTGGCATAAGAACAGAATCTAGCAGTAGGTATGAAAAAGGGATTTCAGCAAAAAATACAATAAGTGCAGTAACAAGGGCAATTAATCTTTTAGAAGAATATTTTTCTATTAATTCACCAATTATCAATACTTCCAATTTAATAAATAATGAGGATATATTTATTAAATTACGGAGAAATCGAATACATAAAATTCTTGGTCCATTAATAATTAACCATCAATTTGAAAAAAGAAATTTATCTGATAATGAAATAGTTGATAAATTAAAACTCATAGGTTGTACTTTAAAGAATAAAGAATATGGCTGGGATGTAGCAGTAATTCCTAATAGATCACATGATTTAATAAGAGAAATAGATTTAATTGAAGAAATAGCGAGATTAATAGGGTATGACAGATTCGACTTAAATCTTCCTAATCCAATTAAGCCTGGAAAATTGTCATCAGAACAGTTGGCATTGAGAAAAGTAAAAAATGGTTTTATAGAAAACGGTTTTAACGAGGTACTAAGCTACTCTCTTGTTCCTGAAGATGATGAAAAACTTATAAAGATTTCTAACCCTTTGTTATTAGAAACAAGCTGTCTTAGAGATAATATCTGGAAAGAACATTTGGAGATAGTGAACCGTAATATAAAAGCTGGACAAGCAAGTTGTTATATATTTGAAATTGGTAATGTTTTTCATAAGAAAACTGAGTTCATACAAGAAGAAGTTCTGAATGGTGCGATTTATGGAAATAAAAAATTTGGAAAATGGATAAATTCGGGTAAGGATAACGATCTTAATTATTACCAGGCCAGAGGAAAATTAAAGGAGGCTTTATCATCTTTGAACATAAAAATTGAGGATAAACCCACTGAATCAATTGATTTTCTTCATCCAGGAAGAACAGCGAAATTAGTTATTGAAGGGAAAGATGCAGGTTACTTTGGGGAAATACATCCCAAACTAATCTTAGAAAAGAAGTCATTAAAAAAAGTGTATTTATTTAACATAAATGTTTCTAATCTCTTGGGAGCTAGTACAAGAAAAAATAAATGGATTCCAATATATAAGCAATACCCAATTGTTCCAAAAATGGAAAGGGATATAAATTTTGTTTTCAATAAGAAATTTTTAATTAGTGAAATAACATCACAGATAAGAAAAACAGGAAAAAATCTCTTAGAGGATGTGAATTTAATTGATGTTTTTGAAGATACTAAGTTTGGAGATGATCATGTAAGTTATACATTTAGATTATCTTATAGAAATAAAGATAAAACATTACTCGATTCGGACATTACATCAATACATTCAAATATCATTTCTAATATTGAGAAATGTTTTAACACTAAATTGAGGAATTAATTGTATTTTTAGTCTCATATAAGACTATAAATTAGTCTATATATAATTCTTATATAAGATAAATAATAATCCTATAAAACTAATTAATGTAGTATGATT
The DNA here is from genome assembly GCA_003279055.1 of Prochlorococcus sp. AG-347-I21. Taxonomy (GTDB): domain Bacteria; phylum Cyanobacteriota; class Cyanobacteriia; order PCC-6307; family Cyanobiaceae; genus Prochlorococcus_A. Next base: position 5,404 of record QCBP01000010.1, on the reverse strand, counting down.
CTTTCATGATCAATTTGTTATCTCTACTTCTATCTTCAGTGCTATGGGTACAAGTCCCTCAGTGGTCAGATGATTGGTCGAAATGTGCTGTTGACATACCCGACGCTTCATGTCATTGGTATATAACAGCGCCAGATAATACTTTTGGGGAAGGATTTGATTGGGCTAGCGCCCCATGGTTCGACGCTAACGGATTAAGTGATGTTCCTAGTATTGATAAGCAAACTGCTATTGAAAAGCTTCAATCTAAGTAGTACTGTCTTTAAGGCAGTTCGGACGCACATTAAAAGCCCTTATAGCAATGCTTTATAGCCTTTATTAATTTCTTGGACATTTAAAGGACATAATTTATTATTCAATTTTTAATTTTTCCCAGGCATTAAGCAGTTTGGGCGTGATTTATTCAAATCGATTAATTTATTTATCTTACTTATCTATTATGAGACTATATAATAGACTTATAATAAGTCTTATTTGAGAATTGCTATACAAAGAAATTTTTATTTTTTAAAAGCAAATTTTGTCTTAATTTCATTAATACATATTTTTTGCTTACATAAATTTGAATAAAAATAATTGATTAAAATTGGAAATTATTAGCTTAACAGCTATCTTATGTGAGACTATTAATTAGACTTGTTATTAGTCTTATATGGGAATTACTATACTAGTCTCTATATAGATTTTTTAGCAATTGATACGCTTCATTTAATTTTCTCATTTGATCTGTTGATCCTCCAGCATCTGGATGTGTCTCTAAGGCTATTGATTTATAGGCCTCCCTAATTTTGCGGAATGTATGAGCTGATCCTGCTGATGTTGATAAATTCAATAATTTAAGTGCTCCATGTACTGTCATTGTTGAGTCCAAAGTTTCAAATGAATTTGATCTATTATTTCGCTTAAATCTACTTACAAACCTTCTCATAAGTGTTGGTATTCTATTTATCAGATCTGATGTTGCGAAAGGGTCTTCTAAAACGCCAATCATTAATAAAACAATTTCAAGTGATGGATTTTTCTTTATCCAAAATGGGCATAATTCTGACATTAATTTATTGGCTGCACTCCAAGTAAAGGGTAGATTTTCAGTCCCATCAAGATTTGGCCATATATCCCTTTCAAACCAATCCATTGAAGCTTCTACTACATGGTCATTAGGAACTGATCCATATAGTGTTTTCCAATGACTAATTAACTCAATTCGACATTTTATTAATTCAGTTTCTTTGATTGTATTAATTTGAATATCATTAATATTCTCCTTTAATTTTTCACTATTAATACTTCTTCTTAGATTCTTTACTTTTTTTTCAACGAAATTGGGAAGGCTTATATTTGAGTTGGCTGTTTCTTTATATTGATTGTTATTTGTAGATCTTTTATTTAGAGATATCTCATTAACTTCTTTTTTTAAGTCTGATTTAATTAATACCAATGCAGTATCTTCATCAATATTTAAATTTTCATTAGTATTCTTATCGTTAAAGTCTATTTCTTGCTGTTGGTTTTTAGGTAGTAAATCATCTTCTTGAAGAAGTTCTTTAAGTATCTTTTCTATTACAGGTCCTCTTGCTCTAAATCCCCACTCTTTTCGTAATTGATCAAACCTGGAAATTAGTTCCTCAGGTAAATCAATTGAAATTCTTTTTGTATTTGAATTTTCAGGACTATTCAATAATATTTTCTTGAAGAGTATGGAATTTATTTAATTTTATTCAAAAAATATTGAAAGTCCATAAGGAATATTGTTTTTAAATTAAAACCAATTTATTTTTTCTGTCACAAGTCAATTAAGGATCTTTTTATAATAAAAATAAAAAAATGTTTAATTGTTATTCCAAGTCATCTAAAGAAAAAAAGAGTTTTTATCAACACAAGAAATTAGAAATGCTCAACTATATTAAGGATTCACTTGAACGTAAAATTGCATCAGTAACAGCATCTATAGAAGTTCTAGAAAGCCAAATAAGCAGGGATAAGGAAGTTGAGGTAACTAATTAGTATTCAAACAAAACTTTCTAGAAGTTTTTCAGGGCCAAATTTCTTTAAATAATTAATATTTGAATTTTCAGTTACTAGTAGATATCCTGCAAATCCTAAACCGTTAATACTGAAACCATGAATATGATCATTTTTTCTTTTTATAATAGCGATCCATTTATTAGTTATTAAAATATTGTAGGGACATATCGGTTTCTTATCACTAATAGGATCCCCAAGTCCCAATTTCTTGCATAATTCTAAGTAAAACTCAAAAAGACATGATGGATTTTCTAAAAAATCAAATTTGGATACAATAATATTTTTTTTAAGCTTACTATCTAGATCTTGATATGAGTTCATCTCTAAAAACCACTTTTCTCTAGGGCATGATATCTCACCTTTAGATCTACGCAGAAGTTGAAAATGCCTGTGAGGTTGACTTGCTCCCGCAATTGGAGAACTATTGAAAAACCATAATCCACTAGTATCATTATTAACTTGTTGGATCGCTTTCCAATCTTTAATATCTAACCATCCATTTTGAGGTTTCCATTTATTTGTAATAAGTAAAATATGACCTTTTTGTACAGGGTACTTATTTAATATTAGTTGATGATTATCACCAATTTTATCAATTTCTAGTATCTTTTCCCAAGGACAAAACGGATTTTGCTTAGGACCATAAATTTTTTTTTTAATAAATTTTGAATTATCGAGTTTCCTAATTATGAAGTCGTCTTTTTCATATAAATCTCTTGTAATAATATCAGTTTTGAGAGGATATAAAGATTCATCATCAATTGATAATCGAGTTTGTTCTAATGCTTTTTTCCAATATATTTCTAAACTCATTAAAAAAAATTTATCATAACCATTTTAAAAAAAAAAATAAACTTGTAGTTACTTTTTATTAAATTGATATTCTTTCAATTTTTCTAGAGGTACTGATTCTAAGACTACAATATTAGTTGATTCTAATATGACTTTTGGTGCAAGACCGTCTAATAATGCTTGCTTCCACCTATCAAGACAAATACACCAATGATCACCATCCTTTAGTCCTGGGAAGGAATAAATAGGCATAGGAGTAATTAAATCATTACCTTGTGATTTACTATATTTCAGGAAATTATCATCCATCACACAACATATGGAATGATTCCCTCCATCATTCTTGTCATAGTTGCAAAATCCATCCCTGAACCACCCTGTCATAGGTGCGCAACTACAAATCTCAATTTTTTCTCCAAGGACATTTAATTGATTTTGATTATTTATGTTCATAGATTTTTTTAATAATAATAAAACACCAACATTTCTTTAAAAAAGGTTGACGAGTATAGGGGGTAAGGAGGTAATAATTCTAATAAGGTTTTTTTCATTATGGATTGGGACTTTACTGAAAACATAGCATTTAAAGCTCTTTATGAAGCTTTTAAAGATAGTGATGAAACTTCAGCATTAGAATTTTTATCTAGTGATGGCGCTTCATATTATCTTGAGTTAACACAGGACGCGGCGGGTGAGGGACTTGATTTAGGTGATAATGAAACGATGGAAGAACTTCAAGAAGAAATTATTGAATATTTAGAAAACAACTAAAGATTTAGATTAAGCGCTGAAATATTTAGCTTTTGAGTGCAGTGAAATGATAGCTGTAGTACTTTGTTCTGGATGAAGTTGTTCAGATTCATCCATGGTCAAGCTTATTCTTTTTGCATCCAACAATGATAATTGTATGTTTGAATCAGATACTTTTGGACATGCAGGATAACCAAATGAATATCTAGCTCCTCTATATTTTTGAGCTAGTATTTCTCTATTTTTGTCTGGTTCTTCAGTCCTAAAACCACATTCAATACGAATTAATGCATGGACATACTCAGCTAGAGCTTCTGCTAATTGCACTGTAAGTCCATGGAATAATAAATAATCGCTATATTTATCTTCTTTAAATAATTTTTGAGAATATTCACTGGCAATATCGCCCATCGTTACTGCCTGCATAGGAAATATATCTATCGGTTTATCCTTTTTCAAATCACAATAAAAATCAGCTATGCATAAATTATTCCCAGATTTTTGTCTTGGGAAATTAAATTCGGAAATTTTATTTAATGATTTATCATCAAATAAGAAAATACTATTATCTTTTCTACCGCATCTGAAATATCCATAAACTGCTTTGGGTGAAATAAGTTTTTTTTCTACAATTGTCTCTAACCATCTATCTAGCAATGGTTTAGCATAAGAATCCAAATAGTTATTGTATTCATCTACGCTTTGGTTTTTTCCTTTTTTTATTTGCCATTGTCCGCTAAATAGAGCTTTTGTATCTAAATAAAAAATTAACTTATTTAAATCTATATCAATCTCGTTCAAGACTTTCGTTCCCAAGAAAGGAGCTTGAATTGGTTCTTCTTCATTTATAAATTTAGATCTTATAAAATTTTCTTTTAAATTTAATTTAGAAGTCTCAATATCTATAGATATTGATTTTTTAACAGCTTGAGAGTTGGACTTTGATGAGGCTAAATTAATATCTATTCCCTCCTTGTTGATGAATCCCTCTGTATTTGACCAATTACCCTTTTTTTTATTGTCCATATATTCATTCATGAATTTAAGATCAGTGAACGCATCTTTTCCGTATAAAATTTTCCCTTTATATATTTTGCTGCAGTCCTCATTTACAAATTTTGGGGTTAAGGCTGCACCTCCTAATATTACTGGTACACTAATATCTTCATTGTTAAAAGCTTCTAAATTATCTTTCATAAAAGCAGTTGATTTAACAAGTAATCCGCTCATAGCGATGCAATCTGCATTGTGCTTTTTTTGTGCATCTATAATTGCTGAAACATCTTGCTTTATTCCAAGATTTATTACGTCATAACCATTATTTGTAAGTATTATGTCAACCAAATTTTTTCCTATATCATGAACATCGCCTTTGACTGTTGCAATTAAGAGTTTTCCATTTGATATGTTTTCTTCCACAGTTTCCATATGTGGTTCTAAAATTGAAACGGCAAATTTCATTGTTTCGGCGGATTGGAGTACAAATGGCAATTGCATTTGACCTGAGCCAAATAAATCACCTACAACTTTCATCCCATCTAGTAGAAAGGTATTAATTATTTCTAGAGGTTTATATTTTTTTAAAGCTTTATTTAGTTGATCCTCTAAACCTATTTTTTCTCCATCAATAATATGATTTTTTAGGCTTTCTTCCAGAGTTAGGTTTTTATTTTCTGAAGATGCTTTTTTGAAATCTTGAATAGATAAATCTTGAAAAGCTTTTGTTAATTCTACTAATGGATCATAAATACAAATATCATCTTCAAATTTTCTTTTGTCATATATCAAATCTAAGCAAAGCTTTTTGGTTTCTTCAGAAATTTTTGATAATGGCAAA
>QCBP01000009.1 GCA_003279055.1 Prochlorococcus sp. AG-347-I21 | reverse complement strand
AAAAGTTTTTTGAATAATAATAAACCTTTTTCAATTCTTTTTGGACCTAAAATTGAAAGCAAAATTACTAATATTATGAATATTTCAGGTGAATTTAAACCTAATAGTTTCATAAAATTTCATATTCTATTTATATTTTAGTACATGCTAAAAATTTAATCTAATTATTCTCAAAAGTTGGTAAATAGAGTTCCCTATTTGATGCAATTAAACCTTCTTCTTTAAAAAAAATCTCTAGGTCTTTTAGATCATTTATATCTACAAATTCACCACAATTATCTAATATATTATTATGTGTGAAATTCCATAAATCAGCCAAATATTCGTCATCATCTGGAAATGCTACAAATTTCAAATATGTATTATTCAAAGCATATTCACTAGCAAAATCAGAATCTAAACCTTCCCTCTTAGCATCACAAAAAACTTTAGCAAATCTTTTGCCTACAGAAGTTTGAGCACTTGATAAATCTAAATTACCTTGCATAGCATTTACATTTATTGGTGCAATAAAAATAATTATTGGAAGAAAAATAGATAGTAATATAAACAAGAAAAAATTTCCTTTTTAAATTTCAACTCAACATAAACTAGCAAAAAAAGTAATCAATTAGGCCTATTTAAGAAAAAGCACTTATTATAAATTAAGAAATAAATAGAAAAAATAAAATCAGCTTCATATCTGAATTTATAATAAAGAAAGATTAAATAAATTTAAAATTATATGTCTTCAAATATAATTCTAAAAGGAAGGGGAGTTAACAGGATAATTACGAGTAAGGTCATGCTATCGCCATTAGCAGGTGTTACAGATAATATTTTTAGACGACTTGTACGTAAATGGGCCCCAAACTCTTTACTTTTTACAGAAATGATAAATGCCACAAGTCTTAAAAAAGGATATGGCATACAAAAAATCAATCAAATAGATTTAGAAGAAGGTCCAATTGGAGTACAAATATTTGATAATAGGCCATATGCTGTTTCTGAAGCTGCGAAACAAGCTGAGGACTCTGGAGCTTTCTTAATTGATATAAATATGGGATGTCCAGTAAAAAAAATTGCAAAGAAAGGTGGAGGCAGTGCTTTAATTAAAGACCGAAAACTTGCTATAGAATTAGTCAAAAATGTTGTAAAAGCTGTAAGGGTTCCAGTAACAGTAAAAACACGACTCGGATGGGATAGTAAAGAAGAAAATATAGAGGATTTCTTATTTAAACTTCAAGATGCGGGAGCAACGATGATCACACTTCATGGAAGAACTAGAAAACAGGGTTTTTCAGGCAAGTCAGATTGGGATATGATCGGGAGACTTAAAAAGTCTTTGGAAATTCCAGTAATTGCTAATGGAGACATCAAAAATCCAGATGACGCTCTTAATTGTTTAAAAAAAACAAATGCTGATGGTGTAATGATTGGACGAGGAATTTTAGGATCCCCATGGAAAATTGGAGAAATAGATTATGCTCTTAGAGAAAATAAAAATTTTAAAGAACCAAACACAGAAGAAAAACTATATTTAATTATTGAGCATCTTGATGAATTAATAAAAGAAAAAGGAGATCACGGATTGCTTATAGCGAGAAAACATATCTCATGGACATGCAAAGACTTTAAAGGAGCATCAAATTTGAGAAATAACTTGGTTAGAGCTGTTGATAAAAATGAAGTTAAAAATTTAATAATTAAAATGATTAAAACTTTGAATAATGAAAAAAATAGATTAGCTTAAAAAAAAATTATTTTATAAATGAAAATTATTAGTAAAGAAACAAGTAAAAGAGTTTGTGATCACATGAACAATGATCACATAGATTCAGTGCACAAATATCTTACCCATTATGGGAAGATATCAACATTTGAGAATGCCTATATGGAAGAAATTAATAATAGTTATATAAAAATCAATTACGATGGCCAATCAGCAATTATCAATTTTAAAAATGAAATATCTGAAGAAGAAATTCATTCAACTTTAGTATCAATGATTAAAGACATTAAAGAATAAAATAATTTATTAAAAAATTCTAATTTTTATTTTCATAGTAATCAGTTATCTTTTTACATTCTTCAAATGAAAGCATGCTTAATCTAGATGTGGCTTTTATTTTTAAAATTGCACAAACAGCTAATAAATCACTGCTATCAACAGTGAGTGCTTCAGAAAGTTCTAGGACCCTAAGACCTTTCATTATTATTAAAAAATCTTTTCTACATTATCAATAACCTTAAAATTAGTGGGCTGCATTTTTCCCTAAACCTGCAACGAATGGAAAAGTTTGTTCATCACCAAATATATCTTCTACTGAAGAATTAGAAATATTAGTTTTTTTATTATCAGGCTTAATTTCTTCAATTTCATTAGAAATATTATCTTTAATGTTATTTTCAATTTCTTTTGCTAATAAATTATTCGTATTAGAAAATATTGAAAAAACTAATACACATAAAAACAAAACAATTTTTTTCATAAAAAAAATTTATCTAATACTATTTTTATATACCAATAGTGTTATTTAGAAAAACTAGATAATTTTAAAACAAATCTATATAAATCAAAATCAAAAAATATTCATCTTCCCAACTTATTTCTATTTTTAAATCTAATTAAAAAATAAAGACCTAGTAACAAAAGAATTGCCAAGGAGTACTGATTAAGAAAAACATAAACCATATAGACAAGAAAGGGGAATAAGCACGCCCTCTTGAAATTTAATTTCTGTTCCTTTGACATATTTTTCCAATTTAAATATTCTTCCCATTGAAAAATCTTCTTCATTTTTCTAGTTTTATTTTTACGATTAAACATAACTTTATAAATATAGTTTTGATGATTCTTATGTTAATAAATAAAATTAATCTACAATATCAAAATATGTTTTTTCATTGAATTAAAATTTTCTAAATAAAAGATGAACTCAAAACCAGTTTGGAAAATAGAAAAAATTGTTTTACCTCAACATGCAGATCATGCAGGGGTAATGTGGCACGGTAAATATTTTAATTGGCTTGAAGAAAGCCGAATAAATGCACTTTCAGAAGTAGGTATAAGTTATTTCGAACTAACTAAAAATGGCTTAGATTTACCTTTAATCAATACTTCTATAAAATATAAATCTCCTTTATTTCTTGGTGAAAAAATAATAATCGAGAGCGAATTCAATATTGATAAAAGTCCTAGGATTAATGTAATTTCAAAATTTCATAACAAGAAAAATGATATCTTAACGATTGCTGAAGTCAATTTAGTCTTAATAAATAAACTTAATTTTTCTATAATAAGAAAAAGACCAGATTTCCTATCGGAAGCCTTTAGTAAGTTAAACGGTTGAAACTATTATCCGCCAATTGAATGATTTATTAGATTATTAATTATGAATATATTTCAAGTTATTGATTCTTATCAATATGAAATGGAATCAAGATATCAAGAAAAATCAATGCTCACTAATCTTTTTACAGAGCACAAATTTATAGGATGGTTAGGGTTGTTTATAGTATTTTTCTCTATCTTTGCAATTTTTGTTTTTCAATTTCTTGAGTGGGAAAGTAATGACAATAATAAAAGTTAAGAAGATTTAATGCCTATAATTCAACTGAATGACTTAAAAAATGGCTATCTACTTAAAAATAACTAACCCTACAGAGGTTGTAAAAAAAAAGACCTCAAAATGGCTTACAGATATTACACCCGAAAGAATTGATAGAAAATTGGTCGAGGATGAAGTAATAAAAGGCATTATCGAGCAATTAACATTAGAAGGCATAAAAGGAGAAATATCAGCAATTAATGGGTTTGAAGTTAATGAATCTTCAGTAATAACAAAAAATAATTTTGTTATTAGAAAAACAAAAACTTTTTAGATAGAAAATAAAAATCTTTAATGAAAAATTTTTTTATTTTAATTATTTTTATCATTTTTTTAATTTTTATAATTGTAAGAGATTATCAAATTAAGAAGAAAAAGTTAAAATTAAACAATGCCTTAAATTCCAATTTCTTTATTCAAACAATTAATAAATTAATTGACGAGAACAAATACAATTTGTTAGAGGAGAGGATCAGATTAAGGGAGATAGATGCTTACGGTAACGAGGATTATAAAAAATGGATTGGCAATCCACCTCTTGATGAAAAAGCCATTGAGAAAAATATATTTAATGGATCTAAGCGATTTAAAGAGGGTATACCATACTTCTATGAAAAAGTAATTTTAAAAGAATTTGGAAGTACGGAATTATTTTTCGAAAAGTGGAGATCTTATTGTAATGAAAATCCTACTATTGACGATGAGATAATTGGATCTATTAGAAAGCTCGAGACTGAAGATTGGTTTGTTTTCATAGCAAGTCAAATTGAGAAATCATGCTTAAACCTAATAGAAAAAAGCTACTCAAATAAAAAGAAGGGAAACTACAAAAAAGGTATTAGATTTGAAAATCATTGTATGGAAATTCTCAAACAAAATGGCTGGGAAGTAAAAGAAACCCCTATTACAGGAGATCAAGGGGTTGACTTAATTGCGTCAATAAATGATTTGAGAATATGTATACAATGCAAAGATCATGAAAAAGCCATTGGAAATAAAGCAGTTCAGGAAATTTCAGCTGGTAAATTATTTTGGAAAGGTACACATGCAATAATAGTCTCAAAATCTGGCTTTACAAAGTCTGCTCATCAACTAGCAAAATCAAATAAAGTGGAACTTATCAATGAATATCAATTAAAAGATTTAGAAAAGTTTATTGTTTAAAAAGTTTATATCAATTGAGTTAAGCCCTCTTTATAAAGCAAAAGTGTTGTAAAAATTCCAGAGGCCCACATTAAACCTCTAGCTGTGGGGATATTAAATATATATGCACCAATATATAAAAAACGAAAAATAGGATGAATCAATGCTGCAATTATTGCAATATTAGAGTCAGTTAAACTAATCAAACACAGAAGACATGCGGGTGCATGTAGGGAAATACTTTCCCAACAATTTTGATGACACCAAACTGCTCTTTTTCCAAAAGAAGGTAATTCATCGAATAAAGCCCTTGGAGCAGACATATTTTCAACAGAATATCCCGCTTTAACTCTCCCTATAGTTAATGGAATAATTGATAATAAAACAACACCAACTGATAGACAAAGGCTCCAGGCAAAAGCTACTTGCATATGATTTAAATAATATTATTAGCTTAATAATTGAAGCTCTTTATCGTGATAAATGAAAAATCATTACCATAGATAAAACTTTGCAAAAAATGCTGTAATTTATAAAAAAAATCATTTATGGATATTTCAAAGATAGTTTTAATTTTTGGCATAAGCTTACTAATATATTCTGCTTTTCTGTTTTTAGGATTTTTTCTTAAGAATAAAAATCTAAAGGCACAGAATCTAAAAAAATAAGAATAGATTATTAATGCCACGAAAATTTACTATTTTCACAATATTTTTATATCTTTTTGAATATATTTAATGGAAATAAAATTTGATCCAAATAATAATAAGGAATATTTGAAATTAAATAAGACGGTTACTGGTATATGAAAAAATTTTATAAATTTCTTAAAAGTTTTCTATTTATATCACTATGGCTTATTTTATCTTCATTTTTAACCCAATATTGGAATACCTTTCATTGGGAATATGTTTATTTAAACTTCAGAATTATATTTGATAAAGAATTTTGGTTTGTTGTAGAAAAAATTCTTTTAGGATTTGATATTGGTTACTGGCTAGAAGAAGCACTAAAATTCTTAAGTTATGAAATACCTAAAGAATCATTTAAATATTTACCAATTTATTTCGTATTAAAGTCTATTTGGATAAAGAATTAATTTCTATTTTTAATAGATTTTAATAAATTCCTTGAAATTCTTGAATAAAGTCGGTGAATTTATTTTTCTTAAAACAAATAAAGTTCCTTTATCACCTCTACAGATTCTAAGCTTATTGCTTAAATAAGTTATCTCTAACCACCCTAATTGTTCATTATTTATTTCTTTCATAGCCTTTATATTTTTTCTTCCAAATTTAGGACCAATAACACCAGCATGTGTAAATTTGACCCCAATTTTTTTTTCATTAATGTAATTAAGTCTTAACAAAATGCCAGTACCAATAATTGATTTTATTCCTCTAGGTTTAAGTAAATTAAGACCATTTAAATTTAAGGGATCAAGAATTTGAAGGTTATCAATAAAAGGAGAATATTTTAAAAAAGGGCTATTAGAACTACTCCACCTAAGCTCCCAAACACCCTGCAAATCATTACTATCTTTGGTAAAGGAAAAATTATGATCAATTTCAAGTTGTTCGGCAATAGTACGTATACTCTCTGAATTTGGAGATTTAAGAAGTAAATTTAATAAAACATTTTCGGTTTCCATTGAATAAACACTGGAGTATATAGCTAAGGATAAATACTTACCTCCATGTGCTATATTCTACCCAGAATATGTTGATTTGATGACAAAGAGTTATTGGCTAAAGAAAATTTCAATTCCAAATGCTGATTTATTTCTGGAATATATAAGGACAGTATTACCTTGGATTAAATCTGTGGGAGGAGTAATAGTAAAAAGAGATTTAATACAAGAATCAACCTCAAATGAATGGGATGGAGGGCAGCTTGGATTAGTAATTGAATTCGAATCAAAATTTGCTGCTAAAAAAGCATTTTATTCTGAAGTATTTCAAAAATATCTGCAGTCCAGAGATTTAATGGAACTAGTTACTATAAGTACTCTTTAAAAAAATCAACCAATATCGACCTCACACAAACAACTTATAGGTATTTATTACTATTAAATTACTTATGTAATATTTATAACTTCACTAGCAATAGCATATTTTGCAAAATTTAATTGTAAAAGTAATCCGTTAATCAAATGAACTATTCAACAGAAAAAGATGATTATTTGATGACAACTCCATATACAAAGAAAATTCAGCAAAAATTCGAAAAGGTTAAATCATTTTTAGAGCAAAATGGATTTAATCCTTCATCAGAGAGCTTAATGCAAGATATAGTTAGCTCAGAAGAATATATTGCTAAAAATGGCTTATAAAATATCAGAATATATTCAGAGTCCTTAAATAATAAAAACCGCCTATTAGAAAAGGTAATAATATTCCAATAAATAAAAATATGGATTTCTTTGATTCTCCTTCTGATATGGGGTTAATTTCTGGTTCAATTGCAAAACCATTTTGTCTACCACCGCTTTCGGTTGTATAACCTTTTTTATTCATAAGAAAAATAATCTATGCAGATTATCTCATGTAAAAACTTATTTAAAAAAATTTTTTACATTTAGAATTAAACTAATTTTAAAATCTAATAATTGATCTCAATCTGAGATTTCAATTTGGCAGCTTTTTTTAAAAGACCTACAACTTCCTTACGGCCAGTAGCAAACTCAGCCTTGTTAAGTAATTCGCTATATTTTTTTGTGATTTCTCTATAATTCATTTTGAATATTATCTTTTATAAATTATAAAGTTACTAAAAAAAGTTTTTGTATAAAAGATATCAAAAAAGACTTTAAGTACTTTACCTATTTAAACCAACCTTTTTTATTTGGTTTAATCTCTTCTTTAATAACTTCTTTTTTTCTCCCAAATAATCCCTTTTTTTTGGACTGTTAAATTCTCTTCAACAGGTTTAGGTTTTCTGTTAAATAAGCCTTTTTTAGGTTCTTTTTTAATTGATTCTTTTTTGTCGGAAATCTTTGTTTTTTTAGGATTTGATTTTGAATTTTTGGGTTTGCTATCTGCAAATAAAGTTTGATATATAAAAAAACCAAAAACAGCAAAGAAGCCTAATGCCTGTACTAGAGCAGTTCCAAGATTATCAAACATTTAGGCCTCAACTTTGTATAGTGATTCTTTTTCTTTCGCATCTATACATTTTTTATCATCAGACAAGCATTCAATTTCTGCCTTCTTCTCAGTATGAGAACTGCAGCCACCTGCATTTACATTAGTTATTGAAAACAAAGTTAGTACCCCTAAAATTAAGGCGCATGAGGTGTTAATCGGTTTCATAAGTTTTATTTTTATTATGGAAAAATAATTTCGTAATTGCGAAGATAATCTTCTCTTCTGCTGAAACTATCCCCTTTTTATATATCTATTTATAGTAATTAACTAAATCGATAATTAATATTGCTAGTAATGAAAAACCTAAAATGAAAGGTAAATAAGGATATTTATTTAAAATTTTGTTTAGTTGATTCTTCGATGTTTGTTTTTCCTTTTTCTTTTCTCTAGGTGGTAAGCCTAACTCTTCCCTTCTCTTAGCTTCTCCCATAATTTTTAAAGTATTTATGACTATTCTATATACCTAGTATTAGTAGTGTATTGTTCTAGATTTAAATTATTAACGGTTAACTTAATTTAAATTTTCGATATATTAAAATATATAAAAAAATTACATGATAGAAGTAGTTTGGTCAGTAAACATAATGATTGCAATTCTTATTATTGGTGTTGCCTGGGTTCTTTATTACATATTTACTTATGATCAAAAATTTACTTCCTAGATAAATGTCAGATAAAGATCTAAGTAATTTTCTAAAAAAAATAGAGCAACTTAATCAAATTGCTGAGCTAATAAAAAATAATCCTAGTAAAAAGTTATCCCTTTCAAAATGTAAGAATCATGATGAAGTAATTAAATTAACCACTGAATGGGGTTTTAATATTGGTAAAAGGTGGGGAGAATATTAATTGGTTTTATTACCAGCATTATTAAAATTGCCATCAACATCAAATTAAATTCCTAAGATTAATTAGTATTTCTTGTATTGGAGTTATGAAAGAAATTGGAGAGATAAAGTCAAATATATATAAAATAGCTGCTGTTACAGATAGAGGGCAAAGATTAAATAAATTAATTTCTCCTATGTATGAAGAAAAAGCTAATGAAATGGATGAATTGATTGATGCTCTTAAAGACTTTAGTTTTGAAATATCAGAAAAATTAATGTCTGGAGAGTGGGAATTGATTTTTTCTAATGTTGAATTATTTCGAAGTTCTCCTTTCTTCCTTGCTATTGAAAAGGCATTAAATGATGAATTTAAAAGTAATCTTTTTTTTAAATTACATCAATTGCAAGTAGGATCCTTTGGCATATCAACTATTGGGAGAATTGCTCAAAAGATTGATTTTGAAAAAAAAGAATTTATATCTACTTTTGACACTACAATATTTGGGCTTACAACTATTCCAATCCTAGGTTGGTTCAAACTATTACCTACTTTTGGTGGAAGAGTAATAACCCTAGCAAGTGATTTAGTTTTAAGAAATAATTTACTTGATATGAACTTACAAAAGACAAAAGTTTCCAAAGTTGATGGACTTAATAAGATTCCATTATTTAGTGAATTACTTATGGATAGATGGTATCCAGTTAAAGAGGTATGGAATAAGTTACCTTGGAATAAAGAATCGCCAAATTGCCAGGTTTCAATTATATACTTAGACGATGAAATGAGAATTATGCAGGATATGTATGGGTCTATTTTTATTTATATAAGGCCTTCAATTTCCTTGTTGAATTCAAATACAATCTCTAATGATTAATTAAAACACTGAATAATAATTTTGTAATTTATAGAAAAAATCATTAAAAATTTATTTTAAAGATTAATTAATAAAAACATCTCACATCTTAAATACAAATAGGTTAAGTTCATAATGAACATTTTTTTTATGCTTAGAAATCAAGAAAAAAATTCTGTTGTTAGAGGAATATTCCTAATCGGAGGTTGGGGCTTAGGTCTAGACAGATTCTACGAAGGTGATAAAAAGGGTGGTTTTTTATCAATCATTGGTTGGAGTATCACATTTTTTAGCTTTATCTTTCTTAAATGTTCAGGTTATGAATATGTTGAGGGTGTGAAAAATTATTCAAATTATTCCCCTAACCCTTTAATAGTATTACCTTTACTGGCAGGAGCATATGGTGGCTTTCTAATAATTAAGAAGGCATTTAGATTAGCAAAACAATTTGAGAATGCTGAATAATACTACCAGCAGTTAATTCAAGATAATAATCCAGATCCTTTCAAATAAAATTTAAATAAAAGAATCACTAAAAGGTTTACTATTGCTAAGGCTACTAAACCATTTCTGTTTTTTACATCTAATTTCTTGACTAAATTAGACAGATAAACTACTGGATTTTCTGGCTCTTTATTATCCAAATTTTTTTTAAATATTAATTTGACAAGAAAATATCACAGTTTCTTTTGAAGAATCAAAATTGTAAAGATGAATACCTAAAAAGAAATAAATAACTTTTAACCCATAATTCCTGCATTTCTTAAAAACGCTTTACCCATATTGCCAATTACAAAAAATAGAGACAAATTAATCAAAAGGACTATTAATAATGCCAACATTTTATAGTTTGGATTAGTTGAAATGCCATCAAATCCATTATTAAGAAATCTTTTAAAAAGTGATTTGTCAATTTTTAGTTTTTGTTGCTCAGAATCAAGTTTTACTTTTTCTTCTGAAGAATCTTGATTACTTGCTTTCTCTAGAAATTCTGTAAATGCCTTAACATTTTCTTCTTTTTTATTCCCCTCATTAAGATCTTTATTGTCTTCATTCAAATTAGGGGACGATTCGATTGAATTATTTTCCTCAGGATTAAGTTTTGAATCTTCCAAATTAATAGTAAATGCTAGGAGTATATTACACCATAAAAAAAACCCACTCGATCAATTGAAGAGAGGGTTAGCTAAGGTTAAAGTTCTTAACCTTATAATAATTTATTTTAATTAAATTTGCGGTTGTAGCATAATGAAGTTTTAAATTAGATTATATTCAAGGTGATTTTTCGTACATATGTTAGATGCAAATACTAAAAAAGCATGTAAAGATGATCCCTCAATAAGAGAAATTAAAATTAGAAATATAGAACATGCTATTGAACAAGCAGAATTGATGATAAAAGAATCAAAAATGAGCCAAGAAGAATTAATCTTTTTAAAAAGAAAAATATCGAACTCAAGACAAGATTTAGAGATACTTTATTTAATGAAAATTCAATGAATATAAATTGTTAATCTTTAAAAGGATTGAATTTATACAAAGAAAATTAATTTGTATATTTGAAGACTTATAAAGTTTAAAGGGAATGTAATTATTTGTATAAAAGTTTAGTTATGTCTAAAAATAATCTATATATACCTTTAAAGGTTGTTCCATACATCTTCATTTCAATTACTGCCATAGCAATAACAGCAGCTACATATGTAATTACTTAGTTTTATAAGCTATGTAAAGTTTTCAGATACTAAGTAAATTAAAATATTTATAATAACTAATTGTATGAATAAATTAAAAATAGCAATTTTTACAATATCAATAATCATATTTTCCCTTATTGGGATTAAAAAATTAATTTACATAAATCAAGTTAAAGATTTAAAAAATAAAGAAGCATTCTTAAATGAATCTATACGTGTTTTAAATGAATGCTTCGATCTAGAAAATAAAAATAAAAGAACTCTTAATAAATCAATTGAATTAATTGAATATTGCTTAGAGGAATATGGATATAAAAACTGATTTCAAAACTTGAATGATAAATTTCTTTAATACTCCAGTAATATGCAAATAAAAAATTTCTCATCAATAATATTTTTATGTTCCATAATTTTTTTACTAATAATATTTTCCTAATTTAATTTTTTAAAATGACTAAAGTTAAATGTTCTTATTTAGGGAATTTAAACTGTGAGGCTATTCATCTACAATCTGGAAGTCTTATTAGAACTGATGCACCTTTAGATCACTGCGGCAAAGGTGAAAGTTTTTCTCCAACTGATTTATTAGCAACATCTCTAGGTACTTGCCTGCTAACCATTATGGCAATTAAAGCTAAATCGAAAGGATTTGATTTGAAAGGTATATTTTTAAATATTGAAAAAGTAATGACACAAAATAGCGAGAGGAAGATAAAAGAACTAATAATAGATATTTTTATTCCAGAGAGCACTTCTAATGAAACTATTGATTTTTTGAAAAAAGCTTCAAAAGAATGTCCAGTTACAAGAAATTTATCTCAAGAAATAGATATTAAAATTAGTTGGCATAATGAATAAATCTCAAACATAGTAATTACATAAAAAATAATGAAATACTTTATTGGAATAATCATTCTTTTATTTGGAATATTTATAATGACAGACTTGGCATTAAAAACTAGGTATACAAGAAAAAGACTTTCAAAAGGAAAAAAATAAATCTTATAAATTTTAATATTGCAGATTAAGGAAATAGATTTATTTTTGTACTGACAATTAAGGCATATTTTAGTTTTATTTTTTCACTATTTTTTGGTCAATCAAACTAATCAAAGGGATCATGAAATTTACATTTATTCCAACAGTGCACCATGTATAAATAATAAGAAAAAATATTTTTATAAATAAATTAGGGGGTAAGGTGAAAAATATTTTGAAAAACCCTCCAATGAATAATACCAATATTCCAATTTGAAAAAAACCTTTTATTATCCATTTAAGTCCATATTTTTTAATGTTTATATAAAACCAGAAAAAAACAAAACTAGATAACAATAAATATATAAAATTTATGATCATCTTTTCAGAGAAAATCTAATAAATTTGCCATTATCGAGGCATGATGATAATTATTACTTTTTTATCTGCTAATTTTTTTTTTAAATGGAAAAATTATACAAAAAACAATAAAAACAAAATATTTTATTTACTTTTTATCTTAAAACATCTGGGATTTTAATAAATTAACTCTTTTTTGATTCACTCCCAAATCACTTTCTCCAACTCTTGATTCTGATCTTATTGATAAGATGTTTGATTCAGGTAGAAAGGATACTTCTAAGTCGTCTACATACTTCATCCATTTACTTGTTGCTTCAGCATGAAGATAATCACCATCAATTTCTACAATCTCAGTTCTTGGAGTGTTTTCGATAAATGTTTTAATCTCTTCAAAAGGTTTATCAATATTGTTTACCTCCCATTCTTCTCGTACACAATGAGCAATCTCTACACAAGGTTTTAGTTCTATATGTGAGGCAAATGATGAAGAAGGGAATAAAAAGCTTGAACAAATTAAAATTGCTAAAAAAAGTATTTGCATTAACAGAAGAATTTAACGACTCATAATCTAACGAATCAAATTACTAATTTGGAAGGACTACTCTCATTATTTTTAAGGAAAGCAAATAAGTTTTTATATTCCTGATTTAATATATATTCCTAATAATCAAAAAAAAAAGATCCCTCAGAGAGAGATCTTTTAAAAATTGATTTATATCAAGTGTTTCCTTGTTTCCACTGAAATAAATCAATTCCTCCTACACACAACCTTAATATCACACTTAAATTTAAAATATGTAATACCTAATAGACCTCTATCTTAACTGTCACATCCTAAAAAATACAAAAAAATATACAGACATTTCGGTGGAGTACTTTTAAAGTTAACAGAAAAAGATGTATGAGGAGTTTCTGATATATTCAATCTACTCCGTAAGTAATTTAAAAGGGTAAAGTATAAATTACTAATTATTTAAATCTTTCAGAAAAATTGGGCGTTAATGAAAAAGATGATCAAAAACATAAAAAATTCATGAAAAGCATTTACAAAAAAATTATTTTTATTATTTCGGCAATTGCTCTTTTTTCAGTAATAGTAGGAGTAGTTAAATATTCACTTACTTATATTGAAAATAATCCCGAAAAATACTTACCAACAAAGTAAGACAAAAATTAAGTATAAATTCACTTCAAAAAATCTATAAAGTGTCTTAAATATGTTCTAAATAGCCAAGTTGAGTCATGAAAATCAAAAATACTTCAGTTCTTAATCAGAATAATATTCATAAAAGTCAATTTAAGAATAAGCATAAATATCAAATACTTGAGAATTACTGGAAGAAAAGAAAGAAAGAATGCGAAAAAAACCTTTCAAAATTTTGCTAAACGATAATTATGAATTTTATTTTTTCTTTTTTATTAGCATCTGTGATGTGGGTACAAGTTCCACAGTGGGAAGCTGACTGGTCAAAATGTGCTGTAGATGTTCCCGATACATCATGTCACTGGTACGTAGCTGCTCCCGATAATACGTTTGGGGAAGGATTTAATTGGGAAAACGCTCCATGGTTTGATGCTAATGGATTACAGGATGTAGCTAAGATTGAGAAAGAATCTGTAGTAGAAAAACTTCAAAATAATTAAAGTTTCTATTTCATCAATTAACTCTTAATAGTATTTAAATCTAGTTGCTTAGTGGTTAACTTTTGATTAATTAAAAAATTTTTTTATGCGTTTCAAAGTAAGTCTCAAAAAAAATGGAAAGGAATTTGATGAAGTTGTTATAGCTAATAATAAAAAAGAGGCTATGGAATTAGCTTTAAAAAACAATCCAGAAGCTCAAGCATTAAACTCTGATTGGACATTTAAGATTTAACTATTTGCGAAGCTTAGGAATTAAAAGAGATGCAACACAAATAACACTAATTGCAGGCCCGGGCGAAAGATTAAAGACTATAGAAAGAATAAATCCAAGAAGTGAAATGCATAATCCAAAAAATGAAGACCTCATCATTGCAATTCTTAAACTATGAGCCTTATTTAGCCCTAACAAAGTTGGCGTAGAAAGAAGAGCAATTACAAGAATCACTCCCACTGCTGACATTGAACTAACAATTACTAATGCCGTCGTAAAACTCAAAGCGAGATTTAATAAAGAAACGTTTATACCGCTCGCGGATGCACCTTCTGGATCCAATCCCACATAAACAACCTTTTCATATCCAAAAGTCATTAAAAGTATAAATACTAAAAAAGCAATTATTGTTCTAAGTAAATCTCCAAAATTTGCTGTCAATAAATCGCCAAATAATACTGCCTCCAAATCAATCCTTATTCCGAGTAAAGGGATTATAAGGACCCCAAATCCAAGCATTCCAGCGAGAATAGTATTCATAACTGCTTCATAATTTTCACTTTTTCTATTAGTTAAACTTTCCGCAATTACTGAGCCCAGAAGACCACTTATAACACCACCAATTGAGGGGTGAATTCCAAGCGCTAATGCGAGAGCAAGTCCAGGCAACACACAATGAGAGATTAAATTAACTTGTAATAATCTCTTATGAGTGATTAATACAGTTCCCATAGCTGGGCATAAAATCCCAGAGAATATAGTTATTATTAATGGAACCAGCCACCAGTTGTTATTAATAAAAGACATTATTCGAAAGATTCGGTATGATCAAAAATACGAAGCAAAAAAAGATTTTGAAAACAATGGTAACTAAGTCTGACATTACCAAAAGACAAGAACAACTTCTTGAAGAACTTAATAAATGCGAGGATGAACTGAGCGGTCAAGAGTTGCATAGACAATTGATTGAAAGCGGAAAGGTTATGGGACTGACAACTGTTTACAGGAATCTTCAAGTTCTTATAAAGCATGGTTTAATTCGTTCTAGACATCTCCCAACAGGAGAGGTTCTTTACACTCCCGTAGATAGAGACATTCATCATTTGACCTGCGTTCAATGCGGAGAGACGTCGAAAATGGAAGGTTGTCCTGTTAAAGATATTCATGCCCCTAAAAAAAATCCAAGAAAGTTTCAACTTTTGTTTCATACACTCGAATATTTCGGACTTTGCCAAAACTGTTATCAAGCTCAAAATTAATAAGGAACATTTTCTAATCACAGAAATTATTTTCCCTTATAGAGCTTATGTTTATAGCATCTAATTTATCTTTTATTTGATCAGGACTACCAACTGCTAAAACACTTTTATCAAGAACGATTACTTGATCGTAGTTATTTAGAGACTCGCCCCAATCATGGCTACTTACTAGCAAAGAAAGTCCCGCATCTGCGAGTTGACGAACAATTTTCAGGAAGTCCTCTTTTGCGGGGGGATCCAATGCCGCACAAGGTTCATCCAGAAGAAATATTTTTGCAGGGGACATAAGAGTTTTTGCTAATAGAGCTCTTTGTTGCTGTCCTCCTGAAAGAGAATCGAGTCTTCTATTAGCCAAATTAGCAATTCCTACTCTTTGCATTGTCGCTTCTAATTCACAACATTTATTAATCCAAGAATTAGGATATTCTAGAAGAGCCTTGATTTGAAAGGGGTTATTACTTCTTGATTTTGAATACTTTATTTGACCAAGAGATACCAATTTTTCAACTGTAATGGGAAACTTCCAATTCATAGAACTTCTTTGAGGCATAAGTGCCACTAGAGCTCTAGATTTATATAAATTTTCACCATCAATTTTTATTTCGCCTTTATCTGGAGTATTTTGTCCTTGCAATATCCTCAAAAGAGTGGATTTACCGGCACCATTTGGACCTACTAGCGCTGTTAGAGTTCCAGGTTTAATCTCAACCGATACCTTATTTAAAGCTGGCTTACTTTTTTCTGTGTATGCAAATGTTAAATTTTCAGCGACTAAAGTAGCCATTAATTAATCTTCATGAAAAAAGTCACTTTACAAGCTTACCAATAATATAAGCTGCGTATTATTTTCATAACATTTGATACCTTTTCTTGTCAGGTGTAATGAAAATGATTATCATTTTTAAGTATTTAATAATTTTTTTATGTCAATTTTTAAAAGACTTTTAACAAATAAAAAAGGTTCGAGTAAGTCAATTATTAAAAATTCCGTAATCGCTGGAACGATTATATTTTCTGGTTTTGGGCAGGATGTAATGGCTAAAGGGAAGTCATACGTAGCAGTAGAACCACTAGTTTGTGATTTAGTTAAATCAATTGCGTTACCATCTGACGAAGTTACATGCTTAGTAGATAGAAAACAGGATGTTCATGACTTAAAGATCAATCCAAGACAAGCTCAATTACTAAATAGCGCAGACAAAGTATTCACTCTTGGCAAAGAAATGACTCCAAGTATGAGAAATTGGGAAAGTAAAAAGAATACTGTTGTTGTAGGTGTTAGTGCAATAGACGTAGATGATCATTCTGATCATGAAGGCCACGATGACCACTCAGACCATGGCGGACATGACGATCATGCTGAACATTCAGCTAAGGTAGATGATCATTCTGATCACGGAGGTCATGATGATCATTCAGACCATGGTGGACATGATGATCATGCCGAGGGTGCTTTCGAATGGGCAGGTAAATTCCAGCTTTCTAAGGGTTCATACAAATGGTCATTTGAAAAAGTCGATGGCGAATATGCAGATCCTGCAATGAAGATGGTGATTCTCAAATCTAATGACATAGAAGGGTCTGAAGATTTAGCCAAAGAATTATTAGGATCTAAAGACTCAATAAGCAGAAAAAATGATGGAACTTTGATAGCAAGTAATAAAGCTTTTGTTCTTAACTTTGATCAAAGAAAAGAAAGTACTGTTTTTAACGTGGATATCAAAGAAGATGGAGAATATATATTTTTTACTGAACACATGCCTTTTGAGTTTGAAGCAACTCAACACTTTTTTAAAGACGTTTCAAATAGTGATGTAGAACCAATAGCACAAGTTCCAGACGAAGGAGAGGGGCATCACCATCATGACCATGGAGGTCTAGATCCACATGTATGGCATGATCCACATAACATCATAAAGATGGGAGATCTTATAAGCAAAAGTTTAAAGAAAGATATTTCAGTTTTTAATAGAGGTGACAGAAAACTAATTAATGAAAGATTCGAAAAAGCTGATTCTCTCTTAGAAGGCTTAGATAGTTGGATCGTCGAACAAGTAAGCTCTATTCCTGAGGAAAACAGAGTAATTGTCTCTAAACACAAAGCAATGGAATACTACGGGGATGCATTTGGTTTTGAAACCATTAGTTTACTTGACTTTCTTGGAGACTCCTCAAGCTTAAGGCCAGACAACATAAGTTCTACTTTAAAAATGTTAGATGAAGAGAGTGTTCAGGCAATATTTCCTGAACAAATTCCAGCATCTAAGTTATTAAGGAACTTAAGTAGACAAAGTTCAGTTCCTTTAGCTTCTAATCAAATATTCGTTGATGGATTGATGATGGATGGTAATACGGTTTCAGTAGCCGTACACAACACTTGTACAATTGTTGATTCATTAGGTGGAAGCTGTGATAAAGAATCTGGCTCCAATCTTGAGTCTGAATGGTACAAACTTTCAGATTAAATTTTTCTAATAAAAACGGTTTTCATTTCTTATTATTACTATTATTAAGCTATTGTTTATTTGGTAAAAATCATTAAATGAGCATCAAAGATAAAGTTCCAGTTACTATTCTCACTGGATTTCTAGGTTCAGGGAAAACTACTTTACTTAATAGAATACTAAGTGAAGAGCACGGGAAAAGAATAGCCGTAATTGAGAATGAATACGGTGAAGTAGGGATAGATCAAGGGCTCGTAATTAATGCCGATGAAGAAGTGTTTGAGATGTCAAACGGGTGCATTTGTTGTACTGTTCGCGGTGATTTAATAAGAGTCCTTGGCAACCTTATGAAAAGAAGAGATAAGTTTGACTATGTTTTAGTAGAAACGACCGGATTAGCAGATCCTGGGCCAGTCGCGCAGACATTTTTCATGGATGAAGAAATTAGTTCTGAATTTACTCTTGATGGAATTGTAACTTTAGTTGATGCTGCTCATATTGATCAACAACTAGGTAGGAGTGATGAAAGTTCAGAACAAGTGGCATTTGCAGATGTTCTTGTCCTTAATAAAACCGATTTAGTCTCTGATGATGCACTAGATACTCTTGAATCGAGATTGAGAGATATGAACCGAATGACTCGAATTATTAGAGCCGAGAATGCCAAAGTACCCATTGAAACAGTCTTAAATCTAAGTGCATTTGATCTTGATCAGATCCTTAAACGCAGACCAACATTTCTTGAACCAGAATATCCTTTTGAATGGACAGGTGTTTACGATCTTGATGCAGGTAAATATGAATTAATGCTAGAAGAAGGACCCGATCCAGAAATGTCCCTAGTAGCCCTCGTTAACCAAGGTGAGAATGAGGAGGAACTAAAAGATGGTGCTGAATCCTCCGTAAGACTTTATGCAGAAAAAGCTAATACTTTAGAACCTGGAAATACTATTCCATATGGAGAACATATAAATCTCAAATTGGAGGATAAAGGAAATAAATCCTTCATCCTAAACATAGAAAAACCAACAAAAATAGGTTTGTTTACACAGCACACTGCTGAAGAATTCAATATGAAAGTCATTAAAAGTGAGGAAAATAAAGAGATTCCATTTAATACTGAAAGGTTCTGGCAAGCCGAGCACGAGCACGATGATGAAGTAACGTCCATTGCAATTGAACGATTTGGAGATGTTGATCCAGAAAAACTTAATACTTGGTTGGGCAGACTTCTTTCTGAAAAAGGGGTGGATATATTTAGAACTAAAGGTTTCATTAGCTACTCAGGCAACCCACAGAGAATAGTTTTCCAAGGAGTACATATGTTATTTACAGCGCAACCTGATAAGGAATGGGGTAACGAACCTCGTAGAAACCAACTTGTTTTTATAGGTAGAAATTTGGACGAGAAAGAGATGAAAGAAGGTTTTGATAAATGCCTGATATAGAATCATTTAGCCCAAGAGGCATGTTCCACGAGGGATGGACAGCTGAAGTTAATGATTATGCCATAGTTTGTGGTTGGGCTACTAAAGGAAAGTTATTCATTGTTGGGGATGTAGCAGGAGGTATTTTTGCCTTTGAAGGAGATACTGGGAAAATTATTTGGAAAAAAGAAAATACTCACTCTGGTGGTCTATTAGCAATGTCCATTCATCCAGAAGGAGAGATTTTTGCAACTTCCGGTCAAGATGGAAATATTCAAATATATAATTGTCACGAAGGTAAAGTAATTAAAACTCTCGATCTTGGCAAGGCTTGGGTAGAGCATCTTAAGTGGTCAAATGATGGCTTATTTCTTGCAGCAGCTTCTTCAAAAAAAGTATATGTTTTTAATGAAATTGGTGAAGAAAAATGGGTATCAGATGATCATCCAAGCACAGTGAGTGCAATAAAATGGTCAAATAATAATGAGCTAGCTACAGCCTGCTACGGGAGAGTAACATTCTTTGACATAGTAAATAATAAAACGAATCAAAAGCTCGAGTGGCAAGGATCATTAGTCTCAATGGAATTAAGTCCTGATGGTGATATAGTCGCTTGCGGGAGTCAAGACAATTCAGTTCATTTTTGGAGAAGATCAACTGGAATGGATGCTGAAATGACAGGATACCCAGGAAAACCTAGTCACCTTTCTTTTGACGATAGTGGAAAATTATTAGCAACTAGTGGCAGTGAAAGAATTACAGTGTGGAGCTTTATAGGTGACGGTCCCGAGGGAACTATGCCGGGAGAGCTATGGCACCATACCGAACCTATTTCTAGCCTAGCCTTTTCAAATAAAGGCATGCTTGTAGCTTCCGGATCTAGAGATGGTTCTGTTGTCGCAAGTTTTCTAAAAAAAGACGGTAATGGTGACCCAGTTGGGGCTGCATTCGCAGGCGATTTAGTGGGTGCACTTTCGTGGAGACCTGATGATTGTGCACTAGCTGCAGTTAACGCAAAAGGTGTAGTAAATGTTTGGAAATTTAAAGTTCGTACTAATTCTTTTTGAAGGAATTTAAGCAAGAAAATAAAATAATTCAAACTACCAATAGTTAGCTTTTAAATGTCTTTCCATGCAGATGACTTCACAGTCATTATCTATACCTTTTGGGTGAATATCGCAATATGAGAGACATTGAAAATATTCGTCTATAGGATTAGATTGATCAGCTTTACTAACTTCTTTCGAATGATTCATAAATGATTTCCTCAATTATTTAAAATTAAGATAGACGAATTAAATATCAAAAGAAATAAGCAAAACTTACTAAAAATATCTCAAAAAATTAGCACGATTGATTACTACTCTCGGACATTTTTAATTAAAAAGCAATGCGTATAAAAACGGATTGTCTTTAGAGAAATATTTTCCTAATTTTATATTGTTGAGTTCTAGGAGGTCTTTCAAAATGATCGATAGCCTGCCTGAAATTTCGGAATAAACCGAACTAATTTAATTAACTGCTCCAATTATTTTTTATTAATGTCTAAGCTTCCTTCTTCTGCATCGTTTAGGTGCCCTTTAAGAAACAAGCTTAATTCTAGAGTTTTTGCCCCAGTTAAAGACAATTAGTTAATTTTGGTGAGTATTAGCTTAATAGAAGTTAGCAACAAGGATCCATGATTTAGGTGCGTTATTAACTTCAGTAAAAAATATAAGTAAGAGATAAAAGAGGGCTTAAATTAGCCCTCTTTTTTTAATAAGATGACTTTCTTCTAGTTTTATAGATAATGATTAAAACAATAACATTTAAAAATGGTTCGATATTATTGCCCATATTGCAATCCTAAATATCAATTTCAGAAACAATCCTTAAAAGGTAATTTGATTTGTGGATTATGCGGAGAGAATCTCGTAAAAAAACCATATATTAGGTTAAACCAGATAATCGCTTTAGTTGCTGCTTCATCATTACTTCTACCATTGATTTATACTTTTATTTTTTTAATTAAAAATCAAATAAATCCTCCTAATAAAAATTATCAAGCAAATGGTAATTTAATGATAATTATCAAAGAATAAACTTCATAAAACAATTAAAAAAATCTCAAGAGCTCAACCTCTACAAAGTGATTTATTTAAACAAGAATTTTTACTTTCAATATTTATTTGATCATTAATATTTTTTAATTTGTTTTTATTACTTATTGCTTTAACTTTTTGCCCACAATGTTCTTTACAACCACCATTAGATAAATTATGTGCATATAAACTGGAACTATTCGTAAGTAATAAAAGAAAAATTATTTTATAAATTTGATTAAAATAAGAATTCATTTTATTTTATGATTTTCCCAGAATTAGTAAATAAATAATATCAGTTAATTCCAAGGAGTGTTTATAAGTCCCCAGATATCGAAGAAGAAAAATAAAACTGCAATAACAACAAGATCCCATGCTCTTTCCCTAAAAGCCCAAGGAGCAATAAAAACTTCCCCAAGTCCGTGAAGTGCCGCCCCTACTGGTAGATGATCAAGAACCAGCAAACTATGAGAGAGGATAAAAAGAAAGCTTGCGAAATATCTAAAAAAAACAAATTGCCAATTACTAGAACTCATGCCTTTTAGATTTTTAAGAAATATACTTCAATGATCAAAATAATGATATAGATCGAGTCAAGAGATATTATTTTTGGTAGCCATAAATACGAATAAAGATATAAAGCTAAAGTAAAAGTTACTAAACGATGAAATATATGTTTTCAAGTTATCAGCCTAAAAATAGTTTTGATGAATACTTTAAGGATAATGTTAACTCTGCTAGAGAAATATTAATTCCACTTCTTTCATCTTTAGATAATATGGGACTTGAAGAATTAAACAGGAATCACTCTGCCGCAAAAAAATTATTACTAAGACATGGTGCAACTTTTAGATTAAACGATACTGGTTTAAAAGGTACTGAGAGAATATTACCTTTTGATCCACTTCCCAGAATAATTAGTAAAGATGATTGGGTAACGTTAGAAAAAGGCCTAAAACAAAGGCTTGAGGCAATAGATTTATTTCTAGATGATATTTATAATTCTCAAAAAATAATAAATGATGGAATAATTCCAAGAGAATTAATAGAGAGTTCAGAAGGTTGGAGACCTCAGATGATAGGTTTCAAACCTCCACTAAATAAATGGTGTCAAATTTCAGGACTTGATTTAATAAGGGATAGAAAAGGAGATTGGCATGTTTTAGAAGATAATTTAAGATGCCCTTCTGGGGTTGCTTATTTTTTAGAAAATAGATTAGTTATGAAGAATATTTTTCCTAATCTTTTCTCTGGCAGAATAGTAAAACCAATTGATGAATATCCATCATATCTTTTAAAAACGCTTCAAGACCTTGCTGTTTGGACAGATACTCCCAAGATAGTTCTACTAACTCCAGGAATTTTTAATAGTGCTTATTTTGAACATAGTTATTTAGCTCAAGAAATGGGAATCCAACTAGTTCAAGGTCATGACTTAGTTTGTAATGATGATTATGTGTATTTAAAAACCACCTCTGGATTAAAAAGAGTAGATGTAATTTACAGACGAATTGATGATGATTTCTTAGATCCTCTCAATTTCAGAAAAGATTCCTGCCTTGGTGTTAGCGGATTACTTGATGTTTTTAAGGCAGGTCATGTTGCTTTAGCCAATGCACCTGGGACTGGAATAGCAGATGACAAAATGATTTATTCTTTTGTTCCAAAAATGATTAAATATTATCTTGATGAAGAAATTATTATTAAAAATGTAGAAACGTATATTTGTCATTACAAAAAGGATCGAGAATATGTTCTAGAAAATTTACCAAAACTTGTTGTTAAGTCTGTGGCAGAAGCCGGGGGTTATGGAATGCTAATTGGACCTCACTCAACAACCAGCGAAATAGAAGAATTCGCTAATAAAATTAAAAAAAATCCAAGAAATTTCATAGCACAACCAACGTTAGAATTATCTACTGTGCCATCGTTATGTGATGGAGAACTATATCCATGTCACGTTGATTTAAGGCCTTATATCTTGAGAGGGAAAGATTCATGGGTTAGCCCTGGTGGGCTTACGAGGGTAGCATTAAAAAAAGGATCATTAGTCGTCAATTCTTCTCAAGGTGGTGGATGCAAAGATACATGGGTTGTAGGTAAATAATATGCTTTTAAGTCGTGTAGCAGAATCTCTTTATTGGATCAATCGTTATCTAGAACGCGCGGAAAATATATCTCGTTTCGTGGAAGTAAGTGAAGCAATGTCTTTAGATTGTCCACCAGGAAGTGCGGAACCTTGGCTCCCATTAATTGAAGCTTCAAGTGACAGAGAATCTTTTGATAAAAGATTCCCTGAGAAAAAACCTGATGACGTTATTAATTTTTTAATAAGAGATCGTTTAAACCCAAACAGTATAATTTCTTGCATTCAAATGGCAAGAGAAAATGCACGCCAAATCAGAGATGTCATGACCACAGAGATGTGGGAACAAATTAATATTTTATATTGGAATATGCAAGAAGGAGAAGCAATATGGAATAAACCAAGACAAGAACAATTAAGTGAAATAAGGAGGGAATGTCAGCTTTTTTATGGAATTACAGATGCGACTCTAAGCAAAGATCTTGCTTGGAGATTCAGCATTCTTGGTAGATTAATCGAAAGAGCTGACAAAACATCAAGAATTTTAGATGTTAAATATTACTTACTCCTACCCAGCTTAGATGAACTTGGAGGAGTTCTTGATGAGTTGCAATGGATTGCTCTTTTACGTTCAGCTGGAGCCTATCAAATGTTTAGGAAAGCAGTACAAAATTCTATAAAGCCTAATTCAGTTGCGAGATTTCTTTTACTTGATCCAATTTTTCCGAGATCAGTAAGATACTGTCTTGATGGAATAAGTAATACACTTAAAACGATAGATACCGCTCCATCTACAGAAAATCCTTCAGAATTAGAATGCATGAGAGGTTTGCTTCAAGCAAAGTGGAGTTATATCAGAATTGAAGATATAATCAACCATGGTTTACATGAAGCAATCGATTCATTGCAAATAGATTTGAATAAATTAAATGATCTTATTCAAGAAAAATATTTTATTAATTAAAAAGTTTATTCAATGAGAATTAAATACATTCACAAGCTTGAATATAAATATGAAGAACCTGTTCAATTAGGGGAGCATAGATTATGTATAAAGCCAAGGTCAAATGGATTCCAAAAGCTAAAGAATTTTGAACTAAAAATAACCCCAGAACCAGACATTATCTATCCATTACTTGCCGCAAGCGGAGAAGAGATTAATAGAATCAGATTCAATGGATTAACAGATAATTTAATTATTGAATCAATTAGCGAAGTTGAAACAATTAAACATCCAAACATTATTGAAGGGGTTAAAAATAGAGATTTAACATTACCTTTTTGTAGAAGCATTATTAATAGAGATTTACAGGGAGCATTAGAGGGGTGGATGCCCAATGGACAGCATGATCCCTCTGCCGTAGAACTTGCCCAAGAAGCTTTAGCAGGAAGCATTAATAATGCATTATCATTTACCTACCAGTTGATAGAGATTATTCAAGATCGGGTTAAATATACCAAAAGACATACAGGTCCAGCATGGCCGGCTAGCAGAACACTTAGAGAACGTATTGGTTCATGCAGAGATTTAGCAATGCTAATGGTTGAAGCTTGTAGGTCTATTGGAATCCCAAGTAGGTTTGTAAGTGGTTATCATTTTGAAGATCCATTACCTACTGAGTTAGATTTACATGCTTGGGCTGAGTTATATATTCCGGGGGCTGGTTGGAGAGGTTTTGATCCAAGCGGGAAAGGATTAATAGACGAAAGATATTTAACATTGGTATCCTCTTCCAAATCTAATTTAACCTCTGTAATTACAGGTAACTTCATAGGAAAAAATAATCTAGAAAATACTTTATCCTGGGAAATCAAACCTCTTAAAATTAAATAAAAACTAAATTTTTTATCTTTTAAAACAAGCGAAAATAATAAATAAAAATGTGTTTCTTTTTTAGTGTTAATTGATACGTTCTTAGAGAAATATATCTGTTTTCATTTGTGTAACCTTTGAAGAAAATTGAACTCAAGTTTAGAAATTCCAGTTATCAAATCAAAAATGTTTGAATTGATAAGCTATGAAAAATTTCGTGATACAAAAGATGTCAGATTTTTTGATATTAGTATCAATGAATCAAATTTCAGAGATCTAGTTATTCATAGTGGTCCTGCAGTTAGTCCGCCAAATGCAGAGCAATTTAATAATTGGCAATTTTACATACATCACAATCAAGAAGATAATCTATTGGCTATCTCTGGGGGTAGAACATTTTTTCTTGTTAATTTTGGGTGGGATTATCCTTTTTATAAAGTTAGATTAGAATCTTGTGGATATATTTTAAGGATACCTAGAGGAACTTTTCATAGATCTGTATCTGACGAAAACGGTTCTATAGTTTTAAATCAAGCCATAAGAGATAAAGATGGCACAGTTGAATCTGAATTCAAGGTCATAAATAGCAAAGATAACAAAAAACTTCTTGATTGCATAACAAATCTAGAACCTAGATTTAAAATTTTCAGTGTTAAATAATCTTAAAAAGGAGTTCCAAATTTACACATCAATTTAAAAAATTATCTAATTGTTATAAAATAAAAATATTGGATTTTTTTGGGTATGAAATTTTTTAGTTTTTTAAAATATTTTTTATGTATAACTTTTTCTTTCTTAGTTTTATCCTCTCCAGTTTTTGCTGGGGCTAATGTAGCTGTTAAGGGCGAGGGAGATGAAGTTCCAAGTTATGTTAGAGCTAATATTACAGGATTTGATTTCCATGGAGAGGATCTTCATTTGTCTTCTATAGCTGGAGCTGTTGCGAGAGACGCAGATTTTAGTGATGTTGATTTACATGGAACTACATTAACCCTATCGGATTTAAAAGGTTCTAATTTAAATGGAATCGACTTGACCGATACTCTTTCTGATCGAGTTAATTTCCAAAAAACAGATCTTAGAAATGCTGTTTTAATAAATATGATCGCATCAGGCAGTAGTTTTGCAGGAGCTCAAATAGAAGGAGCAGATTTTTCTTACGCTATTCTTGACAGCGAAGACCAAAGAAATCTTTGTGAAATTGCGGATGGAATCAATCCAACTACGGGAGTTTCAACAAGAGAAAGTCTTGAGTGTAGTTAGCAATAAAAATTATAAGTAAACTTTCTTACCATTATTAAATTTATAAATCCTTTGTTCATCGTCTTGAAATATCATTTCGCCATTTAATTTGGATTTCTTAAATTTTGAAAGTCTTGCTCTGTGTATATTGGATTTTCTATTTATATTTTCTTCATTATCGTAAATTCCAATATAAATATTAATATTGGGATTTGAGAAGGTTTTTTCTTCCTCCCTTAAATATATTCTTTCAATATTTGTTTGAGTGCTCTTCAGTTTATTTTTAAATTTGTCTAATTTTGAGTTCTTTGGTTTTTTAGATTTAATTTTTTTGTAGACCAAAAAAATAACTCCTAAAATCAGAAAAACTACAAATATATTCATTATCTATTTAATTTTTATCTTTATATCAACGCCTAAGTTACTTTTGGTAGTTAATATTTCTTTTTTTAAGATTCCATAAGTAAAAATTTTTGATAAGGTTTTCAAAGATTTAAAAACCAAAAAGACAGTAAATAAGAAGAGAACAATAAGGTTTTCTACAAGAACGTTTTTATTTTTATTTTCTAAATTGCTCATGAAATTATTAATTCAATTATTTGTCATCATTATTTGCATATGGGCCGAAAAACTCACTCGCGTCTCTTCCCATTACTTTAGCAAGATTTAAACTTTTATCTATATCCCATTTAGATGCCATTCCATAAAGAATACCAGCGGCAAAAGAATCGCCACATCCATAAGAATCAACCTTTAATTTTTTGTTTTTAAGAGCTTTATATCTTCCCCCAGGAAATATTATGCCTCCCTTCTCTCCCTCCGTTTTAATAGTATATTTTGGTTTTAACGATAATTCAGAAAAAGAAAAAACTTCACCAGGATCAAGATTACTGCCTATTAATCCATCCAGAAGCACATTTGATTTATTAATTGTATTCAACCCCACTCTTGGAGTTGTGCAAAGTACTGAAGCTGATCTAGCCATTTTAAAAACCTCTGAATCAGATGCTGTAATAAAAATTCCGTCCATTTTTTTTAAAATGCTCCAGTCTAAATTGTCTTTACAATTTGGAGCTAACCTTTCTCCAATTACTGTAATTGCTCTTTCACCTTGAGAGTCAATTAAGCTAAATCCTCTTCTAGTTGGTTTATCGCGCCAAGCTACATGTAACTTAATTCCCATATTTGAGAGAATATTGAAACATTTATCTCCATAATCATCATTACCTAATGACGTAAAAAAATGAATTTGATTTAAAGTTAAATCAGAAAGTATTTTAGAAATAATTGAGCCACCACCAGCTGGATACTCAAGGGAATTTGTAGAATGAGAAATAACTCCGTGTTTTGGTAATTGATCTACCTTTAAGAAATTTATCCACTCAACATGACCAACAACAGCAAAATTTAAATTTCCTTTTTTAAATTTATAGTCTTCAACTTTTTTATTCTTTTCAACAACCATAAGCTTTTAAATACTATTATTAAAAGAAATATTTTTGGCAAGTGAATTCATTTAACATTTTAAAAGATAATAAACAGATACTATCTTATCTTTACCTTTTTCTATCAATTTTGGGTGCTGTCCTGCCAATGATGGCAAATTTCCAATTTGCTAGGGAATATGGAAACAGCTTTGATATAAATAACTTCATTTCTTTAGCGAATGCGAACCCTGCAGCGCAGTCAATTTCTAGAGACTTATTAATAGGTGCAAGCGCTATTTTTATATGGATAGTAAATGAATCAAAAAAACTAAACATAAAGAATATGTGGGTTGTATACACTGGAACTTTTCTTATAGCCTTCGCATTCTCTGCACCTTTTTTCTTATTTCTAAGAGAGAGAAGAATTATTGAATTAGAAAAGATTAATTAAAATAATCTCTTAAATAGAATTACAAATACAATAAAGCAACAACATGAAATTGAAAGCCAGATTATTGAAGCATAACCAAATAGATCTAATATGCGTCCTGAAATAAATGGTCCAAAAAAATACCCCATAGCGAAACATTGTGATAGTAGAGCAAGTGCAAAACCTTTTTTATTTGAAGGAGCTATTCTGAAAACGATATCTGTTGATGTTGGAAGAAATGAAGCAGTCCCTAAACTTACTAAAATTAATGAAAAAGAAATTAAATAAAAAGCGGGGATATTTAAATAACTAGAAATAAATAATAAAAATGAAGCGAAAGAGAAATTTATTAAACTAAATTTCAAGCCAAATAGTCTTTCTTTCTTAGAAATCCAAGAACCTATAGGCCATTGTAAAAACAACAATAAAATTAACTGAATAGAAATTATAAGACTAATAATTTCTTGGCTTAATGCATTGCGATATACTCCACCTTTAACAAGATCCAGAGGCAAAGTTACTTGAATCAAAGCTAAAGAGGTAGTTATCAATAAAATAGATAATATTATTATTATTGAATTATTATTCCATTTCAATTGACGCTGATTAATTGGATCTACAAATTTTTTTTGGAAATTTTCTAGTTTTTTTTTAATAGAAGAACTATTTCTAGATATTAAATATGTGATAACTAACATGCAAAATATATCATTAAAAAAAACTGATTTTGAATACAAAAAATTCGTCATATAACCCCCTAAGAATACCCCTAGAAATATTCCTAAAGCCTCCGAACTTCTAACAAGAGCATAAGCTTTTCGTGTTTCGATAGGATGGCAAAAATAGGGCACCCCAAGCTCGGCAGCAGGCCAATATATTCCTGCAGCAGCCCCAACAAATGATTGTCCAATTAAGTATAAAAAAGTATCTCTTGAAAGAATGAGGCATAAGCTAGCGGCAATACTCAGTATTGAAGAAGTAACTATTGGAAATTGAATTTTTCCTGTTTTATTAAGATAATTACCTGTAAAGAGTCTTGTTACGGTTCCAATTATTGCTGAAATGGTAAACCCTAAGCCAATATCTGTTGCCGATAATCCTATGTTATTAAAAATAAGTGATGTTAAATAAATAACACCTCCTGCTCCAAATGCAGCGTAAAATCTTATCTTGGTTATTAACCTTAAATGATATGGAAATTGAATCCACCAATTTTTGCTAATTTGTAAACTATTTGGACTAATCACAAGTGAAATACATTTTTATAATTTTTTTTGGTTTTTATGGTTTATTTTTAAATAATGGTTTAAAGGCTGCTGAAAAGATAAATATTAAATTTGAAGAGATGGAAATCCCCCTTACTATAGAACAATTATCAAAATTAGAAAAATACAAAGATGATTCAACAGAATTAATAGATTGGTTAAAAAAAAATGGATTAATAAGATTTTTTGAATTATCAAAATTTTTAGAATTTCCAGTTTTCAAGGAAGAGGGATTAAATAGAGAAATATTAAGAAGTTGGATAGGGCGTAAAATTCTTACAGAATTAAGCAAAAGCATTAAAGTTCCAAATGACAATAATGGAACAGAAATTTATAACACTATAGAAAATTTATTAGATCAAAAAAAAGAAGTTTCAACTTTAGAAATCATAAAGGCATTACCATCAGAAGAAATTTCACTTGATATTGATAATTTAATTTTAATAATTTCATCTTGGAAAAATGAATTATCAATGCAACAAGAACTTTTATCCAAATTAAATAAACTTGAAATAACGACCCAAAATTCCTTCAAAAATACTGAAAAAAAATTAACTCAAGATCTTATAAAAATTGATAAAAAAATTTATGCTCCTCACCGAGTGAAACCTTTTGAAATTGAAATATGGAAAAGCAAAAAAACAAATGAAGATAGAGAACTGATAATTTTCATGCCAGGACTTGGAGGCGAAATTAGTAATTTCAAATGGATAGGCAACGAATTGGCTAAAAGAGGTTGGCCAATATTATTCATAGATCATATAGGAAGTAATTTGGAGTCACTTATAGAAGTACTCGAAGGCAAGAAAACATTACCAGGAAGTGCAGACTTTTTCTTATATAGAATTAAAGATTTAGATGCTGTATTAAAAGCTCATGAAAATGGAGAATTTGGTTTACCTAATGATTCTTATATTTTAATGGGGCATTCACTTGGTGCTTTAATAGCACTTTTATATGAAGGAAATAAACCTACTGATCAACTAGATAGCAAATGTGATTCAGCATTAAAAGACTTTGCGGTAACAAATTTATCTAAATTACTTCAATGTCAGTTGAGCGAAATACCATTTCCTAAGAAAAATAACTCTAATAAGGCGAGTGCTATTATAGGTTTTAATTCGTTTGGCAGTTTAGTATGGCCAAAAGAAAATAGTACAGGCATTAAAACACCAACTCTTCTAATAGGTGGTACTTATGACCTTATTACGCCATTAATGAATGAACAATTTAGAGTTTTTTCTGCTTTAAATAATCCATCAAATAGATTTTTAATCATTGAAGGGGCAAGTCATTTCTCTCCAATAAGAATTAATAAAAGCTATGAAGAAAATAATGACGTATTCAAAATAAGTGAAACTTTTATTGGTTCAGAGCCAATATTGGTACAAGATTTATCTACAAAATTTATAATTGAATTTTTAAAAAATATTAAAGACCAAAAGATCCCTATAGTAGTTAAAAATCAAAGAGATTTGGGACTTGATTTCCATCTTTTAGATCTTGAAACAATAAAAGAAATTTCCGAAAATTAGTATTCTATTCGTGGATCTAAATATGCTATTAAAATATCCACGAAGAGATTTAAAGAAACTATGAGCATAGAGGTAAAAATTACAATTCCTTGAACCAAGGTATAGTCTCTTTGAGAAATAGCTTCATGTAATCTTAAAGCTATACCTGGCCATGAAAAAGTTACCTCGAACAATAAAGCACCTCCAGCTAATGAAGCAATAGTCAAGCCAGAAATAGTGACTATTGGCAATAGAGCGTTAGGCAATGCATGGTTTATAAATATTTTTTTCCTTGATATTCCTCTACATATAGCAGCATTTACATAATCACTTTTAAAAGTCTTATCCAAATTTACTCTTAATGAGCGGCTGAATATACCACTTAATAAAAAGCCAAGGGTAATTGAAGGAAGTGCGAGATGATAAAGACTATCTTTCAAAGCAATAATATTATTTGAAAGAATACTATCTAAAACTAGAAAACCTGTAATTTGAGGTTGTTGCTGAAATATTGGAAATCTACCTCCAATTGGGAAAATATTAAAGAATACAGAAAATAATAATTGCGCTAACATTGCACCCCAAAAAGGAGGGATAGCATAAGTAGCAATTCCTAATATTCTCGTAATATAATCAGTCTTTTTACCTCTATTTCTTAAGCCAATTAATCCCAATGGGAAGCCTATTATTGTGGCACTTAATATTGAAAAGAAGCCAAGCTCAAGACTCGCAGGCAATGACTTAATAATAATATTTAGGACTGGCTCCTGGGTACTAAGAGATTGGCCAAAATCTAAGTGTAATATATTTTTAATATATGAAAAATATTGACTAATCAAAGGTTCATTTAGCCCCAATTTATTTCTTAGAAATTCCCTTGAAACCTCATCTGCACCAGATCCAAGTATGGCATCGACAGGATCGCCTGGGGCAACTCTCAATAAAATAAATACTAATGAAGAAATTATCCATAGCATTATCGGTATTAATGAAATTTTTAGTAAGTAATAATTTAGTAGTTTATTTAAATTTCTACTCATCAATTAACTCTAGATCACTCAATGAAATTATTCCTGCACCATTAAAAATAGGTTTTGATATTTTATTTTGAGACCATGCTTTTTGAGAGGATATCCAAATAGGAATATAAGGGATTGAATTTGCTGCTATTTTTTCAATTTCAACAAGTTTTTCTAATCTTTTAATTCCACTTATTTTTTCACTCTCAAGAAATAAACTTTCCACTTTATTGGATCCCCAAAAACTACCGCTGTACACTGATTCTCCTTTTTTACATATGCCATCAATTATTTCATTACAACTTAAAAGAGGGGTGAGATATGCTTCTGGATCTGAATAAGCTCCAGTCCAATCGAGAATAACTGCTGTATAAATTCCTAAACTTAGATTCTTGTAAACTGTTGTAGATTCAACTCCATTAAGTTCGATATCAATACAATCTTTCAAAGAATTTTTAATTTCTTCTTGCCATGTCAGTGCAATAAGCTTGTCAGCAGGTACATTAGATCTATAAGTAAGGGGTATTTTTAGAATATTTCCATTGCAATAATTTTCTTTTTGCAATAACCTCCTCGCTTCTAAATAATTATATTTAGGCCACAGCTCTTGATTATCTTTTTTTAATATAGGAGGAATAATTGATCTAGATGGCTTTCTTAATCCATAACTTACTTTCTCACTAATCAATTTTCTATTAAGGCTTTTTGCCAAAGCAAGTCTTAAATTAAGATTACTTAAGGGATAAGAACTAGTTTTAAGGCTTATAAAACTTAATTCAGTGAAAGGGCTATTACCTTCATTAAACTGTTTATTTTTACTTAAATTATTTAAACTTTTTCTCTGACTATCATCAATTGAATTTGATAATAGCACGTCAATTTGTTTACTTTTTAAAGCCCCAAAAAGAGAAGATGAATTTGAATATCCCACAAAATTAACACCCTTATTTAAGGGCTTTTCACCCCAATAATTCAAATATGGATCAATTGATTGCACTTCATTAGAAAAACTCGTCAGTAGATACTTGCCAGTACCAACGAATTTTTCATTTAGAAACTTATCAGAATATTGTTTATAAAAGGTGGGAGATATTGGAGTCAAATTTACCGATGTGAGTAAACCATTTAAAGAACTTGTTGGTTTATTCAAATTTATTATGACTGAATATTCACTTGGCGTATCTATAGATTTAATCTTATTTCCTAAAATATAATTCATCGTTCCAATTCTTTTGAATCTATCAAAGGTAAACTTTATAGCATTTGAGTTAAATACAGTTCCATCGTGAAAAAAAACATTCTTTCTTAAATTGATAGTTATTTGAAGTCTATCCTTTGAAATAATTGGCATCCCCGAGGCCAATAGAGGGATTAACTCACCATCAGAATTTAATTCATATAATGTGTCTCCTAGAGAACTGATTAATTGAATTGCTTTAAGAGTATTTGCTCTCGCTGGATCTAAAGATTCAATTTTCCCAGAACTTGCTACTATGATTTTTTTAGATATTCTTTTTGAGCCGCAAGAATTCTGTAAAAAAGAAATTAAAATTATAAGAATTGATAAAACAACTTTTTTTTTCATATTCCCTTATTACTTAATTATTCTGAAGAATTATTTGAACAAAAAATTTGTAATGTTATTTGACTTATTTCTAAAGCAAATGTTTTTTTAGAATTATAAGCAAAAGGCCACTCTCTAACCCAGCAAATTTTTTTATCTTTATTTATACCAATTACTTGAAAAGTCTTATTGCTATTTTTAATTTTTACACAAACACCTTTATAAAGGTTTTCAGAGAGAATTAAATTATTATTTTCCTTTTTATTGTCTAATAGTTTTGAATGAATCATTAAGTTGCTAAAACCAAACACTTACTTCTTTCGGTTTAACAAGCCATAAAGAAATTTGCAAACTATTTTTTTTAAATGCAACTTAATTGACTTGCAATAATTTTAACTTCATTTAGCGAATTTATTTCATCTTTAGATTTCTCAAAATCTCCATTATTCACCTCATGAGTAATAACAACAATTTCAGCTTTGTCTTCACTTGCATCTAATTGAACAATTGATTCGATGGATACATTATTTTTTCCAAAAATATCTCCAATCTTTCCTATTACACCTGGACTATCAAGACAAATAATTCTAAGGTAATTTTTCTTATTTATTTTTGAAGATCCTATGATATGACAGTTTCTCCAGAAATCAAAAGATAATAATGGATCTATTGAATTATTATTTTTTAATGAAGCGGCATGCAGATTTAATATATCTGAAACTACTGATGCAGCTGTTGGACCACTCCCTGCACCAGGACCATACAACATGATCTCTCCAAGAGGATCAGCCTCTATCAATAAAGCATTGTTAACTCCCTTAACTGTTGCCAATGGATGAGATTTCGGAATCAAAGAAGGTCCTACCCAAATATTTAAAGCAAGTGAATTATCATCATTAATTTGTCCCCTTTCGGAGAGCGCTAAAAGTTTTATTTCAAACCCTAATTTATTGGCATATTCTATATCCTTTAGATTAATTTTACTAATGCCCTCAGAATAAATCTCCTCTCTTTTAATTTTCCCTCCAAATGCAAGTTCACTAAGAATTGAAATCTTATCAGCAGCATCATGGCCCTCAACATCCGCAGTTGGATCAAATTCTGCATAACCAAGGCTTTGGGCCAATTTTAAGGTCTCCTTGTAATCAGCTTTTTCATTTGTCATCTTTGAAAGAATAAAATTTGTTGTGCCATTTATTATCCCAATCATTTTTTTAATACTGTTACTTTTTAAGGATCTTTTTAAGGGTTCAATTATTGGAATACCCCCGCAAACTGCGGCCTCTGACAATATATAAACTCCCTCTTTAGAAGCAGTTTTATATATTTCTTCTCCATATCTTGCAATGACTGCTTTATTTGCTGTAACAACAGATTTACCTAATTTTAACGATTGCAGAATAATATCTTTAGCTAAATCAACCCCACCCATAACTTCTACAATTACATCTATAGAGGGGTCATTAATTAATTTAAATGGATCATCAGTTAATAAATTATTATCTAGCTTAATATCCCTTTTTTTATTAAGATCTTTAACTGCTATTTTTGCAATTTCTATTTCTTTTAGAATTGGATGTGAATCAACATCAGAACTTAATATTTTATAAATCCCTGAACCTACAGTTCCAAAACCTATAATCCCAATTTTGCATTTTTTCATTTTTTATTTCTTTTAACTTTGAATTTAATTTTATATTATTAGGCCTACAAAAATTCACATGCTTGAGACTGCATTTTCAATAAAATATTTAAAAAACCATTTGATCGTGAAGGGGTTAAACTTGCTTTCAAACCAGTATCTTCTATAAATTTCTTATCTATTTCAACAACTTCATTTGGTGTTAACTCATTTA
Source organism: Prochlorococcus sp. AG-347-I21 (assembly GCA_003279055.1). GTDB lineage: Bacteria > Cyanobacteriota > Cyanobacteriia > PCC-6307 > Cyanobiaceae > Prochlorococcus_A. The sequence continues at coordinate 39,074 of QCBP01000009.1, read as the reverse complement.
ATCCACTTATTAAAAATGCCAACAAACCCTTTGTTATGAGAGCATCAGAATATCCTTCCCAAAATAATTTACCTGCTTTAATAGTTGCCTTAACAAAAACTTCTGAAACGCATCCCTTAACTTTATTTTCTTCAACAAGGATTTCTCTATCTGGTTCTTTCAATTTTTTGCCTAACCACAAAATGTATTCATATTTTCTTTTTGGATCTTCTGATTTCTTCAACTTTTCTACTAATTTTGATAAATTATTGTATTTTTCCTGATTTTCCATTTTTTAAAACTATAAATTAATCATTTTATTAATCTTCTATTATACAAATATTTCTTTTTCTGTGATAAAGCCCGATAAAGGAATATCCCACTCAGCTCTGGTTAATGGAATCGTACTTACACAATTAGAAGTTAATACTCCAATGCATGGAATATTTCTCCAATTATTATCTCTCCTTAATTTATCAAAATAACCTCCTCCATAACCTAATCTTATTAAATTTTTATCAACGGAAAGGCATGGTACAAATATCATGCTTATCTGCAAATAACTTAATGGAGAAGTTTTATTTGGACTTAGTATCCCCTCAGAATCTTTGGTAAGAGGTTTTTCGTCCCATGGATAAAATAACAACTCTTTTTTATCTTTACATCTAGGCAAAGCTAAAGTAAATTTTTTCTTGAGACTTCTTATATCAACTTCATTTTTTAGAGGCCAATATATGGCTATATACCCAATATTTTTATATCCCTTAACAAATGAATCAATATATAATCTTACATTCTTTTCTACATTTTCTCTTTGATTAAGAGAAATCTCATCTCTTAGTTTTCTAAACAGATCCCTCTCCAATTTCTTATTTTCAAAGATCGTCATATTAAATTTTCAGTTAAAGCCATCCTCATTTAGTTTTGTGAGTGCTATAGCCAATGCATCTGCTGAATCATCAGGTTTTGGAGGTTCATTAAGATCTAAGTCATACATAACAGCATGAAGAATATCTTTCTTAGAGGCCTTTCCAGACCCAGCAATTGTTAATTTTATCTGCGCTGGTGAATACTCACTAACATGAATTTTTTTAGAGGCCAATACCATCATAATCACGCCTCTGGCCTGCACCACGCTAATGGTAGTACTCGACCTATAAAAGAAAAATTTTTCTACTGCCGCTGCAGTTGGGTTCCAATGATTTATTAATTCATTAAGATCTTGGAATATCTCATAAAGTCTATCTTCTTCTTTTTTATCTTTACCTGTCTCAATAACGCCGCAATCTAATAATATCTTTCTTTCACTTTCTATCTCAATTATTCCATAACCAACTCTAGCTAATCCAGGGTCAATCCCAATTATTCTCACTGTTATTAAGCTTCAGCAGACAATTGAAATTTTGAAAGATTCTCTTTTTCATCTAAATCAAATACTTTACAAAAAGCTTGAATAACTCTTTCACCTGAATCAACTTGTTCTAAGGGATCTTTTCTAAGTCTATGTCTTAAAGAACAAGAAATAACCCTTGCTATGTCATCTTCTTGAACTTCAGTTCTACCCTCAAATGCTGCAATTGCTCTTGCAGACCTATTTGTAACAATATCTCCACGTAAACCATCAACATCTAGTTCACCGCAGATTGCAGAAATATTCAATCTTAAGTCATCATCCATTTGAACAGAATTTAATATTTCTTGTGCTTTAATAACTTTTTGTTGAAGTTCATCCTGTTGTTTCTCAACACTCAATGAAAACTCATCAGGATTATCATCAAAAGAAGTTCTTTGATCAACTACTTGAACTCTTAATTCAGCATCTCTAACTGTCTTAACTTCAACACTCATTCCAAACCTGTCCAATAATTGAGGCCTTAATTCACCTTCTTCTGGATTTCCTGACCCAATAAGGACAAACCTCGCAGGATGTCGAACTGAGACCCCCTCCCTTTCAACTGTATTCCATCCAGAAGCGGCCGAATCTAAAAGTACATCAACTAAATGATCATCAAGTAAATTCACTTCATCAACATATAGTAAACCCCTATTGGCTTTTGCCAATAGACCTGGTTCGAATGCCTTAACACCTTCACTCAAAGCCTTCTCAATATCAATCGTTCCACAAAGCCTGTCTTCAGTAGCCCCTAAAGGCAAGTCAACCATAGGTACTTGTTTTTTAATACTCTCTAGATTTTCTCCTTGAGTAATTTTTTCCAAAACTTCTTTACTTTGCAAATCAGGATCGACTAGTGAACTATTGTATGGATCGTCTTTAACAACATCGATTGCAGGCAACAAATCAGCCAAGGCTCTGATTGTAGTAGACTTTCCAGTCCCTCTATCACCCATTATCATCACTCCTCCAATTCTTGGATCAATAACATTTAACAATAGAGCCAATTTCATTTCTTCTTGACCAATTACTGCTGTAAAAGGAAAAACTCTTCTTTTCTTTGTTGTAGGCACAGTTTTAGTTTTCTTAAATATTCAAATAATCAATAGATGCTACTTCAGAAAATGTTTTTAGTAAATATCCCTATCAAATTAAAACAAGAAGTGAATAATACTAATCAAATTTATACTTACTTATTATTTTTTGAATTATTCAAAAACCAATTTATTTGATGGACGATTCCTCTTAAAACATTTATTTCGTGCATTGATGTATTTGCCCTCAAAATAAAATTCTTAAATTTACTGATTTTTGCCCTAGAAGTATGTTTCAAAAGGTATCCAACCTTCAAAAGTAATTCCTCTATCTCCAAAAATGAGTCATGAACTTGTTTTGATGATGCAAGATTAAAAACTTTTAGTTCTTGATCAAAGTTTCCTTTTGAAGACTTAGTTAACTCATACAAGGCTATTGAAACTGCGTGAGAAAGATTTAACGAAGGATTATTCTGAGAAGTTGGGATATTAAAAGTTTTATTTGCCAGAAGCAATTCACTGTTAGTTAAACCTCTATCTTCTCTTCCAAATATAATTGCTAAATTATTTATCTTTTCAAAGGATAAAGTCCAATCAAATATATCTACAGAAGATCCAAAAAATGAATTTTTATTTACATCAATTCTTCCACAAGATGCTAGAACTAAATCACAATCAAAAATTGCTTTTTGAAGATCATCAAAAATCTTACAATTTTCAAGAAATTTATGACCTTTGAGGGCCATTTTTTTTGCTTCTAGAGAAAATATATCGCATTTCGGAGAAACAATTCTTAACTCATCAACTTCAAAATTACTGCATAATCTAGCAACGCTCCCTACATTTAAAGGACCATTTGGTTCAACTAATATTACCTTTAAATTAGAAAAATTTTTCCCCAAAATCATTCAAGGCTATGAAGATATTTCAATAAATTGGACATATTTACAGGATCAATTTCAAAACTTGGCATAGGAGGAGTCAGCCCTCCAGTAACTTGTTTAATTATCTCTTTATCAGTCAAACGTTGAGTTATTGAGTGTAAGTCTGGCCCCACTAATCCTCTTGCTGTAATTCCATGACATCCAACACAATTTATCTTAAAAAGAGCATCTCCTTCCTCAGCAGAGCCCTTAAGCCCAAGAGTTTCAATAATATATTTGTTATTTTCATGATGATTTACGAAAAATATTGAAAAACAAATCAATAAAACTCCAAATACCACAAAAACAATTTTTAAGAAATCTCTCTTAAAATCTCTTTCTGCTGCAGTTGATGAAGATGTTGACACAAAAAATAGTCTCTATGTAACAATTGTGATTAAGAAATTCAAAAAAGGCAAAAAAATGATCGAGCCTCTTCTATGTGGAATTGTTTTAGGTTTAGTTCCAATAACTCTTCTTGGATTATTCGTAAGTGCATGGAATCAATACAGAAGAGGTTCAGGAATGCTGGACATTGATTAAAAATGTTAATTTTGACTGCCCATAATTTCTTACATCTATAGTTTCCCACAAAGTACTTTTTTTAATAAAAAGGTTTGGAGAATGTTCACAAATAACTGTTGAATTTTTTTTTAAAAGATTACAATTAAATAATTGATTTAAAACTAATTCATGGAAATCAACTTCATATGGAGGATCTAGATAAACAAAATCAAATTTTAATTTGTTTAAATCCATATTTCTAGATGATAAGTTTCTCTCATAATTAGGTTTTGTCCATTTCAAAACGTCTTTACAAATTACTTCGATATCATTTCTCCTATCCTCTATATTCTCCAACGAGAGTAAATTTTCTAAGCAAATTTTTGAGTTGATTTTGTTTTTTTCAATTGCAATTATTTTGCTTGCCCCGTGATTATAAGCTTCACATGATATAGCCCCTGTTCCACTAAATAAATCTAACCAGTTACTATTTTCAACTCTTTTGTTCAATATATTAAATATGGCCTCTCTCACTCTCAAAGTTGTAGGTCTGGTAAAAGAATTATTTGGACTTTGGAGTTTCTTTCCACCTATTAATCTTAAGTTAGTCTTCATCCCAAAGAATCTGTTATTGAATATTACTAAGCCATCTTCTCAAAAGTTTTTCGCCGGTTTTTCCAGACTTTTCTGGATGAAATTGACAGGCCAATAAATTATCATTCTCAATCATTGCCGTTAATTTTTCAGGGCCATAATCAACCTGAGCTGCAATAATATTTGAGTCATCTGGGATTGCATGATAGGAATGTACAAAATAGACCCAATTATTAAATTCTTCAATCCCAAATAAGGTATTTTTCTTGGTAGGTAAAAGTTGGCACCACCCCATGTGGGGGATCCTTTGGTTAACAATATTAGGTATTTTTTTTATTTTTCCTTTTAAAATTCCCAGTCCTTGAACTTTTCCTTCATCACTAGATTCGAAAAGGAGTTGGAGACCTAAACATATCCCAAAAAAGGATTTCCCACTTTTAATCCAATTTTTCAGATCTGTTATCAACTCCGTATTTATGAGGTTAGTCATTGCAGGATCAAATGCACCAACTCCTGGAAGTATTATCGCTTTACAAGCCTTTGATTGATTAAAGCTTTTTATTAATAATATTTCTTCTCCAAGACTTTCTAGAGATTTTGTTACTGAATGGATGTTCCCCATCCCATAGTCTATAAGTCCAATTTTATACAAAGCTATTTATTTTATAGATGCTTAGTTAAAGTGCTAGAAAGAGTTGCTTTTGGTACAGCCCCAACAACGGTATCAACTTTTTGACCTCCTTTAAAGATCATTAATGTTGGAATACTTCTAATTCCATATTGACTGGCTACATTTGGATTCTCATCTGTGTTTAATTTAAAAACTTTAATTTTACCTTCAAAGTCTTTTGAGATTTCTTCTACAACTGGTGCAACCATCCTACATGGACCGCACCATGGTGCCCAAAAATCAACCAATACTGGTAGATCACTTTGCAGTACATCTTTGTCAAATGAAGAATCAGTTACGGCTGGAGCTGATGACATAATTTAAGTATTCCTTTTTGAAAATTTAGCAGGCAATTCTTTTAAGTGATGATTTCATTACAGATTAAACAATATAAGTAACAAAATATCTAAAAAAAGCCCGATTAATCGGGCGATTTAGTGTGTGAGGAGTATGAGGTTTCCCTCATCATTTAATAATAACTCCTAATTAGAAAATTTTTCAAATTAATACTTAATTCACTAAGGATTTATAATTTTGATCGATCTAAGTGAACTACTTACCCATACCAAGCTGCTGAGCTTTTTGATAAACCTTACCTTCTGTAAGAAGCGATGGTGCGATAACTATTTCAACTTCTTGCATTTCTTTAATGTTTTTTGCCCCAAGAGTACTCATTGATGTCCTAATGGCTCCTAATAAGTTATGTGTCCCATCATCAAGTAAAGCAGGTCCTTTAATTATTCTTTCTAAGGATCCTGTAGAACCAACTTCAATTCTTGTGCCCCTTGGCAATACTTGACTTGGAGTAGCCATACCCCAGTGAAATCCTTTACCTGGAGCGTTTGAAGATTTAGCTATAGGGGATCCAATCATTACAGCATCTGCTCCACATGCTAAACATTTACAGATATCTCCGCCAGTAACAATTCCTCCATCACCAATAATAGGAATATAACGACCATTTTCTTTAAAGTAATCATTTCTGGCCGCACTACAATCAGCAATTGCAGTTGCTTGAGGGATTCCAATTCCCAATACTCCTCTTGATGTACATGCCGCTCCAGGTCCTATCCCAACCATCAAACCTGCAACTCCTGCATCCATAAGAAGTTTTGCAACTTCGTAAGTAACACAATTCCCTGCCACAACTGGGACATTCATAGATTGACAGAGATCTTTTATATTTAAGGTTTCCTTACCTTCCATACCAAGATGTTCAGTGGAAACAACTGTTCCTTGAAGAAAAAACAAATCTATTTTGGAATTATTAAGTGTTTCTTTAAACTTAATGGCAGCCTGAGGAGTCCCACTAAAAGCTGCTATACCTCCTCTTTCTTTCACCTCATTTATTCTTTGAACAATCAACCCCTCCTTGACAGGTTCACTGTATATTTTCTGCATTAATGGCACAAAATCATTCTTCCCGACTGATGCTATTTGATTTAAAATTTCATCTGGATTTTCATAGCGTGTTTGTATACCCTCCATATTAATAACCCCAAGGGAACCTAATTTTGTGAGCTCTACAGCCGTATTAACATCGACAACACTGTCCATTGCACTTGCTACGATTGGGACTTCTCTTTTGATATCACCTATTGACCAAGAAGGATCAGTCAAATCGTAATCAAGTGTCCTACTACCAGGGACTAAAGCTATTTCATCGATGCCATAAGCCCGTCTGACTTTTTTATTTAAACCAAGTTCAATATTCACGGTAATTTTCTTTTATTCTGATTAAATTAACAACTAAAGGGGTAATAAGCCAAGGTTTATTCAAAAACAACAGGTTTTATTTTGATTTGTGTGTAAATGTGAGTATTTGGGAATTAAATAAATCTTTTTTTTTATTCATTATGACAATCAGCGATTATTATTAAAGAAAGGATTTTTGTATGTCTGATATTCTAGATTCCGATAACTCAGGATTAAGCGAAGATAACGACCGAATTATTCAGACTGACCTAAGAAATGAGATGTCTCGTTCATACCTTGAGTATGCAATGAGCGTTATAGTTGGTCGTGCTCTTCCAGATGCAAGAGATGGATTAAAACCAGTACACAGAAGAATTCTTTATGCAATGTACGAACTTGGTTTGACTAGCGGTAGACCATACAGAAAATGTGCAAGAGTTGTAGGAGAAGTACTTGGTAAATACCACCCTCATGGCGATACGGCTGTCTATGATGCTTTGGTTAGGATGGCCCAGGATTTCTCTATGAGGATGCCACTGATAGATGGCCATGGAAACTTTGGTTCTGTTGATAACGACCCTCCAGCAGCAATGAGATATACAGAATCTCGTTTGCAGTCTCTTACGGATGAAAGTTTATTAGAGGATATTGAATCTGAAACTGTAGATTTCGCTGATAATTTTGACGGTTCTCAGCAAGAGCCAACAGTTTTACCTGCTAGGATCCCTCAACTACTTTTAAATGGTTCATCTGGAATAGCAGTAGGAATGGCAACTAATATTCCACCTCATAACTTAGGAGAATTAATTAATGGTCTTAAAGCAATAATCAAAAACCCTTCAATTGAAGATAATGAACTTTTTGGAATAATTAAAGGTCCTGATTTTCCCACAGGTGGTCAAATCTTAGGAAGAGACGGTATTAGAGAAACTTTCAAAACAGGAAGGGGGTCAATAACCATGAGAGGGGTGGCAAATATTGAGCAAATTAAATCCATTGGCAGAGCAGAGAAAGATGCTGTAATAATTACAGAGCTTCCATTTCAAACCAATAAAGCGGCATTGATAGAAAGAATTGCTGACCTTGTTAATGAAAAAAAATTAGAAGGTATTTCTGATATTAGAGATGAAAGTGATCGAGATGGGATGAGGATTGTTATTGAACTAAAAAGAGATGCCTACCCACAAGTAGTTTTAAATAATTTATTCAAGTTAACACCTCTACAAAATAACTTTAGTGCAAATATCCTTGCTTTAGTAAAAGGAGAGCCCACAACACTTTCACTCAGGAAAATGTTAGACGTTTTTCTGGATTTTAGGGTTGAGACAATAAGGCGAAGAACAGCATTTTTATTAAAAAAGGCAGAAGAAAGAGATCATATTGTAAAGGGTCTTTTATTGGCCTTAGATGCTATGGACGACATTATAAATCTAATAAGATCAGCGAAAGATTCAATATCAGCTCGAGAAAAATTACAAAACGACCATAAATTATCTTCAATACAGGCAGATGCAATTCTACAAATGCAATTAAGGAGATTAACAGCGCTTGAAGCAGATAAAATCAAAGGAGAACATAATGAGTTAACCCGAAAAATCAACCTTTATAAGCAAATATTAAATAGTAAAGAAAGAATTTTTGAAATTATTCTTGAAGAAATTAATAAAATTGATGAAAGATTCTCTTCTCCTAGGAAAACAGAAATACTAGATTTAGGCGGCGGCTTAGATGATATCGATCTAATAGCTAATGACAGATCCGTAGTTCTTTTAACTGAGGCAGGTTATTTAAAAAGAATGCCTGTTAATGATTTTGAGTCTACCAGTCGTGGTTCAAGGGGTAAAGCTGGTACAAAAACCAAAGAAGATGATGACGTGAAATTATTTATAAGCTGTAACGATCATGATACTCTCTTGCTTTTCAGTGATAGAGGAGTTGCTTATGCTCTCCCAGCATATAGAGTTCCTATGAGTAGCAGAACAGCAAAAGGGACTCCATCAGTTCAACTTCTACCAATTCCAAGAGAAGAAAAAATAACTTCACTAGTTGCTGTAGATTCTTTTGTTGACGATTGTTATTTATTAATGCTAACCAAAGCTGGCTTTATAAAAAGAACTGCACTTTCCGCTTTCTCAAAAATTCGCTCAAATGGACTAATAGCAATTAATCTTGAGGTTGGAGACGCTCTAACATGGGTCAGATTATCAAAAGAAGGTGATAGTGTTTTAATAGGATCTAAAACAGGAATGGCGATTCATTTCAGACTAGATATCAATGAATTAAGGCCACTTGGCAGAACGGCAAGAGGGGTTAAATCAATGAACTTGAGAGAAGGCGACAATTTAGTTTCTATGGATGTTTTAACATCTAATTTGGTTGATCAATTGGCTAAAATTGAGGATCTCAAAGAAGGTCTTGATGATAATGTTGAGGAAAGCTCTTCAGATGGTCCCTGGGTATTAATAGCCAGTGCATTTGGACTAGGGAAGAGAGTCCCTGTGGCTCAGTTTAGATTACAAAAAAGAGCAGGCATGGGTTTGAGAGCAATAAAATTTAGAATTAAAGATGATCAGCTAGTTTGTTTGAAGGTACTTGGCGAAGGAGAAGAATTACTACTTGTAACCGAAAAAGGCGTAATAGTAAGAACAAACGCAGATAAAATCTCTCAGCAATCTAGGGCAGCTACAGGAGTAAAATTACAAAGATTAGATGACGGTGATCATTTATCTGAAGTAGTATTGGTACCTCGTGAACAAATAGAGGGGAAAGACCAACCTAGCTTACTTGAACAAAATTAAGAGCCTTATGGTTAGCTAAATAATATGGAAATACTGGATATTTTAATTTTAGGTTCAGGTCCTGCAGCACTATGTTTAGCTTCAGAATTAGCCAAGCAAGATCTAAATATTAAGGGAATATCAACAAAATCTCCAAACGAAAAATGGGAGAATACATATGGTATCTGGGCATCTGAATTAGAAGAATTAGGGTTAGAGTCCTTGTTATCGCATCGATGGTGTAAAACTGTTAGTTTTTTTGGAGATGGGGAAAATAAAACAGGGGATACTCCGACAAAACACAACTACGATTATGGTTTAATAAATCAAGAAGCCTTTCAAAATGAGCTTTTAAAAAAATGTAAAGGGATTGAATGGTTGAATGAAACAGCAAAAGACATTAAAGAAAAAAATAAACTATCTGAGGTAGTTTGTTTTTCAGGTCTCAAAATAAAGGCGAGATTAGTTATTGACGCAAGTGGTCATAAAAGTAATTTTGTAAAAAGACCCATTCAAAATGAAATCGCTCAACAAGCTGCTTACGGAATTGTAGGTAAATTTACATCTCCACCTGTAAATAAAGAACAATTTGTTCTAATGGATTTTCGTCCAAATCATTTAAACAATGAAGAAAAGTTATCATCTCCTTCCTTTCTTTATGCAATGGATCTTGGCAACGACACTTTTTTTGTTGAAGAAACTTCATTAGCTAGTTATCCTGCATTATCCCAAGAAAATCTTAAAAAAAGACTTTATAAAAGACTTAATAGTAAGGGTATTAAGGTAAGTGAAATTTTTCATGAAGAGAATTGCCTTTTCCCTATGAATTTACCCCTCCCATTTAAGAAACAATTTGTACTTGGTTTCGGAGGGGCTGCAAGTATGGTTCATCCTGCATCAGGGTACATGGTTGGATCTTTATTAAGAAGGGCTCCACTCCTTGCACAAAAATTAGCAATCTTTTTAAAAGAACCTCATCTAAGTTCACGAGAGTTAGCTTCAAAAGGTTGGGAAATCCTATGGCCTTACGAATTAACACAAAGGCATAAACTTTACCAATACGGTCTAAGAAGATTGATGAGCTTTGACGAAAGTAGATTAAGAAGCTTTTTCTCAAATTTCTTTAGATTATCAACTAATGAATGGGTAGGTTTTCTCACTAATACACTTCCACTTCCAAAACTAATTTACGTGATGAGTAAGATGTTTATAAATTCACCTCTAAAAGTAAAACTAGGAATGCTCAAATTAAATTAGTATTTTTATTATCGCCAATCATCAATATTTATATTTGGGAAGACTTTATCCTCTTCCTCAATCTCTTCAAGAAATCTTAAATTGATATTAGAATGATTTTTAATCATTTCAACCAATTTCCAGAACCTGAATAAGTGTCTCTCTATTCTCTCTCTTGCGAGCTCAGTTGTGGTTCCAGCTTTTAGAATAAAACTCCAATCAGAAGATTCAGAAAGAAGTAGTTCTCTTGCAGCTTGTTTGAAGAGCCTTAGAGATAAATCATTATTAAAATTTTCCAAGCACAAATCTACAAATGTTGAGCCTGCCTTTGTGATTTCTGGAACGATCCATGCATTTGCATCATTAATCCAGTAATTATGGTAACCACCTTGCCCCCAGCTTGATGGCGATGGATCACAAATCTGAAGATTTGGTTTTTGCATTAGGAATTCTTTTAAATTTGTAAGCTTAATTGCATATTTACTAGAGTTCTTTAGTATATTTTCAATAAAAAAAGGTCCCTCATACCACCAATGACCAAATAACTCTGCATCAAATGGAGCTACCAATAAAGGCTTAAAGGAAGAGGATAAAGTCAATTTTTCTAGTTGTTTGGATCTCGCTAGAAGATAGGCATCAGCATGTTCTGCCGCCTTATTTTTGGCTTCATTTTCGACGTAAAACTCTTTTTTCCCTAAAGAAATGTTTTCATCTGTAATCTTATGAAACTTTAAACCCAAAGGTCTTTTTGTTGAAATACCCTTCTTTTGGAGCTTTGAGAGAGGTAATTCCCACCCCAAATCTTTATGAAATTCCCTATAGACTTTGTCGCCCGGGAATCCATCCTTAGCAGACCAAACGGGCAAGGTTGACTCACTATCTCTTCCAAAAAATGCCACTCCTTTTTTCGAGCATATTGGAGCGTATACACCATACCTAGGCCTTGGTGTTGAGTTTAGAATCCCGTGTCCGTCTAAGATTGTATATCTAATTCCAGAATTAAATAATATCTCATCTAAACCCTCATAATATGCGCATTCAGGTAACCAAATACCTAAAGGCTTTGTTTCAAAAATATTTTCATGGCTCCTAATGGCTGTATTAATTTGTCCTTTAATAGTTTCAGGATTCTCCCTAAGAATTGGTAAATATCCATGAGTAGCAGCACAAGTGAGAATATCCAAATTTCCAGAGTTATTCAATACTCTAAACTTCTCAATTAAATTTCCAGAACAATTTTGCCAATATAGGTATTTATCATTAAGGCTTTTCGTTAAAAATGCAGATGCATTTTTTTCTTCTAGTGGAAGTTCGTTTAGGAAATCATTCCTTGTTTTAATCCAGCTTGGGAAAGTTTCTTGAATTTGTGTATTATTTAGAAGTGATAATAATGTTGGAGACAAACTAATAGTAAGTTTTGTATTTTCAGGATTTTCATTTTTGGAAGATTCTATTGATTGTAGTAGTGGTATATAACATTCTAAAATCGCCTGAAATAACCAATCCTCTTCTAAGGAGTTTTTTTCATTTTTTCTGACATAAGGTAGATGAGCATGTAGAACTATCGCTAACTGACCTAAAACATTTTTTTGAGGGTATAGCCCATTCATACTTTTTTATAATTTATGCCTGAAATTCTGTAAAAAATCAAACTTAACCTTTCTATAAGGAAGCTTTGATCCTAAAAGAATACTTTAATAATTAAAGGATTTCATTTTTTTCTTCAGAATTTTAACCAATATTGTTTAAGTTATGAATATGCATCAAAAATTTTTTTGAACTAAGTCTAGTCAATTTTTTTTAATTAGCTTACTATAAGACTAGGTTATTCCATCTTATGTCAAAAGATCCTGGAAGAATTTTGATATTTGATACAACTCTTCGAGATGGAGAGCAATCTCCTGGTGCCAGTCTAAATCTTGAAGAAAAGCTTGCTATCGCACATCAATTAGCAAGATTAGGAGTAGATGTTATTGAGGCTGGATTCCCTTTCGCAAGTCCAGGAGATTTTAAAGCTGTTAATAAAATTGCAACTGCCGTAGGTAAAGAAAATGGTCCTATAATTTGTGGTTTAGCGAGGGCTTCCCGAGGTGATATAAAAGCTTGTTATGAAGCAGTAAGTCCAGCTCCCAAGAAAAGAATACATACTTTTATCGCAACAAGCGACATTCACCTTAAACATAAACTTAAGAAATCCAGAAAAGATGTTCTGGAAATAGTTCCAGAAATGGTTAATTATGCAAAATCATTGGTAGATGATATTGAATTTTCTTGTGAAGATGCCTCAAGAAGCGACCCTGATTTTTTATACGAAGTAATTCAATTAGCAATTTCTTCAGGAGCGACAACGATAAATATCCCTGATACTGTTGGATTTACAACTCCTAGTGAATTCGGAAAATTAATTGCAGATATAAATAAAAATGTTCCAAATATTGATGAAGCAGTTATCTCGGTTCATGGTCATAATGATTTAGGTTTGGCAGTTGCCAATTTTTTAGAAGCAGTAAAAAATGGAGCGAGACAACTGGAATGTACGATAAATGGAATTGGAGAAAGAGCAGGAAATGCCTCTCTAGAAGAATTAGTTATGTCATTGCATGTTAGGAAAAGTTTTTTTAATAGTTTTTTCAACAGAAATCCAGATTCACCAACTCCTCTTACCGCTATTAGAACAGAAGAAATTACAAAAACCTCCAGACTTGTTTCCAACCTAACTGGAATGACAGTTCAACCTAATAAAGCAATTGTGGGAGCTAACGCTTTTGCACATGAGTCAGGCATTCATCAGGATGGGGTATTAAAAAATAGATTAACTTATGAAATTATCGATGCAAAAACTGTTGGTTTGAGTGACAACAAAATATCGTTAGGAAAACTTAGTGGAAGAAGTGCAGTAAGAGCAAGGTTAGAAGAGATGGGTTATGACTTAAGTCGTGAAGACCTAAATGATGCTTTTGCTCGTTTTAAGGATTTAGCTGATAGGAAAAGAGAAATTACTGATAGAGACTTAGAAGCAATTGTTAGTGAACAAGTACAGCTTCCGGAAGCTAAATTTCAATTAAGTCTGGTACAAGTAAGTTGCGGTAACGCATCTAAACCTACCGCCACTATTACGCTTATAAATACAGAAGATAATTCTGAGGATACTGCTGTATCAATAGGGACTGGACCAGTTGATGCTGTATGCGAGGCTTTAAATAAATTAGCTAAAGTTCCTAATGAATTAATTGAATTTTCGGTAAAGTCAGTAACAGAAGGGATTGATGCTTTGGGAGAAGTAACGATAAGAATAAGAAGTGATAACAAGATATATTCAGGTCATTCTGCCGACACCGATGTTGTAGTTGCTGCAGCTAATGCTTACGTTAATGCTCTAAATAGACTTGTATTTTCTGAGAAAAAAAATTCAATTCACCCACAATTTGATAATTTAGAAAACCCTGAGACAAGATTTCTATCTAATCCTGCAAATTAGATTATTTCTTAGGATTATTAAGTTGAATTTAAAATAGTCTCTACAATAATGTAGATTGAAATATGTAGTTAAAGCAGTAAATAATGAGAGAAAGGTTACTAGGATATTGGGCACTTTCCTGGGTTGGGTTAATCAGCAATATAATTGCACTTCCTATAATCGCACTAATAATAAGTTTTGGACCTCCTCTTAAAGTTGCGAACATAACTCTTGCGATAAGTCTTGGTTGGCCTGCTGCGATAGTTGGAATAGTTTCTTCAGCAGCTCTTTTAGCAGAGAGAAAATGGGGAGTAACTTTGACTCTAGTATCTCTATCAATGGTAATTTCTGGTATGGCTCCTTATTCTGTTGTAAGACTAATAACTCTTAAAGACATCTTTGGAATTGGTGGTTTTACTCTTTTAACCACATTATTAAGCATTTTAGCTCTTCTATATTGGTGTAATCCAAAACATCGAAGAAGTATTAGGCTGTAAATTATAAAATTAAGAAAAAGTATTATTCTTGCCAGTTGGATACTGAATTCTTCTATGTCTAATTCTTTTCCATACATTCAAGAACGCCCTTTTTATTAAAAAAATTTCTCCCTTAGATAAATTACTATTATCTAATTGCCCATCTTTCTGACGTGAGGAGATAATTTTAGATATTACTTCCAAAGCTTGTTTATCAGATGCCTTAGTGTTCATAGCTCTAAGTGCTGCTTCACATCCATCAGCAAGCATTAAAATAGCTGTTTCTTTTGACTGAGGAATAGGGCCTCTGTATCGAAAATAATATTCATTAATATCAAGATTTTTTTCTTTAGCTTTTTGAAAAAAATATCCCATTTTAAGAGTACCTTGATGCTCGGGGATAAAATTAGCTATCAGTTTGGGTAGTCTATTTTTTCTTGCAAATTTCAATCCTTCATCTACGTGTGCCTGTAATACTTCTGCACTTTTAATCGGATCATCTATTTCATCGTGAGGATTTTTTGAACCATCCTGATTTTCTATAAACCAATTAGGTGCATGTAACTTACCAACATCATGATATAACGCTCCAGTTTTAATTAGATCAATATCACCACCAATCATTCTTGTTGCTTCCTCTGCCAAACCGCATATAAGTAAGGTATGTTCAAAAGTACCAGGTGCTTCAAGAGACAATCTTCTAATTAGAGGTTTCTCCTTATCAGCCAGTTCGAGTAATCTTGCTTTAGTTAATAATCCGAATATCGATTCAAAAATCGGAATAAATAAAATTGTAAAAAGCATTACAATTGCTAATAGGAAGGATTCAGAGAATATATTCCCATTAGCTAAAACAAAATCTTGCTTATTGATGAGAGATATTTTATCTTTCCCTATCAATATCCATTGAGTCAAGAACGATCCTATTGGGACAAAAATTGATAGTTGAAGTAATTGTGCTCTACTTCTTATTCTTGCTCCAAGTAATGATACTACTGAAGAGCAAACTAATAAAATAAAAAATAAATTATTATTTACAGCAACTGCTGGATCTGGCCAACTAAAGCTTGCAACTGAGACCCAAGCTAAAGCTGTTATACTTCCCATTCCTTGAGATATTATTAATGCCGGAGGAATTATCATTGATAATGGACTAATGGATGAAGCAAAGTATAATTTCGTAACTTGAACTGCTAAAAGAAGAGTAATAATCAAGAGGATCTGTCTTGATGAAATTGAGGGATTCTCTTTTTTTGAAACTAATATCAAAACTCCTGAAATAATAAGTATTTCAGTAAAGTTCCAAAGCCAAGAAAAAATATCTGCGAGATTTAAAGGCGAGATAAGAAGTAGTTTATAAGAAGAAATTATGGAAATTAAAACGCATACTAAAAAAATTATGAGATTATCTATTCTTGAAATTTTAATTGGTTTTTTTACTGGAACTTGACTTCGCTTCCACAGATAAAACAATTTCTTTAAGGTAGTTGTGATGTTTTGCACAGAATATATTTAAATCTATTTGAATAATTTAGAATTATAGGCATGCTAGATGTAAAAAGGAGATGTTTTTCTAAATGTCATTAAAATTAGACGGTAAAAAATTATCTCTTGAAATTGAAGAAAGATTAAACCACTATATTTCTAGTAATAAAAAGATTGCAAAAAGATCTCCAGGTCTAGCTGTAATAAGAATAGGTGAAGACCCTGCTAGTGGAGTTTACGTTAAAAACAAGGAAAGAGCATGTTCAAGAATTGGAATAAAGAGCTTTATCTTTCATCTAAAAGATAGTGTAGAGCAAAAAGAAGTTGAACAATTAATAATCAAACTTAATTCTGATAAGGATATTGATGGTATGTTACTACAACTTCCCATCCCAAAGAAGTTTGACGAGCAAAAACTTATCAGCCATATTAATCCAAGCAAAGATGTAGATGGATTAAATGAGATAAACATCGGCAAATTAGTAAAAAATGAGCCTGCGATGAGATCATGCACACCAGCAGGAATTATTAATTTATTAAGATCCCAAAATATTACATTTGAAGGTAAGAAAATTGTTGTTATCGGAAGAAGTTTGCTTGTTGGTAAACCCCTATCACTAATGTTGTTGAATCTAAATAGCACGGTCACGATGACTCATTCAAAAACATTAAATTTGAATAAAGTCTGTAGAGAAGCCGATATTCTAATTGCGGCTGCAGGAAAACCCAATCTTGTAGATTCGAGTTTTGTGAAAGAAGGAGCAGTAATTATTGATGTTGGGATACATAGATTAAAAAGTTCCGATAAAAATCAAACCAGATTATGTGGCGATGTATTATTAGAAGATGTCATTTCTAAAGTATTTGCTTACACACCTGTACCAGGAGGTGTTGGACCAATGACAGTAACAATGTTACTTGTAAATACTATTTATAGCTGGCAAAAACAATTTAGTTTACCATCAACTCTTAATGACCTTTTGCCATAAACTCCAAGATGAAAAATTTTTTACTAAAGATATAAAATGACTAAAGTTATAAATAGTATTTCTGATTTTGAAAAATATCTTAAAAACACAAAAAAGGTTGTAGAAGAAGCACTTGATTTTTCCTTGGGGCCTGAGAATCCAGAAATATTAAGAGAATCGATGAGATATTCCCTTTTAGCTGGAGGAAAAAGGATACGTCCAATTTTATGTTTAGCATCTTGCTCACTGGCTGGAGGAGAACCCTCTCTTGCTGTTCCAACTGCAGTAGCAATAGAAATGATTCATACAATGTCCTTGATTCATGATGATTTGCCAGCTATGGATAATGATGACTTGAGGAGGGGTAGGCCGACGAATCATAAAGTATATGGAGATGCAATAGCTATTCTTGCAGGCGATGCTTTATTAACTAGGGCCTTTGAAATGGTTTCTTTAAGGAGCCCGGGAGTAGATCCCAATAGATTATTAAATGTAGTTGGCGAATTATCCCTAGTTGCTGGTGCACCTGGCTTAGTAGGGGGACAAGTTGTCGATTTAGAATGCGAAGGCAAAGAAGTAGACCTTGAAACTCTCGAGTATATTCATCTTCACAAAACTGGGGCTTTATTAAAGGCTTGCGTAAGAACAGGCGCAATGATAGCAGGCGCTAACGAAAAACTATTACAAGCTCTAACAACATATGCAGAGGGAATTGGTTTAGCCTTCCAAATAATAGATGATATTCTTGATTTAACTTCCAGCAGTGAAAAACTTGGTAAAACTGCCGGCAAAGATCTTTTAGCTGATAAGACTACTTACCCTAAATTACTTGGAATGGAGGAGTCAAAGAAAAGAGCATTTGATTTAGTTGAAAAAGCAAAAAAAGCAATTGAACCTTGGGGTGCAGATGCAAAGTATTTAATATCTTTAGCCGACTTTATTACGAATAGAGACAGATAATTAGTTTTAATTTATGTCTGAGTTTTTTTCCTTTTTTAATAATTCTGTTCTTTTCTGGAGCTTATTATCCTGTTTACTAGCTCAATTGTTTAAAATTGTATTCAATTTCTTTTCAACTGGAGAGATAAGATTTGGAATTATTTTTGAGACGGGTGGTATGCCTTCAAGTCATTCCGCCTTAATAACTGCTGCGACATCTGGTATAGGTTATGAATTGGGATTTGATAGCTCAATATTTGCATTATCAGTTGCTATAGCACTAATAGTTATGTATGACGCTAGTGGTGTTCGAAAATCAGCTGGGATTCAAGCTGCAGAAATTAATAAACTTTCAAAAAAACTAGACTCTCAATCTGAATTACTTTTAAAAGAAACCTTGGGTCATACAAAAATTGAGGTCTTAGTAGGAGGTCTTTTAGGACCATTAATTACTTTGCCTGGAATGTTTTTTTTAGGTTCTCCTCTCAAAATATTTAATTTGATAATAAATTAAGAATCCCTTGAAAAACTAATTTGGGTGGTATCTATAAAGTTTTTTGCGACTTCTGGAGAACTTGGCAAATGTAAGTGTATCCAACTGGCATGTAATTTTTCATCAAAAAAACCTTCATTCTTGTATTCAGTTTTCCAAGATTTAATTTTCCATGGGGAAGAAAGTTCCTCCTGTTGTTTAGCTTTTCTTAAATCAAATTCAGATAAATTATTTTCAATTTCCCAATAATGAAATTCATGTCCTCTAATTAGTTGTTTTTGTTTAATGATCGGAGTATCTTTTAAACCCTCAATGTATCTATAACCAACTGAAAGTTTACTTTTTTTTGATCTAAAAGGCAGAATGCCACTCATTTTATGATTATTACCATTTTCATCTTTTAAAAAGTCTCCTAAAATCATCATCCCTCCGCACTCTGCATATATAAATCCATTTTTGCGGAAGTTCCTTAAGGAATTTAAGCTTTTTATAGAGTTACTTATATGGTCAGCATATTTTTCAGGAAACCCCCCAGGAATGATTAAAGAAGAAGCTTCATTAGGTATCTCTTCATCATCATAAATACTCCATGGAATCAATGGTATGCCTATTTCACTCAAAAACTCCTTAGTTTCAGGGTATTGAAAATGAAAGATTTTATCTTCTGCAATTGCGATAGGTTTAAATTTGTCTATTTTAAAAACTTCAAAACTGACATAATTCAATATTTTCTTTTGAGGAGATTTCAGAAATTTAATAAGAGAAAATACATCAAGATTTCTTTCGGCAAAATTTGCAAAATATTCAACATCAATTTCCTTACCATTATCCAATGGAGATATCAAACCTAAATTAGCTTTGTTTAAAGTTATTTTTGAATCAGATGGTAAAAAACCAAGAATTTCGATCTCTTCATTTTTAAAAACTTCTTTGATTAATTTTTTATGTCTATCTGAATTAACGTTGTTAAATATAATCCCTGGTATTGACAAATCACTATCGAAATTTCTAAAGCCTCGAACAGTCGCCAAAAGAGAAGCTACTTGACCTCTAGCATCAATAATAAAAATTACTGGAGCATTTAGAAGTTTAGAGATACTTGCTGTACTGGAATAAGTTGTGGCACCCAATCCATCAAAAAGACCCATTGCTCCTTCAATTAAGGAGAATTCATATTTTAAAGAATGTTTAAAAAAACTTTCTTTAACCCATTCCTCACCACATAAAAAAATATCTAAATTCCTACAAATAGGTTGGCCAATTGAACTAAGTTGTTGTTGATCAAGATAATCTGGGCCAACTTTGAAAGTTTGTATCTTTATACCTTTTGAAAACGCCCAACACGATATCAAAAGAGATAGTGTAGTTTTGCCACTATCAGTTGAAGGAGAAGATATTACACAAGGCATTTATTAGTTATTAAAACCATTAAATATTTGAAGTGCTATTTTAATAGAATTTTCAAAAAGAGGACTTGTATTACCTCTACTACTTCCTAATAACTTACTAACATCATACTCTGAAGTCGAAAAAGAATTTGGAACAACTTGTTCTATTAATTCCATATTAGCCATTCCACCTGCTTCAAGTCTCATACATTCCACTGACTCACAGCCGAGTATTACACAAGTGTTATTTTTTTGAACCTCACTAATTTTTGAAATCAACCTCAATCCAATTACTTGTCCTAAATGAATACTCGGATTTCCTAAAGATAGGGGATTAATTGATGCAGAAATTATTTCGCCATTAATTCTTTCAAACTTTATTTTTGTTGATTCTGTATCCCTCTCAACTCTTAGAAAAGACCAACCAAGTTTATCGCTAATCCATGAAATCAAAAACAAAGCTTGAATTATATGATCTCCTGCTATATCAATATCAATATCAGTAATATGATCTAAAATCGGTCTTCTAGAAGGCGGATCAAAAATCATCGCCAATGATTCCCTCCAATTTTTCAACCTAACCCAATTCAAATCATTAATAGCTTTATTTGAATTATTTAATTGATCTAAAACTTTTAAGCATCTATTAGGCGAACCAAGAGCAGTATCAATTATTAACCTTAGACCATAATTAGTAAAATATTCGAAGATTTCAGGTGATTCATCCAAGCTTCCATTCCACCATAACCATGAAGGTAATTCATAAATAGATAATTCATCAATTATTTTTAAACCTTTATTGGATATTGAGGCTGAGTCCCCCCTAATAACCACTAAATCCCCACATATAGGTTGCATAGCTTGAGTATCACTTAATGGACAGTAAGCGGACACAAAAGTTTTGATATCTGAATTTTTATTTAACGTTGGCGCTAGAGTTATTAATCTTCTTGGATTTAATGTACTTATGGAGGATTCAAAAAATTGTCCTCTAAAGTCTTCGAAGTCTTTATTACATAAATTTTCTTTCAATAAATTCAATAAATCTTCACTATTAAGGGAAGTATTGATGGGAAGTCCTTGATCTAATATAAATTTTTTAGCAACTTCAATTATCTCTGGACTTAAATTTCCAGTAATTGGTCCATTTACTAATCCTTTTTGAACCAAACATTGTTCAAGCCAGGCAGGCTGCCAAACCATTAATGTAAAAGTATTAGCTCCCGTATTATCTTTATCTTTTGAAATCCATAACTTGTTAAGGTAATTAGATATTTCCTGATAAGGAAGCTCTAATGGGGTTTGGAGAGTTAATTGAGGTTTCATTTTTAAGGTCTGCGCCAGAATATATTATCTTTTGAAAGTAATTGATCAGACTCAGGAGGGCCCCACGTCATAGATTCATAATTATAAATAGGTAACTTCCAAGGAGAATTATCCATCAATTCTATTATTGGCGTATAAAGTTTCCAGGCTGCCTCAACTTCATCACTTCGAGTAAATAAGGTTGGGTCAGAAAGCATTGCATCAGCTAATAATCTTACATAGCCTTCATCTGAGGGTTCTCCAAATGATTCATCATAAGAAAATTCCATCTCAACAGGTCTTGACTTCATCCCAGAGCCAGGAGATTTGACCTCAAATTTAAAAGTAGCTCCTTCATTTGGCTGAATTCTAAGGATAAGTTGATTTGGTGCAGGATTTATAATTGTCGATTCAAATAAATGAACGGGAACGTCTTTAAAAGTCAAGACAATTTCTCCAAGTCTTTTAGGGAGTCTTTTACCTGTTCTCAAATAAAAAGGAACCCCTTGCCAACGCCAGTTATCAACGAAAACTTTTGTAGCAATATAAGTTTCTGTTGTGCTATTACAATTAACACCATCTTCCTGCCTATATCCCTTGAGTCTATTTGAGATATTTCCTCCATCTCCATATTGACCTCTAATACAACAATTCCACGGTTTATTTTCGTCAGCAAGTTTTGAAGCTTGAAGAACCTTAGCTTTTTCATTTCTTATTGCTTCTGGTTCAAACTTTCCCGGAGGTTCCATGGCAGTAACAGCAAGCATTTGAGTCATATGATTTTGAAGCATATCTCTCAAAGCACCAGAGCTTTCGTAATAACCTGCTCTATCTTCTACACCAACAGTTTCAGATGAAGTAATTTGAACACTTGATATATAATTTCTATTCCAGATTGGTTCAAAAATAGTGTTAGCAAACCTCAAAACAAGAATATTTTGAACTGTCTCTTTGCCTAAATAATGATCAATCCTATAAATCTGACTTTCTTTAGCACAACTTTGAACGATCTTATTCAATTTTTTTGCACTTGAATAATCTCTTCCAAAAGGTTTTTCAATCACTAAACGACTTTTCTTAGGGTCATCTAAAAGGCCAGCTGCTTTAAGGGCTTTACATCCGCTAGCATAGAAATTCGGAGAAACTGATAAATAAAATGTTCTATTCCCGTGAGTAGCTTGTGTTTTATCAATTTCATTTAATCTCTTAGAAAGTCTTAGGACATGATCACTTTGTTGTAAGTCAACTGGTTCGTAGAAAAGATAATTAGAAAATTTTTCCCACTCCCGTTCTTTACCAGATATTTGATTCGATAATTTTACTTTCATCTTGTCTCTAAACTCATTATCAGTCCAAGGTCTTCTCGCACAACCAACTATTCCAAATTCACTAGGAATTCTTCTTTGCAAATAGAGTTCGAATAAGGCTGGTATTAATTTTCTATGAGTGAGGTCTCCACTAGCACCAAATATTACTAAGCATTGTGGAGGTATGACTCTTTCCTGCCGTAAACCTAATCTTAGAGGATTACTTAAAGTTGAAGGCATATTTTTAGTGTTCTTTTTTTAAAATCCTCTTTTTTTCTATGATTAGCTACATATTGTGTCTAAACCAAAAAGTATTTAGCATTTAAATTTAAATGTGAATATCAAATATTTAGTAAGTTTCGACGTGCCATCTACCTGCTTTTTTTAGTTGAGGTCTTAATTCTGACCAGTTTAAGCCTTTTTCTTCTGCCGCCTTTGTCATGGCTTCATCTATTCCAGGCTCCATACCTTTTAGTCCACAAAGATAGATATGAGTCTTCTCATCTTCAATCATATTAAAAAGCTCGTTTGCAGATTCTAGAACTCTGTCTTGAATATACATTCTTCCACCTTTTGCATTTTGCTGCTCACGACTAATAGCTTTAGTATATTTAAAATTATCTGGATAATCAGTTAAATATCTCTGAAGATCTTCCTCGTATAACAAATTAGCCGATTTTGGAGCACCCATAAATAACCAAGCTTTACCCTTAAAATTCCATTTATTTTTTTCTTTTTCTGTTGCTTCGAACATTCTTCTTAAATAAGCTCTCATAGGTGCTATTCCAGTTCCAGTAGCCAACATTACGATATTGGCATCCTCTTCCTCTGGTAGTAGCATCTCTTTACCTACAGGACCTGTAATTTTTACTTTATCTCCTGGCTTAATATCGCATAAATATGTGGAGCAAACACCATTTATAGTTTCTCCATCTTTTTCATACTGGAGCTGTCTGACACAAAGGGAAACGGTATTTCCATTAAAATCATCCCCATGTCTAGTACTTGCTATTGAGTAAAGTCTTAACTTATGAGGTTTCCCATTAGCATCCTCCCCGGCTGGCATTATACCAATACTTTGACCTTCAACATAATTTAAGAATGGATCACTATCTTTCAGGTCGAAAGTTATGTGATTTACTCTACCTATTGCTCCCTCTTTAAGAAGACTATAATTTTCAACTACTGTACCTTCATATGGAGTTTTAGGTCTATAGATATTTACTGGGACATCTGCATGTTTTTTCTTCACTACTTTTGGAGCTTCTGTTTTTGGAGCTTCTGTTTTTGAAACAGCTACTTTTTTAGGTTCCACAACTTTTGCCTCAGGTTTTTTTGTTTTTGTTTCTTCAACAAATTTTAAAGCTCTCTTATTAAAAGTTGTGAGTATAAAATAAAAAACAGCTATTACTACTGGTATATGAGCTAATCCGCCTGCGATTACTTTTGCTTGTGAATACATTTTTTAGATTTCTTTTATAAAAGATTATCAATTTGTAGTTTAATTTGTAGTGATTTTATAAAAATGGTTACGTTTTGAGATCGGAATAAATAGATCAAAATATTTTTATTTTTCAGTAATTGTTGTTTTTATCAGTATAGTTACACAGAAATAATTTTTATCTAATTAAAAATTCTTGTATGAACAATCCTCAAGAATCAATGAATCATTATAAAGAAAATGATTTCAGGACAATTGAGCAGACGATGGAAAAGCTTTCTGGCGGAACAAGACGACTGGCAGCACAGCTTACAACTTCTGCAAGTTTTGATTCTTTGTGGAATGTATTAACAGATTATGATCGGCTAAATCTCTACATACCAAATCTTTTATCGAGCAAAAAAATATTTCAGAATGAAAATAACGTCCACCTTAAACAAGTTGGAGCTCAGGATTTCCTTGGTATGAAATTTTCAGCTGAAGTAACTATCGACTTATTTGAAGATAAGAAGCTTGGCCTATTAAAATTTAATTTGATAAAAGGAGATTTTAGGAAATTTGAAGGCAGTTGGAAAATACAAAGAATTAAAAATACATCAAAAAATTCCTTAATTTATGATCTTACTGTTCAAGGATGTCAATGGATGCCAATAGGTATGATAGAGAAAAGACTGAAAAAGGATCTTTCAGAGAATTTAATTGCCGTGGATAGGCAAGCAAAAAATCAAAAAGATCTTTATGAATTAAATTAATAGCCCCAAGGGGATTCGAACCCCTGTCGCCTCCGTGAAAGGGAGGTGTCCTAGGCCTCTAGACGATGGGGCCAAGGAAACAGCATAACAGCTTTAGTAAAATTAAGAGTAAGGCTAGCCTTTCGTCAAGTATTGTTGCTCTTTATTTTGTCCTTGCCACACAGGAACAGTAAAATGAAAGCAGGAACCTATACCAATTTCAGATACAACCCATATTCTTCCTCCATGGACTTCTACTATTCTCCTGCATACAGACAAACCTATCCCAAACCCTGAAGTCCCTTCAGAAGTCTGTGGGAGCCTAACTCTATCCAAAAAAATTCTTTTTTGTTCACTCAAAGGAATTCCTGCACCTTTGTCACAAATTGTTATTTCTACCCATTGATTTGTCTTATGAATCATTGTAATTTTTATCGATCCAGAGTCTTTAGAAAATTTAATAGCATTTTCAATTAAATTTAAAAATACTTGCCTCATTCTCCTCTGATCTGCAAATACATTTGGCAGATCCGAGGGGATATCCGTATCAATCTCAATATTTCTTAATCTCCAAAATTTTTCTAATTCGAGTATTACTTCAGCACTTATATTACCTAAGTCTATTTTCTGAGGATTAAATAACGCTTCCCATTTGGTTGTTCCAACTTCTAAAAGATCCTGAGATAAGAGTTCAATCTCCTCTAGACGTCTTTTAATTACATCTTGCAATTTTGAAACATCTATTTGACCAAGTTTTTGACTCTGAACAGCTAAAGTTGCTGCTGTCAAGGGAGTTCTTAATTCATGAGCTACCATTCTTAATAATCTTTCCTGAGATTCTATTCTTTTTGTTAATGTCTCATTTTCTTGTCTTAAAACAAGAAGTTCATCTTCCAAAAGAAATTCTTTTTGAGTTCTTATTGAATCAATTTTGGATGGCTGTAAATTAATCCCTAGATTTTTTGTTAAGCCTTCCTGTGTCCACCTTGGCAACCATTTCTGCAACTGAGCGAAAATATTACTTCCAGCAAATATTTGTTTTGGAGCAGGGGATACTTTTATTAGAGCTGGGATAGCGACCAATCTATGTAATTCAAGTAATTCAGGCTGTTCTTTAGGCTCAGATATCTGAAGAGAAATCTCAAATTCACAATCATCTGATTCTAAATAAGCGATCAGAGACTTTATATCACTACTAGAAAGTTGATTTCTAGCTGCTACAAGTATTAATTTTAGCTCTTTCTTATCATTCAAATGATTTCCCCTGAAGTGTTGAAAAGCTGTTAATCCTTATAAACACATTAAGATATTTATTTTTATTCTACAAATAAGCTATGAAATAAATAAGACAAATATATAAATGGTTGTTATTAATCAAAGGAGAGATTTAAATTTTGGTGAGAATAATTCTCCAGAAATCAGTTTGAATAGTAATTTAAAAAGATGGTTTTCAAGAAATATTGGACAGTGGAAATCTAATAGATCATATTATCTTGATGAAATACAAAAAACTTATAACTTATGCATGAATATTAATATACAAGCTCTTGAAAAGAAATCTGAATGGGAGTCACACTATAAATTCACATGGTACCCAGAAAAAAAATATAATTTTTTTGAGGAAAATCCGCAGTACAAAGAACGAGGAGAGATGAGTGCTTATTTAAAGGGTCATCAACTTATAAGAGAGAATTTTTATTTGAGTAATGATGAAGGGATTTCAAATATTAAACAGGTAGATGAACATGAAATGATTTTTGAATCTTCTTATAATGATTGGTTTATTATCGAACATACAAGACTTGTAGATTCAGATAATTATAGATTTAGGGTCATATATTCATGGAAAAAAAATAAGCTAAAAATAGTAGAGAATCATCACGAAATAAAAATTATTAACTAAGTACTCTTATCAATTAACAATAAAAGTAAAAATGTTATCTTATATAAAATGTTTTTAGTTAATGATTATTAATTTTTATACAAAAAGAAATCTTATTTTATTGGTTTCTTTTCTTATTATACCCTTCACACTTTTTGAGATTAATACAATAAATAAACAAATTAAAGCCGAAAATAAAATTGCCGCTTCTGAAAAAGATCTTTTCTTATATAGACAAATGGGGGCATCTTACCTATGTATAGCATCAAAAGCTCAAGTAGAATTTAAAAAAGGACTTGGCATTGCCAGTGCCACTTTTGCCAACGTTATAATTGGAAAGCATGGTGGGTCTATTAAAGAATTAGGAGATGAAACACTCGACGAAAAAAAACTTTATAACGCTGGCACATTTCAGATTGTTGGAAGTGCACTAAATATTTGTCCTGAAAGCATTCCAAAGAATATAAAAAATGATTATGAAAAAAAATTAAAGCAACTTGTAAAGGAAAGCAAAAAATAATTTTATTAATTATCTAAACATTGAACTTACGGAACTTTCTTCATGAATTCTCCAAATAGCTTCCCCTAACATATTTGCTACAGAGAGGACTTTTAACTGTGGGAAATTATTTTTAATAACAACTGGTATGCTGTTAGTAACAATAACTTGTTCGAATAAATCCTTAGTACTTAATCTTTCATAAGAGGGAGGAGAAAATACAGCATGAGAAGCACATGCAAATATTCTATTTGCTCCTTCTTTTTTTAATAAATTAGCTCCAGAACAAATAGTGCCCCCTGTGTCGATCATGTCGTCTATTAGAATAGCTGTTTTACCTTTAACTTCACCAATAACTGTTAAACTTTCTGAGATATTATGAGCTGATCTCCTTTTATCGATTATCGCCAATGGTGCATCTTTCATTAATTTTGCAAATGCTCGTGCTCTAGCAACTCCACCTACATCGGGAGAGACAACTACAACTTCATCCAAGTTTAAAGTTTCTAAATAATCAATTAATACGGGTGAACCGTAAATATGATCGCATGGTATATCAAAATAACCTTGTATTTGAGCAGAATGCAAATCCATAGCAAGCACTCTATCGACCCCTGATTTCTCTAATAAATTAGCCGTAAGTTTTGCAGTAATAGACTCTCTTCCAGAAGTCTTTCTGTCTGCTCTTGCATATCCAAAGTAAGGTATTACGGCAGTTATTTGCCTAGCAGATGCCCTCTTGCAAGCATCAACCATAATCATGAGTTCCATTAAACTGTCGTTAACTGGAGCACATGTAGGTTGTATAAGAAATACATCACAACCTCTAATAGATTGTTGAATTTGAACATAAATTTCTCCATCAGCAAATCTTTTAGATACTAAAGGTACATTTTCAATCCCTAAGTATGTTGCAATTTCTTCAGCTAATTTAGGATTTGTTGTTCCACTTACTAATCTTAATCTACTATTGGTAAGATTAAAATTAGGTTCTTTATTCTGCACTGCCGTGATAAAACTTGTCACGAAATTAGCAATATGAAACTATATTATCATCGTAGTCGTTTATGTGAATTTCGCAAAAAATAATGAATAGATCTTTTCAAAAGTCATAATTTTTAAAGCTAATTATAAAAATATTCAATTTAAATTTTTAATTTTTAATTCTTTCAAAAAACCTTGGACAATATTTGTCATTTAAAAAAAATTTGTATATCTTTGAATTTAGAGAATCAATAACGATCTTATTGTTAAGTATCAAAATATAATTAAAAATATGCATATACAGAAAGTTCAAACAAAAAAATCATTAGGCGTACTCATGCATCCTTCAAGTATTCCAGGAGGAAGAGTATGTGGAACTTTTGGAAGAGGGGCTAAAGAGTGGATAAAAAAGCTTCACAAGCATGGAATTGAATACTGGCAATTTTTACCTCTTACACCTACTGACTCTAAAGGATCTCCCTATAGTTCACCATCTAGTTTTGCACTTAACCCATGGTTTCTCGATGTAGATGATTTAATCAAAAAGGGGTTTATATTTATTTCTAGTAAAGAAGAGTTAGGTCCCGCAAATCATGAAAAGAGCAATTTTGATTTTGAAGATGCAGATGATCTAACAAAAAAATTAGGTCACCTCCTTTTGCAGGGTTGGAGTTCCCAATCTGAAGAGAGAAAAATTAATTTTCATAAATGGATTCTTAAGAATTTTTGGGTTGAAGATTATTCAACATTTATTGTAATCAAAGAAGAATTTAATATGTTGCCTTGGTGGGAATGGCCTCAAGAATTTAAAACAAAAAATAACAAGTTTTTAAAATCATGGATTAAGGAAAAAAGTGAAGAGATACTTATAAAAAAACTAATCCAGTGGCATTTAGATAAGCAATGGCGTAGTATTAAAAATCTTGCAAAATTTTGTAATATTAAGCTAATAGGAGATTTACCCTTTTATGTCTCTAGGGACAGTGCAGACGTATGGAGCAATAAATCACTATTTTCAATTTTTAAAAATGGAGATTTAATCTTTCAAAGTGGTGTTCCACCTGATTATTTTTCATCAACAGGACAATTATGGGGAACTCCAACTTACTTTTGGTCAAAACATAAGAGGTCTAACTTCGATTGGTGGAGAAAAAGATTTAAAAGACAATTTGAACTTGTTGACTTTTTGCGATTAGATCATTTCAGGGCTTTAGCGGGTTACTGGAGAGTTAGTGGCGATTCTAAAACGGCAATTTCTGGCAAATGGATAAATTCTCCAGGTAAAACACTATTAAATAAGCTCAAAAAAGATTTAGGGACTGAATATCTACCAATAATTGCGGAAGACCTTGGAGTAATTACTCCAGATGTAGAAAAATTAAGGAAAAATTTTGAACTGCCTGGTATGAAAATATTACAATTCGCTTTTGATGGCAATGAAGATAACCCATATTTACCAAAGAATATTGAAGGTGAAAATTGGGTTGTTTATACAGGCACTCATGACAACTCTACTTCACGCTCATGGTGGGAAAGTCTAAACATTGACTCCAAAACAAGAATAAAAAATGAGTATAATTTCTCGGAAGATCCTTCGTGGAGTTTGATAGAAATTGGAATGGAAACCAACGCTCATCTCTTTATTGCTCCAATACAAGATATATTATCTCTAGATGACTCAAGCAGATTCAATAAACCTGGCACTACAAAAAATAATTGGAGATGGAAGTTAAATCGACCTTTAGAAGAAATAGAAAACAATATTAGAAATTTTAGTAAGCTAGGAAATAATTATGGAAGAACAAGAAATTAGGTATTTATTTAAGATTATTTATCAATGATTTTTTTTTCAATATTTTGAATCTCTATAATATTTACATTTAAAATAAAGTATCTCTTCAATATAAATATAGTTAAAAGTAATATAAAAAAATACAATAAACTTCCCTGCCAAGTATTTATTAAATCGAATTTACTAACGAGAAAGTCTTTTTTTTCTTTCTTCAAAGTTTCTCTTTCTCTAATAGCAAATTTTATTAATGTATTTTTTTTTAATTCTAAGCATTCCTCTAACTTAATTAATATAGATCTTATAAATGGATATTTTGGTCTAATTTTTTTATCATTTTTTTCAATAGAATTTATTATTTGTTCAGGAATTTTAGAAAGATGAGACAATTCTTTTATTGTTAGTTCCTTTTGGATTCTTGCTTCTTTTACTAAACTTGCAATCTCTCTAAACTGATCAACTTCACTTTCGTTCAAACTTTTATTATTTTCATTTTTTTTACCAAAGAAAAATAGATTTCTCAAAATATTCATTGCATATTATCAAAATTATTATATTTAATTAATTTAAAATTATTTTCTATGATTACAATAAGTCTACTTTAGCAGACTTAATTTTTTTGAATACGCAAATTTTTTAGAAATACTTAATTTATTTAATTTTGAACAATTACAAATCATTTGTGATCACTAGAAATAAATATAAAAACTAAACAGTAGTAATAATATTTTTAACTGCACCTTTAGCAATATTCAAAGGGCTAAAGGTATCTCTAATTATACCTAAGAGTTTTTTTACTTCAGTTAATTCTAATTTATCATCTTTTACAAGACTTAAAAGAAGATTTCTTCTAACTTCGGATCCTTTTTTACTGATAAATAATTTCAATCCAGCATTAGCAACCGGTATAAGGTCTGAATTAATATTTTCAGAATCTTTAAATAAAATATTTAATAAGCTTTCAACTTTTTCTGTTTGTATGCGGCCATTTTTATCAAAAACAACTTCTAAAAGAATTTCTAAAATTTCTTCAGAATCATCAGTAAGTAGTTTTTTTGCTATGTAAGGATATGCAATCTTTAAGATTTTAAATTCAGGATCTAGTCTTAATGCTAATCCTTCTTGACTAACAACTGCTCTTATAATCAATGCGAACCTACTAGGCACTCTAAAGGGGTAAGAATACATAAGTTTTGAGAATTTATCTGTTACATTTTTAAGATTAAAATTCCCAACCTCAGCACTTAGAGATCCACCGAGGACTTGTTTTAATGGTTCAACAAGTTCTTGAAGATCTTGATCTTTAGTTAGAAATCCTAATTTCTGAAAATCTTTTGCAAGAAGATAGTATTCTTCATTTATTATGTGAACTATTGCCTTAATGAGAGTAAGTCTATCTGAATTTGTAATTGTATCCATCATTCCGAAATCCACATAAGCTAAATATCCAAAATCTGCATTTCCTCCTTTTAGAGCAAACATATTTCCAGGATGTGGGTCAGCATGAAAATATCCATATTCAAATAATTGTTGAAGACCACTGATCACACAAGTTTTTATAAAAGAAGAAGGTATTAAATTATTTTCCTCCAACAAAGCACGATCTCTTAACTTAACACCCTCAATCCAAGAGGTAGTAATAATTCTTTTGGTTGAAAAATTTTTTTCCAATTTAGGAATAAAAACATTTGGATTATCTTTGAATAAATCTGCAAACTTTAAAGCATTTTCAGCCTCTTTTTCATAGTCAATTTCATCAAAAAGTGCCTTACCAAATTCATCTATTATTTCTCCAATGCCAACACCAATATTTAATGGTAAAAATGGAGATAAAAAAGTTGATAAAAGCCTCAATATTACAACATCTCTTCTTATGAGAAAGTACAAATTTGGCCTTTGTACTTTTACAGCTACGTAAGTATTATTTTTTGTTTTTGTTTTATAAACCTGACCTAAGCTTGCTGAAGCAATAGGACTATCCGGAAACTCATCAAATAATTCATTAGGGGGAGCCCCAAGTTCCTCTTCAATAATTTTTAAAGCAATTTTATGATCAAATGCAGGGAGATTATCCTGTAAGTTTGTAAGTTCTGTAAGCCAATCTTGTCTAACAAGGTCTGGTCTAGTTGAAAGTGCCTGTCCTAATTTTATAAAACAAGGTCCTAAATCTGTTATTACATCGAAAAGATATTTTGAGAGATTTTTTTGTACATTTTTACTTTTACTGTTACCTTGAAAAAGTATTCTTAAAAAAAGAAAAATAAAAGTTAAAAGTATATATAAAACTCTTGGGATAAAAATCCATGGTCTCAAAATCAACCAAATCAAATCATCTTTTACTGAATACTTCGAATAAGATCCTGTCATTAAAGTCAAAAACTATCAAAAAAAGAATTTCATCAAACTTATTCTATATGTGTCACTAATAGTTTATGAGCATTTCATCTTTTCTAACTAAAAAGTTTTTAAAGTCACTTTTCTTCCCTGCTCATAATCGAGGAGCAGCTTTACCAAAGAAATTGGTTAAATTATTAAAACACAATCCTGGGTATTGGGACTTACCGGAGCTACCTGAGATAGGCTCACCATTATCCAATAGTGGATTAATTGCCAAATCTCAAAGAGAATTCTCTGAAAGATTTAGGTCGAAAGGATGTTTCTTTGGAGTCAATGGAGCCTCTGGATTAATACAATCAGCTGTAATTGCAATGGCTAGTCCTGGAGAAACTATTCTCATGCCAAGAAATGTTCATATAAGTGTTATAAAAACCTGTGCGATGCAGAACATACTTCCAATATTCTTTGACCTGGAATTTTCAAAAGAAACTGGGCATTACAAACCGGTAACAAAAATCTGGTTAGAAAATGTTTTTGAAAAATTAAATTTTAAAGAGAAAAAAATTGTTGGGGTAATTCTTGTAAGCCCCTCATATCATGGTTATGCTGCAGATGTAGAGCCTTTAATAGATCTTTGTCATCAAAAAAATTTACCTGTTTTAATTGATGAGGCCCACGGTTCTTATTTCCTTTTTTGTGAAAACCTTAATTTACCGAAATCTGCTTTATTATCAAACGCTGATTTAGTGGTTCACTCATTACATAAATCTCTCAACGGGTTAACTCAAACGGCTGCACTTTGGTACAAAGGGAATCTAATAAAAGAGCATAATTTAATCAAGAGCATTAATTTATTGCAAACTACTAGTCCAAGTTCTTTATTACTGTCTTCTTGTGAAGAGTGTATTAAAGACTGGCTCGATAAAAAAAGTTTATCTAAATATCAAAAAAGAATTTTAGAGGCAAAAAGTATTTACAAAAAATTAGTACAAAAGAATATTCCTCTCATAGAAACCCAAGATCCTTTAAAAATAGTAGTAAATACATCTAAGGCCGGGATTGATGGTTTTACTGCTGATAAATTTTTTTATAAAAATGGTCTTATTGCTGAATTACCAGAAATGATGACTCTAACTTTTTGCTTAGGATTTGCTAATCAAAAAGATTTTGTTAATTTATTTGAGAAGTTGTGGAATAAATTACTCTTAAATTCTAAAAAATTAAAAAGTTTAGAAGTGCTCCAATCCCCTTTTAAATTAGTTCAAGCCCCCGAAATTGAAATTGGAAATGCATGGAGAAGTGAGACTAAGAGTATTCCTTTCTCGCAATCGTTAAATAAAATATCTGGAGATATTATTTGCCCTTATCCTCCTGGAATCCCACTTATAGTTCCTGGAGAAAAAATTGACTTGGATAGGTTTAATTGGATAAATAATCAAAGTTTATGCAATAAAGATCTGATAAATTTTAATATAAGAGTTATAGAAACATAGAAATCTGATATGAGATTGAGAAGCGGATTACTTATAGGAATTTTTGGTTTAATTGTTGTTTTGTTGGGGGGATGGTTTTTTACATTAGCAACAGCTTTACTTTCTTACTTAGCATTATTGGAATTTTTTAGAATGGCAGAATTTAAAGGAATAAAACCAGCTACAAAAACTACATTATTTTCATCTTTCGTAATTATAATTTCTACTTATCTTAAAACCATAGGTTTGCTTGAAGGAGAAATATCAAATTCAATTCTTCCAATCTGTTCAGTTGGAATATGCACTTGGTTACTTTTGCAACCAAAACCAGGAACTATTTCAGATATTGCGGCTTCAATTTTTGGGTTATTCTATTTAGGTTTTTTACCTAGTTACTGGATTAAGTTAAGGGAATTAGATTCAGTGCTAATAAGTACAAATCAAGTTTTTATTTCTATTGAGAACTTATCAAGTACTACTGGTCTTCATTTGACTTTAACCTCTTGTTTCTTAATTGTAGCTAGTGATATTGGTTCTTATTTCATTGGGAAATCTTTTGGTAAAACATCTCTTTCTCCAATATCCCCGAGCAAAACTATAGAAGGTTTAGTTGGAGGAATAATCTGTTCAATTTTACTTGCAATATTTTTCTCATTTATGCTTAATTGGGAGAATCCATTATTAGTTGGAATTTTATATGGGACTTTAATTTCTCTTATGGCATTAGTTGGAGATTTAATTGAATCAATGATGAAGAGGGATGCAAAAATAAAAGATTCCGGAACTTTCTTACCTGGACATGGAGGTATTCTCGACAGAATTGACAGTTACATCTTTACTCCATCTGTTTTGTATTACATTTTTATAATTCTCAAATACTTAAATTAATAAAGAAATCTTTTATTCCAGAAAATAATCCTGAATAATTTTACCCGACAATGATGGTAGATCTACATGAGGAAGATGGCCACAATTTTGCAACCCTACAAAATTTAATTTTTCAATTTTACTTATATTTTTAATCTCTTTTTTTCCTAGAATTCGATCATTTTCTCCGCATATTGTTTTAATTGGGATGTTTTGAATATATTTATGTGTTCCTGCAAACCCTCCACTTTTTGCAAATGATGCGAGTGCATTCCTCCACCCTCTACAACCCAAATGAATTGAAGCAATTTGCTCTTCCATTTCACCAACACATTCATCTGGGAAAGCAAATGCTTGCCTACAAAGACTTTTTCTAACTTGGGGCAATCCAAGAAATGAAGCGCCAATTTGGTTAAGAGGAAAAGGAATTCTCTTAGGTTCTCCGAACAATCCAGCGGGAGACAATAGCATAATTTTATCAATAGAATTGGGCATATCAAAAGCGAGCTTTAACGCAGTTGAGCCTCCCATAGAAGCTCCAATAATTTTTAGATTTTTTGTTATTTTTAAGGTCTTAAGGAGATCAATTAAATATGAAATTATTTTTGAAGGATTATATTCATTTGTTGCGCACCTAGGACTAAAACCAAAACCTAATAGATCAGGCACTATAACTTGGAAATTTCTTTTTAATGATTGATATATTCTCCTAAACTCTAAAAAACTACTATCAAAACCATGAAGAAGAAGTAAGGGTTGACCTTTACCTCCAATAACTACAGGGAATTTTAAAGAGTTCCATTTTTGATTGAGTTTTATCCACTTAACATCATTTGCTAAATAAAGACCTAATGGATCTAATAGAGATATTTTGGAAGTTTCAAAAAAATCAATATTTAAATCACTAAATTTTTCAAAATGATTTTTAGTCAAAAGGATAATTATATTTTAATTTTTTGTTGTTCAAAATTTGCAATTACCTCAACTATGTCCTTTTTATGAATTTTAAAAGGTAAGAAGTGAATCTCAGACTTTTCTCGACAAGTAAAATCAGCAATTTTTTCTAAATTGTTATTTTCAAAAACGTTTATTCCTAGTTGTGCAATTGTAGTTGGCAAATTCAATTCTTTCATAAGTACCAACAATTGTTTAATTGATTGATCAGCTAATTTATTATTATTTTTCAACTCTTCTAGTCTTAATTGTAATAGTAATCCGACACCAACAATCTCACCATGAAGGAATTTATTTGGGGTAATAATCTGAGTAATTGCATTATGAATAGCGTGTGCTGCTGCAGTCCTACACTTTTCTCCACCAATACCCCCTACTAAACCTGCTGTAAGTCCACAAGCTTCTATAGTATTTCTCCAAGAAGGATTTTCTTCAAATTCAAACTTAAATGCTTTTTCTCCATCTATTAATAGTTGATCTCTTAAAACTCTTGATATCTGAATCGCTTGTTGAACAAGACCATCTTCTATTGTTGAACTTGTTATTGAGGATTCATACCATTTTGCCAAAGCATCAGCTATGCCACTCGCAAGTGTCCTTGATGGTGCTGTTTGAATAAATTTATAATCATATACTAGGATTTTTGGACATGCTCCTAAAACAACATCCTTTATGAATTGGCCATTTTTTGTATAAATATTCGATAACGCTGTCCAACCTGCGCATGTAGAGGCGCTAAAAGGAACTGTAATACAGGGAATATTAAGACAATCAGCTATATATTTCCCAGCGTCTAGAACTTTGCCGCCCCCAGCTGCAATAACAGAATCATGATTATTCTCCAATATAAAATTCTTTACTCTTGAAATATCTTCGTAACAACAATCAAACTCTAAATTAGCAGAATTAACATTAAGGTTTAAATTTTTTAAATCAATAAAAATTTTATTTCTTAAATTATTCGTATGAATACTTCTACCTAGAATTAATGGACTTTTAGTTAATTTAATAATATGAGGTAAAGATTTTTGCCAGGCATAACTTCCCCTAAAAATAGTTGCTGGAGAGATTGATTGCATATATGTTAAATAACTAGAAGTTAGCGCCTGCCAATTCTTGAGGAGATTCTTCAGAGGAAATATTTATTGTAACTTTTTTATTATCGTCTATATCAACTAAAGCCTTATCTCCTTCTTTTATTCTTCCAGAAAGAACTTCTTCAGCCAAGCTATCCTCTAATAAGCGCATTACAGCTCTTCTTAAGGGTCTTGCCCCATAAGAAGGATTATATCCTTCTTCAACAAGTCTTTCTTTGAAAGCATCTGTTACATCTAATTTAATGCCCTTATCTTGTAATCTTGCAAAAACCTCTTGCAACATAATTTCAGCAATTTGTTTTACCTCATTTTTGGATAGTTGCCTAAATACAATTATTTCATCAAGTCTATTTAAAAATTCAGGTCTAAAGTATTGCTTTAGTTCTTCATTAACCAAAGATTTAATTCTATTATACTGACTATCCTCAACAGAATCACCAGAGAACTCAAATCCTAATCCACCACCACCTTTCTCAATTACTTTTGAACCAATATTAGAAGTCATTATAAGTAAAGTATTTTTAAAATCTACAGTTCTGCCCTTGGAATCTGTTAGTCTACCGTCCTCAAGAAGTTGTAATAATAAATTGAATACATCTGGATGAGCTTTTTCTACTTCATCGAATAAAACAACCGTATAAGGTCTTCTTCTGACCGCCTCAGTAAGTTGACCACCTTCATTGAAACCAACATATCCAGGAGGTGAACCTATAAGTTTACTAACTGTATGTCTTTCCATAAATTCTGACATATCTAACCTGATCATTGCTTCTTCGCTACCAAAGAAATATGAAGCTAATGATTTAGTTAATTCAGTTTTACCTACACCAGTAGGTCCTGAAAAGATGAAACTTGCAATAGGTCTATTAGGATTTTTTAAACCTACTCTTGCTCTTCTAATAGCTTTAGAAACAGCTTTTACAGCTTCGTCTTGTCCTATTAATCTTTGGTGAAGTGTTTCCTCCATGTTGAGAAGCTTGACTGATTCTGTTTCAGTTAGCTTTTGCACAGGTACACCAGTCCAAGATGCAACTATATGAGCAACGTCCTCTTCACTAACCATAGGGTTTTGTAAAAGTTTTGAATTAAGTTTCTCAGCGTTTGTATCTTTCAAAGATTCATCATCAGTCGAGGATTCTTTTTTATTTTCTAGTACTTCTTTGATTTTTGCAGATAATTCAATCTCTTTTTCTCTTAATTGACCAGCTTGATCAAAGTTTTGGTCTCTCACAGATTCTTCTTTTTGTTTTTGAATTTGTCTTAGTTCTTTATCTATTTGTTTAGCTTCAGGTGGAAGTTTAGAATTTATCAAGCGAACTCTACTTCCAGCCTCATCGATAAGATCTATAGCTTTATCAGGTAAAAATCTATCAGATATATAGCGGTCACCTAAGTGAGCTGCAGCTTCTAATGCATCATCAGTGATTTTTAGACGATGATGTTGTTCATAACGTTCTCGAAGACCTTTTAAGATTTCAATTGTATCCTCGATAGATGGCTCACCTACCATGACAGGTTGAAATCTTCTTTCTAAGGCAGCATCTCTTTCAATATGTTTTCTGTACTCATCAAGAGTTGTTGCTCCAATACATTGAAGTTCTCCTCTCGCTAATGCAGGCTTCAGAATATTTGCTGCATCAATTGCCCCTTCAGCAGCTCCGGCGCCTATCAAAGTATGAACTTCATCGATGACAAGGATAACATTGCCTGCAGATTTGATTTCTTCCATTATCTTTTTTAATCTTTCTTCAAATTCTCCTCTATATTTAGTTCCAGCTACTAAAAGTCCTATATCAAGAGTTAAAACTCTTTTATCTTCAAGTATGTCAGGAATATCTCCAAGCTCTATTCTTTGTGCCAGACCCTCTGCAATAGCTGTTTTACCTACTCCAGGTTCACCTATGAGAACAGGATTATTTTTAGTCCTCCTACCCAATATTTGAACAACACGGTCGATTTCAGCATAACGTCCAACAACTGGATCTAGTTTAGATTCACTAGCTAGTTTTGTTAAATTTGTTCCAAATTCATCGAGGGTAGCAGTTTTTAAATTACTCTTACTTGAATTCCCTCCACTACCAACTTCGGCTGTTTCGCCTAGCATCCTTATTACTTGTGTCCTTACTTTGGCAAGGTCAATACTAAGGTTTTCAAGAACTCTTGCAGCAACTCCCTCACCTTCCCTAATTAATCCTAAAAGGAGATGTTCAGTACCTATGTAGTTGTGACCTAATTGGCGAGCCTCTTCTAAAGACAATTCTAAAACTCTTTTTGCCCTAGGGGTAAAAGGTATTTCTACAGCTACAAAACCAGAACCTCTACCAATTATTTTTTCTACCTCTATTCTTGAGTCTTTAAGATTAACGCCAAGTGATTTTAGAACCTTTGCCGCAACACC
>QCBP01000008.1 GCA_003279055.1 Prochlorococcus sp. AG-347-I21 | reverse complement strand
TTACAGGGGGAAAATGTTTGGTTTCGTTCATTTATATAACGGTCAAGAGGCTATCAGCACTGGTGTGATAGGCGCCATGAAAAAGAAACATGATTGGTTTTGCAGTACCTATCGAGATCATGTTCACGCACTAAGTGCGGGTGTCCCATCATTTGAAGTGATGAGTGAACTTTTTGGGAAAGCTACTGGTTGTAGCAAAGGCCGAGGAGGATCCATGCACTTATTTTCAAGAGAGCATCATCTACTCGGAGGATACGCATTTATTGGAGAGGGAATTCCAGTTGCCTTGGGAGCAGCCTTTTCAAGTAAATACAATAAGGAAGTTGCTAATAACAGTAATAGTGATGCTGTAACTGCAGCATTCTTTGGGGATGGGACTTGCAATAATGGGCAGTTTTTTGAATGCTTAAATATGGCCCAGTTATGGAAATTACCTATAATTTTTGTTGTTGAAAATAATAAATGGGCTATCGGTATGGCTCATGATAGAGCTACTAGTAATCCTGAAATCTGGAGAAAAGCATCTGCTTTTGGTATGCACGGCGAGGAAGTTGATGGAATGGATGTATTAGCAGTAAGAGGAGCAGCACAAAGAGCAATTAAGCGCGCTAGAGCAGGAGAAGGACCCACACTTTTAGAATGTTTAACTTATAGATATAGAGGGCATTCCCTTGCAGATCCAGATGAATTAAGGTCTGAAAAAGAGAAGGAGTTTTGGGGGAAAAGAGATCCTATTAAGAAGTTAGCTAGAGAAATTATTGACGGTAAATTCGCTACGGAAGATGAATTGAAAATAATTGAAAAGAAAATTGATTCAGAGATATCTGATTCAGTTAAAAATGCTATTGAAGCGCCTGAACCCCCTTCTGAAGAATTAACCAAATATATTTGGGCCGATGATTAGATTAAATACCGCTAGGTAATTTTCTGGTTAAATTTCTTAATTTTCTTAGTGCCTTAAGTTCAACTTGTCTAACTCTTTCTCTAGAAACCTCCAGCAATCTTCCTATTTCTGCAAGTGTGTGTCTCTCATTTCCATCTAATCCAAACCTTAATTTAAGAACATGTTGCTCTTGCTCACTTAAATGACTTAACCACTTACCGAGTTGTTCTTGATGCATTTTCTGCTCAACTTGATCAAGAGGTTCTTCATTATTACTGTCTGCAATTAAATCACCCAAAAAGCTCCTACCATCGTCACCATTAACGGGGGCATCTAAACTGCTTGTTGATAAGGCTTGTCTCAAAACAGAATCTAACTCTTCGACATCAATTTCCATTGCTTCTGCAATTTCAATTCTGCTTGGCATAGCACCAAGTTTATGTGCCAATTCTCTACTAACTTTTCTTATGGTTGCTAATCTTTCACTTAAATGAACTGGTAAACGGATTGTTCTTGATTGACAAGCAATAGCTCTTGTCATACTTTGTCGTATCCACCAAAAAGCATACGTAGAAAACTTATATCCTCTTGTAGGATCAAATTTTTCAACTGCCCTTTCCAAACCAAGAGAGCCTTCTTGAACTAAGTCGAGGAGTTCAAGTCCTTTTCCTTGGTATTTTTTTGCCACACTAACAACTAATCTTAAATTCGCTTTCATCATCCTTTCTTTCGCTCTTCTTCCAATTTTTATCAACCTTTTTTGCTGCGTTGTAAACTCTTTATTCTTATCATTCAATTGACCATCTTCAGTAAGAATCATCATTCTTTGCACCTGATTACCTAATTCAATCTCTTCTGCAGGAGTTAACAAAGGAACTCTACCAATATTCTGCAAATACCAACTAATAGGGTCATTACCTCTTCTCTTTGGGGGGTCAGTTTGTGCCGGTATGGATGAAACCATTTTCTACCTAATGAGGTATTAAAACTTTCCTACACTTTTTATGAAATAGCCAAATATTTAATGCGCGCTTCAGATTTCGCGTAATATTTGTATATTTATGTGTTTAAAACTATAAATAACTCTCTTTAATTGTTTCTTTCAAGATATTTGTCTCATTTTCCTATTTCTCATTAACTTTGATAATTCATCACCAATAACAGATGCATTCGACCCCTTTCTACACTTTGATGCAGCAAATGAATGTAAAAGTACGTATTTAGCAAAAAAATCAGTTGTTATGTTTCTACAAAAAGTTAAATCAATCGCAGAACTACCAGCTATAAATCCAGATAAAAGATCACCTAATCCAGCTCTAGCTGTCTGAGAATCAGTCCCAAATAGTTGCCATGCTTTTTTATTATCAGCAACTATGCTGTTGGCTCCCTTTAACAAAACACCGATATTAAATTCTTTTGCTGCCTGAATAGCTCTTTCAACATTAGTATCACATTTTATATGAGGGAATAACCTTGAGAATTCTTTGCTATGAGGCGTAATCCATGTTTTAAATTTTCTCTCTAAGAAGAAATTTGATCCTAATTTAAATTCCGCAATTCTATTGAGTGCATCTGCA
Organism: Prochlorococcus sp. AG-347-I21; assembly: GCA_003279055.1. Classification (GTDB taxonomy): domain Bacteria; phylum Cyanobacteriota; class Cyanobacteriia; order PCC-6307; family Cyanobiaceae; genus Prochlorococcus_A. The sequence continues at coordinate 79,857 of QCBP01000008.1, read as the reverse complement.
TCCAAGATTAATAACCCTTCAAAACCCACAAGGTAATCTTTTGATTTTTGCCAATCAACAATATCTATTCCTATTCCTGGACCGACAGCTAATGAATCATATGCAGATAAATCAATATTCTTTAATGCACTGAATAAGGATGCATTACCATTATTGTTAGATTGCATAGTTCCTCGCAAAACTATTTCTGGGGCAACTTGCCAAACAGATTCAGCAACTAAATTGGGCAGGATTGCAGAGATAAAGCCTGCTCCACTTGATATTGCGCCTTTTAATGCTAAGTATGCAGCGCCAGGATATTTTTCACTTCCAGCTATTAATAATGTTCTACCTCTTTTATATTTGTTAGAGTTCTTTGGTAAAGAAGGTAAATCAATATTTTTTATATCTTTGTAAGTAACCTTAAAAATCTTTTTATCAACTTTGGACAGTTTACTAATAGGAATCCCAACATCTATGTGGTGCAATTCTCCAATAAAAGGCAAAGCAGAATCTTGGGTCAACCCAATCTTATAAAGACCAATGGCCAAGGTATAGTCTGCCTTTACTGCGTTATCTAAAAAAGGCTCTCCTTTATCAGGACGTAATCCTGTTGGGATATCAATACTTATTATCTTTCCATATTTTTTATGAAATTTTTGATTAAACAGTTTAATTAATTTATCATCAACCTTTCTTGTTTGATTATTACCAAAAACTGCATCTATCCAAAGATCTTTCCCATTTGCATCAGGAGGCTCTACTAATTTTGTGACACCAATAGATGTAAGATAATTAATGTGATTACTTGTTAATGTTTTTTTTATCGGTAATGGACACCATACCTGAACAAAAAAACCTCTCAAAAAAAGTTCTCTAGCTATTACTGCACCATCCCCGCCATTATGCCCAGGACCTATAAAAACAGTTATTCCATGCTTGAGAAGATGTTTCTTTTTTAAGAGCCATCTACTAATTTGGATACCAGCTTTTTCCATCAATGCTTCTTGTGGCATTCCATCAGAAAACATTTCTTTCTCTAATATCAACATTTGCTTTGAATCAACAATTAAATGTTCAGAGTCAATTGTTGGCCATACAATTTCATTCATAATGAGTACAAAGCAATTGAAGTACTTTTTAAAAATTTAAACTTCCATGTTAAAGACACAAAAGGATAAAAAATTAGAGAACTTTTTTTCTTCTAATAATAAAACTAAAAAGAAGAAAAATATTATTGTAGGTCTTTCTGGTGGTGTAGATAGTTCCCTTTCAGCTGCCCTTCTTGTAGAAAAAGGCTGGAATGTTGAGGGACTAACTCTCTGGCTAATGAAAGGACAAGGCTCATGTTGTTCTGAAGGATTAGTAGATGCTGCTGGCCTTTGTGAAGATTTGGGAATTAACCATAAAATAATAGACTCAAGAGAAATTTTCGAAAGAGAGGTAATTAAAAAAACTACTGAAAGCTATGAGAAAGGATTCACTCCACTTCCATGTTCAATGTGCAACAAGAATGTCAAGTTTGAAGAGATGCTCAATTACGCAATAAGCAAAAAAGACTTTACTCATATTGCGACCGGACATTACGCAAGGATAAATAAATCATCTTATACTAAACCACTTGATTGTAAGAGCCTAGTATTTAAGGAATTCCTTCTTCTTAGAGGTGCTGACAAAAACAAAGACCAAAGTTATTTTCTTTATTCTCTTTCTCAAGAAGTACTAAGCAGATTAGAATTTCCTCTTGGTGAAATGAAAAAAGAAGAAACAAGAAAGGAAGCCCTAAGATTAGGTCTTAGAACTGCTCAAAAACCAGAAAGTCAAGATTTATGTTTAGTTGAGCATTATGGATCAATGCAGATATTTATCGACAAACACATAGAACCCAAAGAAGGAGAAATTGTGCATGTAAATGGGGAAGTCCTTGGGACTCACAATGGAATTCAGCACTTTACGGTAGGTCAGAGAAAAGGGTTGGGCATTGCTTGGCCGGAACCACTATATGTAAAAAGTTTAGACAGGGCAAAAAATATAGTTTATGTAGCAGATAAAAGTGATCTATTTAATAAAGAAGCAATAATTAGTAAGGTTAACTGGGTTTCAATCGAAGAACCTGAGCAAGAGATAGAAGTAGAAGCACAAATCAGATATAGAAGTAATCCAGTAAAAGGTACATTAATACCTTTGAAAAATTTAGACAATACAATTACAACATTTAAATTAATTTTTGAAGAAAGTCAAAGTTCAGTAACGCCAGGACAAGCTGCGGTTTTTTATAAAGGTGATATTTTATTAGGTGGTGGATTAATTAGTTAATTTTCCAAAAATAATTTAATCCCATAAATAATATAAACAAAAACAAAATAGGTTTATCTCCAAATTTTGTATAGAAAGTCTTGTCGGATGAAAAATAAGGGAACACTATTTCATTTTGCTCAACATCATAATCTAAAAGTTTAATTATTTTTCCATCATCTTGAACTAAGCCCGAGGGGCCAGTATTTGATACTAGTAAATTATTTTTCTTATTTTCAATACTTCTTAATCTAGCCAAAGATAGGAATTGATTATAAAGCTTAGCGGGATATGGATCTAAATTTGCTGCAGTTATTATTAGTTTTGCACCGCTATTAATAGCCTTTCTTATTTTTAGTCCATCACTAATTTCGTAACATATGGCTACTGCTAGTGGGGGTGTAAATTTAGGATCAAAAAATCTTGAATCAGAGCCTGGATGAATTCCTCCAAATGCAGATAATCCTCTTGAAGAACTATCTAGAAATCTAGGTATTTTTTCACCTATTGGAACAAGTCTATTTTTATCTATAAATGAGGTAAAAGATTTATCTCCAATTTGAAATCTGAGTAAAGAACTTCTTAACTCATTATTTGAATTTCTGAAACCTCCTGACAAGGTATTAACCTTAATTCCTTTAGAAAAATAAAAATTATTGGATAGAGTTCCTTCAGGAGCAACAAGAAGTTTCGCTTTGTTTGATAAAGCATATTGTTGAGCGATTGATAGCTTTTCTTCAATAAATTCATCATTTATTGTTAATTTTTCTCTTGTTGGTATATTAGTTTGCCAAATAGCTACTGGATATTCATAATTTCTTTTTATTGGAGTTGTTAAACCTCCAAATAAATGTAAGAAAATAAAAACCAAAAGTCCTAAAAGAAATATTTTTTTAAAGTAAAGTTTTCTTTCCCATCTACCTTGAATATAAAAAATCCAAAATCCAGTCAATATTTGTAATACGCATAAACCACTTGCACCAATCCATCTCGCTAAACCAGCAAGATAAATATCACCTGGGATAAGACTCTCTCCTAAACCTATCCAAAAAAAAGGTGTTTGAGAAAGTATCAATTCACCAATACCCCAAGTCAAAGATAAAAAAAATACTTTTACTGTTAAAGATAATATTTTCATTTTGAAAACATCCTCTTTCCAGAGAATAATTTCAACTAACAATCCCCATAAATAAACTAATATCCCACCCAAAAAAGCGCAAAATAATAATATTAAAATGGCAATAATTAAACTTGCAAGCCATGAAAACCCAAGCCATGTCAAGGGATGAAGATCATAAAGCCAAGAATGACTTATCAAGATAAAGAAAAAACCCCAACAAAAATTTGCTACTCTCCTTTCACTTCCCTTCCATAAAATAAATAATGATATCGGCATAAAAATCAGCCAAAAATGAGTTGAGACTGAAATTCCTCCTAAAATCCCTCCTAAACAAGGGTAAAAATATTGTCTTAGACTTTTAATTTGAGTTGGGATTAACAACCTAAAATCACGAAATTAAATTTATAATCACCCATTTATTGTACCTTCATTCTGTAGACTAGTTCTATTAACTTTCAAAATTTAAGTGAAAGAAGTCTTTATTAGTTTTGCAGTTTTTGTTTTTTGTGTTTCATTGACTCTTTTCAGTCAATTTAATTCACCTCAAATTGTAAATGCTGCTGAATCAGAAACTCAGTCAGTTCAAAGAGCACCTGTTGCAAAATCATCAAATGTCTCAAATAATAATTTATTTGAACTAGACCCATCAGATCCAAATCCTATACTTTTCGCTATGGCAGAAGAAACACCATCAGACAACAATTCAAGGACTACAGAAAGTGGTCTAATTATTGCAGATATAGTAAACGGGGAAGGAGATGAGGCTAGTGCGGGGCAAACAGTTACTGTAAATTACACAGGAACACTAGAAGACGGGACACAATTTGATACCAGTATCGGCAGAGCTCCATTCAGCTTTCCCTTAGGTGCTGGACGAGTAATAAAAGGTTGGGACGAAGGTGTAGCAGGCATGAAAGTTGGAGGAAAAAGAAAATTAACAATACCTCCGGAACTTGGATACGGATCAAGAGGAGCTGGAAATGTAATACCTGCCAATGCGACTTTAATATTTGAAGTTGAATTATTAAAAGTCAATTAAATTAAGTAAGAAAAATATCTAAGACTTTTCAATTTAGTTAATCTCCAAGTAATATATATACAACACCAAATATTTGAAATGTTAAGTAAATTCATCAATTCTTTTCTAGATAAAAAATCACCAATGACAGTCCATGCTCACTGCGATGGTCCTTGTGGTGTTTACGACCCAGCATCTACGAGAGTTGCAGCTGAAGCAGTTTTATCAATGACAAAAAAACTTATTGCATTAGAAGCTCCTTCTAGCACTGATTCAGCAGAGTGGGCTGCATACAGTAATACATTTTCTAGATATGTTGCAGTTAAAGAAGAGCAAGCAAAAGAAACAAAGAAGGAGATTCTAATTTTGTGGACAGATTACTTCAAACCAGTTCACTTAGAAACTTATCCAGACTTACATGAAACCATCTGGAAGGCGGCCAAATTATGCAGTGCATGCAAAGTTAATATTGACTTAGCCCAAGCTGAAGAACTAATGAGTTATGTAGAAAAAATTCATAATATTTTCTGGGCTTCAAAAGGAAGATCAGACGCTTTTGTAAAAGCTAGTTAATCAGAGTTATTTTCAAAAGTTTTTTTGATTTTATTTTATTTTTTTTAGGTTTAAGAAAATCTGCGATTATTCGTGGTCAATCGATGTTTCCTTACCTAAAAGAAGGTGATATTGTGTTTTTTAAAAAATATAAAAAGAATAAATCAATACTTAAAAATCGACAAATAGTTATTTTTAATCATCCAATTAAAAATATAAACCTAATAAAAAGGATAAATTCAGTAAATCAAAATAACATTGAGGTTATTGGCGATAATATTGAATTTAGTAGGGATAGTAATAAATTTGGATTAATCAATAACGAAAAAATAATTGGGATTGTCACCTCTAAATTAATTATTCCTAAACTAAAAAATTTTTTAATTCAAAAAAACAGAAGCACTTCTTTGAATCCAAAATAATCCCAAAGAAAAGGAAAGCCCTCCTGCTAAAGCTATTAATCTTTTAATAAATTTTTGACTTGCTTTAAAGGTAGTAAAAGATATTAAACAAGCAAAAAGATTCATACTTAGGAGTGAACCAATCAAATATGAAATCAAATATAAGCAAGCGCTTGTTAAAGGTAGTGCTAAAGCAGGAAGAACTGCAAGAAAATGTGAACCTCCAGCTATACCGTGTAGCAAGCCTAAACCAGTCAAAGCATGTGAGTGCTTATCATTTTTTTGTTCCTTAACATGAAAGTGAAAGTGACGATGGGCAATTCCATTCTCATGCTTATGGGAGTGCGAGTGGATACTTAATTGAAAAGAATTTTTTATAGCAAATACTCCAACAGTTAGAAGTGAAATTCCAACTAGGAATTCGGCAATACTAGAAAATTTGTTTAATGGCGTAATATCCTTAATAAAAATCGCTAGAAAAGCTAACAAGAGGACTCCTGAAGAATGTCCCAAGCCCCATGAGAAACTATTTTTAAGAGCTTTTTGGGGATTATTAATAGCTGCTGGTGCCATTGCAATTAGATGATCAGCGCCACTAACTACATGAACAAATCCTGCGACTATACCTGTTAAAATTACAGCCTGCATATATATTCAGTACAACTCTGTTTATTAAATTTTATAGCACGATTTGAAGTCAATATTAAATTGAGTTAAATAATTTCTTGAACGATTGTTCAATATCAGTTTCTCTCATAAAAGTTTCACCAATTAATACTCCCATGATTCCAATAGATCTAAGCGATTCTAAATCTTCGGCACAATTAATTCCAGATTCACTTATGGGAATAATATTTTGTTTTAAAAATATATCTGCATAAGTATGCATCAATTCTTTTGATGTTTTTAAATCCGTTTTAAAAGTCTTTAAGTCCCTATTATTTATTCCAATCAAATTAAAAGATTTTAAATTTAGAATCCTTTCTAATTCATTAGAGTTATGGACTTCAACAAGAACACTCATCTTTAAATTATCAGCTATTTTCTTTAAATAAATTAAATCATCATCACTTAAAATCGCAGCGATTAATAATATTGCATCAGCACCAGATACCCTTGCTTTATAAATCTGATAAGCAGAAATGATAAAATCTTTGCAGAGTAGAGGGAGATTAGTTGATTTCCTTACAGTTTCGAGTATTTCATAACTACCTTGAAAAAATCTTTTATCGGTAAGTACTGAGATACATGATGCACCTAATCCTTCATAACAAATTGCTATGTTTTCAGGGTTAAAATCTTTTCTAATAACTCCTTTACTCGGACTAGCTTTTTTTATTTCAGCAATAACTCCTGGTTTTATTTTTGACTCCAAGATATTTTTGTAAAAATCTTTGGGAGTAGGAAGTTTTTCAATCTTTTTGATGAGATCTTCTAAAGAAACTATTTTTTTAAAATTCTTAATTTCAATATCCTTGTGCCATACAATTTCTTCCAGAATGTTTTTTGCTTGTGCTTCTCTATGAGGTACAGCATATTCTAAATTTTCTACCCTTACTGTTGGATTTGGTGGCCTGCGTCTTATCTCCATTAATTTTAGATATTATTTTATTTGAGAAGCCGCCTGTTTATATGCGACCTCAACTACTTCACTAAGAGTAGGATGAGTATGAACTTCTTTAGATAATTCAATTACATCTTGGTTCCTTGAAATAGCGTTAGAAATTTCTTGAATTAAATCAGCTGCATGTAATCCAAAAATATGAGCCCCTAAAACTTTCCCATTATCTTTATTGAAAATCAACTTTAGCAATCCATCACTCTCTAATTCAGCCAATGCTTTTGAATTAGCCTTAAAGAAACTTTTGACAACTCCCAAAGTAAAATTTTCTTTTGTAGATATCTCTTTAGCTTCAACTTCAGAGAGTCCAACTGAACTTATCTCTGGGTGAGTAAAGGTTGCTGCGGGGATACTTTGATAGTTAATTTCGACATTACCACCGCAAATATTATCAACAGCAATAGTACCTTGCGCTGCAGCTGTATGGGCAAGCATTAGTTTCCCCGTTACATCTCCAACAGCCCAAATGTTAGGTATTATTTCATCACCATTCTTAACTCTCATTTGATCATCTACAGGAATGAAACCTTTTAATGTTTCGATACCAACCGACTCAAGATTTAAGTTATTACTATTAGGACTTCTGCCTGTTGCGACTAGTACAGCGTCAACTTCTAAAGTTTCTACAACTTCCTTAGAAGTTGCATCAGTCAGTTCTATTTTTACAGGGCATCCAGGTGTTATTTTTGTCGCAAAGACATTTGATTTTGTGTCTATATCTCTTGCTTGAATAAGGTTCTTCTTAGCAATTTTAGTGATGTCTGGATCAAATGTTGGCATAATATTCTCCAAAGCCTCGATCATGGTAACTTCACAACCAAGCGCGGTATAAACATCAGCAAATTCTAGACCTATATATCCGCTTCCAATAATTGCTATCCATCTTGGAAGCCACTCAAGTTTAACCGCATCATCGCTAGTAAATACGGTCCTATTATCCAAAGTTATTCCACGGGGCACAAAAGGAGAAGAGCCTGTTGCTATAACAATATTCTTACATGTGAAAATTTTGTCAATTCCGTTTTTATCTCTTACACCTACTTTTTGATTTCCTTCAATTCTGCCAATGCCCAAAATAATTTCAACTCCACTCCTTTTAAGAGTTTTTGTTAAATTTTCTCTAACATTTAAAACTAAATTATTTGCATGATCTGCAATTTTTGATCTCTCGAACCTCACTGGGGAAGAGTGAATACCAAATTTAGCCAAATGTTCATAATCAGCTATTTCTCTAACTTTTCCACTTGCAGCCAAAAGAGCTTTAGATGGAACACAACCCTTGTTAACACAAGTTCCTCCCATATCAGAAGATTCTACTATTGCGACTTTCAGTCCTTTACCAGCAGCATGTTTAGCGGCATCAAAACCTCCATATCCTGCTCCTATTACGATTAAATCAAAATCAAAACTTGAATCAGTCACTTTTTATTTATTTATTAGAGGTGTATGCGACTCTTTTTCGTTCTAGTAATAATGGAACTGCTACACAAGCCACATTCAATGATTCTACAATCTCACAATGCGGAATTGTAATTGTTTCATTAAAAGCTTCTTGAATTTTTTTATGAATACCTTGACCTTCATTACCCAAAATTAATGCGGTACGTCCAGACCAATCAACTTCCCAGTAAGGTTTTGAAGTTTTTTTTGAACTCCCATTATGGCTACTAGTAGAGAAAATCTTAAATCCTACATTTGATAATTCAGACAAAGAATTAAGTAAAGAATTTAATATTTCTTCTTCAATTCCATCAAATCTTAAAAATGGCAGATGAAAAACTGCACCTGAAGATGCTCTTAATACCTTTTGGCCTAATGGGTGCGCACCTCCAGCTAAAAAAATTGCATTAACACCAGCAGCTAAAGCGGTTCTAAATAAATTACCCATATTCCCAGGATCTTGAATTCTGTCGAGAACAAGAACAAAATCATCTTTTTTATTAAATTGATAATTAGGTATTGCTGAAATCTCTACTAAAGCTGCTATCCCATCGGGATTAATTGTTGAAATCGCAGATGCCAAGACTTCCTCTGAGACAATATTTATTAATGACTCATCAAATTTTTTGCTTAGATTTTGATTCTTTCTTAGCCATTTTTCGGTAACTAAAATCTTAGAGGGATTTTTTCCAGACTTCAGCAATTCTTCAATGAGATGTGTACCCTCTATGCAAAAAAAGTCTTGATCTTTTGGAGATGATCCTCTTTTAAATGATCTAAATCTTTTAACTAGATTATTGTTTTTACTAGTTATTTTTAAAAAAGTATTTTCTATGAGTATTTTGAAAAATTTGTTATCAATTATATTTTAATTACATAAATATTTCGATCAATTATTTATTAAATTTTTATTTCCCAAGAAATCAAAAAATACATTTTCACTTTTAATTAATATTCATGACGTTACATAGGGTGGACTTAATATTATTAGTTTGTCATGATGAATCTAATAAATTAAGTCTTAATGATTTGCGGAAGCAAAACTAAGTCATATCTTAAATCGCAAAATTTAAAGATTCTTGGCCAAGGCAAGTTAAATGGAATAGTTGAAATAAGTGGTGCGAAGAATTCCGCCTTAGTTTTATTAGCCTCATCATTACTAACTAATGAAAAAATAATTCTTGAAAATGTACCTTTTCTCACTGATATTGAAAAGATGGGGAACATCTTAAAGAATTTAGGAGTGAATTTAGTTCGTAAAAACAACCAACTAGAAATAGATCCAACAACTATTTCTATTAAGGAACTTCCATATGAACTTGTTAAAGGATTAAGAGCTAGTTTCTTTTGTATAGGTGCACTATTAACTAAATTTGGAGAAGCTCAAGTACCGTTACCCGGTGGATGCGATATTGGTTCAAGGCCAATAGACGAGCACATTAATGGATTAATCGCACTAGGAGCAGACATTATTATTGAAGAGGGAATTGTAAAGGCAAAAACAAGGGGGGACAATAATAGACTTCATGGCACTCATATTAAATTAAATTGTCCAAGTGTAGGTGCGACTGAAACTATAATAATGGCAGCATCTTTAGCCAAAGGAAGAACTACTATTGAAAATGCTGCTAGAGAGCCTGAAATTCAAGATTTATGCCAAATGCTTAATAAAATGGGGGCAAAAATTTATGACTCCGGTAAAGAAATTATTATTATTGATGGTGTTAATAAGCTTGGTGGATGTACCCATAAAGTAATTCCAGACCGAATAGAAGCTGGAACTTTTCTAATTGCTGCTGCTGCAACTTTCTCTTCAATAACAATTTCTCCAGTAATCCCTCATCATCTTGAAGCTGTTACTAATAAGCTTCAAGAGAGTGGGAGTAAAATTACGATTAAAGGTAATTCGATTTCTATCAAGAGTAAAGAGATTAAAGGTGTAGATATTGAAACAGCTCCTTTCCCAGGCTTTCCTACTGATTTGCAGGCACCATTTACAACTCTAATGACAATCGCAAATGGTGAATCAAAGATAACTGAAACAATTTTCGAAAACAGAATGAATCATATTTATTTACTTAATGAAATGGGTGCCAGTATAAAACTAAACAAAAACGTAGCTTATATCAAAGGTGTTAAAACAATTAATGGGATGAATCTAGTTGGATCAGATTTAAGGTCATCAGCTGCATTAATAATTGCAGGAATCATCGCAAAAGGTAGTAGTAATTTCTATGGATTAGAACATCTAGATAGAGGTTATGAAAATTTTGAATTAAAACTAAAAGATCTAGGTGTAAAAATAATTAGAGAAATCAGTAAAAATACTTTTGAGAAGAATGAATATAAAATTAAGCCTAAATCTGAGAATCTTTCAAAACTCGAGGCAGCTTAGTCTTTTCCAAATATATTTTTAAAACTAAGAAAGTTGATTCAAACGTAAGCAATGTTGATTAGTGAAATACAACCCAAAAATAATATAAACAAAACTAGGAAGCGATTAGACCAGTTTTTATTTAAACCATTAAATTTGAATTCGTTCATACCCAAGTTCCAGTATTAGATCCAAATGTTGTCAGTATAGTCACTGCAATAAAGAGATAAGGAACAAATTTAAAAGATAATTTTTTAGCTTGCATTTTAACAATTGCTTTTTAATAATTATAACACAATATTACTAATCATGAAGCTATCCACTTAAAAAAAAGACTTTTGAGCTTATTTAATCACAAAAATGTATCATAAATGCTAAGCTTTTCATCCTTTACCTTATTTCTTGTCAGCAAATGCAATAAATAATTCTATGTTTTTATCGAAAAGATTAACTATTAACAAACGTTATCTTGATAACTGTTCCTTGACCAAAACAATAGTCAATCAGTTGATTTTTGTTATAATAAAAAAGTTCATTTTTTCAAAAGCCTTGGGAGCGTGGTGGAATTGGTAGACGCACCGCACTCAAAATGCGGCACCTTCGGGTATGTCGGTTCAAGTCCGACCGCTCCCACTTTGATGAATACTTATAGTCGATTTGATATATCTTTCAAAAAAGGAAAAGGTTGTTGGCTATGGGACAAAACAGGTAAAAAATATCTTGATGCAGTAGCTGGTATAGCAACTTGTAGTCTTGGACATAGCGACAGAGTTTTAAGAAGGAGGTTATCAACTCAACTAAAAAAGATTCAGCACATTTCTAATCTCTACAACATTGAAGAACAAGAACAATTAAGCAGAACTTTAACGAATATGAGTTGTGCTAAAAGCGTCTTCTTCTGCAATAGTGGTGCGGAAGCAAATGAATCAGCAATTAAATTAATTAAAAAATATGGTAATACATCAAATATAGGTAAAGAATCAATTATTCTCGCAGCAGAATCCAGCTTTCATGGAAGGACTCTTGCAGCCTTGAGTGCCACTGGACAGCCCAAATATCAAAAAGGTTTCGAACCAATGATTCAAGGGTTCAAATTTTTTAAATTTAACAATTTTGATTCGGTAAAAAAATTATTTGAAGAGTGTGAAAATAATGATCAAAAAATTTCCGGCGTTTTAGTTGAACCAATACAAGGAGAAGGCGGCGTAATTCCTGGAAGTAAAATATTTTTTAAAAGGCTGAGAGAAATATGTGATAAATATAATTCTCTTCTCATTTTAGATGAGGTCCAAAGTGGAGTAGGTCGAACTGGGAAAATGTGGGGTTATGAGAATTTAGGAATTGAACCTGATGGATTCACCCTTGCTAAAGGATTAGGCGGAGGTCATGCAATTGGAGCATTATTAGTAAAAGAAAAAGCCAACATTTTTTCTCCAGGAGATCATGCAAGCACTTTTGGAGGGAACCCATTCGCTTGTAAAGCTGCCCTAACTGTATTAGAAGAAATAAATAGAAGAAATATTATCAATAATGTTTATCTAAGAGGGAAACAATTAAGTGCTGGGTTTGAAGAATTGTCAAAAAAATTTCCAAATATTATTAGCGGGAAAAGAGGTTTAGGTTTAATACAAGGTCTTGTGATCAATGATGATTATGCTGATGCAAAAAAAATTACATTAAAAGCTTTTGATAAAGGATTACTGGTAGTTCCTGCAGGAGGAAATGTTGTAAGGATTGTCCCACCATTAGTTATATCTCGAAGAGAAATTAATATTCTTTTGGATAAGCTAAATTCAATTTTTGAAGAGTTATAGCAATTTAAATTTTGAAAAATGCAAATTTAAAAATTTTTGAATTATTATCTCCTAAATATGAAAGGGATAATATCAATTTAGGATTATCAAGAACTAAAAAAGCACTTCAAGAACTTGGTAATCCTTGTAAGAATATCCCTGCGATACAGATTATTGGAACCAATGGAAAAGGATCAATCGCGGCATATTTAGAAAGTATACTTTTTGAAGCTAAAAGGAATTTCGGTGTAACGACATCTCCTCATCTTTTGGATGTATGCGAGAGGATTAGATTTAATAAAAAAAATATTAATAAAACTGATTTTGAAAAAATCTATAGATTAATAGAAAAAAAATTTTCAACATTTGAATTAACTCCTTTTGAAAAAATCATTTGCTGCGCACTAAATTTTTTTGACCATAAAAAAGTTGAATTACTCATTCTTGAAGCTGGCTTAGGGGGACGATTAGACGCGACAACAGCCCATAAATTTAGACCAATCATTGCTATTGGGAATATTGGCTTAGACCACAAAGAATTTCTTGGAGATACGATTGAAAAAATTGCAAAAGAAAAATTAGCAGTTATTGAAAAAAACTCTATTGTCATTTCATGCAATCAAAATAGTCAAGTTGAAAATCTAATAACAAAAAAAGTTAAAGAGGTAGGAGCAGAAATTATTTGGAAAGATTCAATTTCAAAAAGCTATGAGCTTGGATTAAAAGGAATTTTTCAAAAGCAAAATGCTTCGGTAGCTGTTGGAGCAATTGAAGCGCTGAATAATTTGGGATTTAATATAAAAGAAAAACATATATCTGAAGGTCTTAAAAAGACAACTTGGAAAGGAAGACTAGAAATAATAAATTATTTCAACAAAGAAATTCTTGTAGATTGTGCGCATAATTATCCTGCGGCAAAAGCACTCTCTAATGAGCGAAGTAATTGGGAGAATGAAGATAAAGGAATTTATTGGATTTTAGGTGTCCAAAGACAAAAAGATATTTACGCAATATTAAAAACACTTCTAAAGAAAAATGATCGCTTATTACTTGTGCCAGTTCCAAACCAACCTAGTTGGCAATTGAATGATCTCTCTCAGATTCAAGAAATTGACTTTCAAAAAATAATGGAATTTAAAACATTTGAACTTGCCATTGAGTATTTATTTTCCCTAGAAAAATGGCCACCTAATCATCCTGTTCTAACAGGTTCTATTTTTTTAGTTGCTGAATTTATTAAATTTGCGAATAAAGAAAAATGTTAAATTTTAAATTGTTCTTTTACTTCCCAACCTTCCAATTTTCCAGGATTTAATAGCCCTTTAGGATCAAATCTTAATTTAGCTTTTACTTGATCTGCATCCACAACTCCGAGACCTCCGCCTTCAACAGTTAAAACATGAGGATTAAAAATAAAAGCACCAAGTTTCTTACAATCTTCCATTATTTCATTTAATTCTTCTGTCCCATTCCACTTTAATAAAGGCAAAGCCGCTAATCGCGGTGATCCTTGTTGAAGAACTGCCTCTAAATGCCAAAGAACTTTTTTACCCCATTTTTTTCTCAAAAAATTAATTAACTCTAGTTCCTTATTAAGTGGCAAAAGCATCTGTAAATACGTCCAATTTTTATCCCTAGACCTCATATGAAGAGTTGTATGATTCCATACGACTTCAGAAATTCCATTCATGAGCTTTTCTTCTTCCCCAAGCAGGGTAGATTCAACTTTAAATTTTTTACAAATTAGCTCAATGGTTTTTATTCCTCCAAGAGTAGATTGAATTAATATCTTGTGACTTCTAGATTTACTTTTAAACCATTTTGGCATTTGATCTACAATTTCACCTTCAAGAATTGCTCCTAATTTCAGATTAATTGCTGCGCTAGTAAGTGTTTTTAATATTTCTATTGTTTTTTCAAATTCAATACAGTCAATTACTAATGAGTACCACTTACGTTTAATCTCAGTAGCAAGTAATAAAGAAGTAATTATTCCATTAGTCCCATAAGCATGATTTAGAGGTTCGGATTCTTCAGCATCAAATTTTAATAATGCAGGTTTTTCATTCATCGTTACTGCCTCTAAACCGATAACATTTCCTGGATCTCTTAAAAATCCCCACCTAATGGAACCAATACCTCCTGATCCACCTGCAATAAAACCTCCAATTGTTGCAGTTTTCCAAGTACTAGGAAGTAACCTCAATTCCCTTCCATATTTCTCTAATTGTTTATTCAAATCTCCCATAACACAGCCAGACTGTACTTTTACAAAGCCTGTATCTGGATCAAATTCTTCTAACTTATTAAATTGACTCATTTGCATTACAACTCCTTTAAATAATGGAACAGCTTGTCCATAATTACCTGTACCTGAACCCCTTAAAGTAAGTGGGATAGATAATTCCCAACAAATTTCTGCTACTTCCTTTACCGCTTTGTGATCACTAGGTCTTACCACCAAATCAGCAATACATTCGTCTAATTTTTCAGTAAGGATTGGAGAGTAGTTATAAAAATCTTTTGAAAGTCTTTTTACATCGGATTTATTTTCAATGATCTCTAAGTTTTTGACTTCTCTAAATTTGTCTATAAATTTAAGTTTTGATATCATTTATAAAAATTTTTGTGATTTGTATATATAAATTAGCCAATTAGTAATGTAAATCGCCGTTTATAAATACTTTTCTCTTTAAATTGCTCGAAAAAACATCTGCCCATCTTTGTGCATCTAAAATCACAAAATCAGCAGGACAACCTTTTTTAATTAAACCATCCCATTTTAAATTTAATAATCTGCTTGGAGCTAAAAAAATAGAAGATAGAGTCATTCTCTCCCAGGGATTTAGTTGAAGCATAGGCATCGAGCAAGACAACGTATAAAAAGGGTCAAAATTACCAAATGGGTACCAAGGGTCTTGAACATTATCACTACCAATAGATACATCGACATGTGATTTTTGTAATTGCTTTATTGGCGCAACTGGTCTTTTTAATGAGGTAGTTTTATTACTTCGATTGAGCAGCCAAAAATTTGTTAGGGGTAAGGCAATAACCTTAATATTTTTCTCAGCCATTTTTTCACCTAAATTTAAAATTTCTCTATTGCTTAGAGAAATAAGACTACTCAAATGACTACAAGTGATCGGAATACTATTAATATTTAAATTTTCGATTGTTTCTAATAAAACTTTTATTCCCGCTCCAGGTTCAATAATTGATTCATCTATATGAAAATCAATTTCTAATTTATATTTATTCGCAAGAAGAAGCATCTTTGCTAGAAATTTGCTTGTATCTTTTTTATTGAAAGGGGGTACAATAACACCTCCTAAAATGCCTCCATTAGAAGAAAATATTTTTGCCAAATCTTCTCCATCAGTTGTATCCCAGAATTCCAATGGAGCCAGAGCAACGTATTGTAAAGTCAACTCAGATGAATATTTTTTTTGTAATTTAAAAAGTTCAATCCAAATATCAATAGATTGACCTTTGTATGTATCAACATGACTTCTAATTGCTCGGTATCCATTTTGTATGGCAAGTTTTAATGATTTCTCAACTCTTGCAAGAACCTTATCTGTAGTTCTAGTTTTATGTTCTTCAAGATTTACTGATAATGCTCCTCCATAGTTTGATTCCAGATTAGGAAAGTCTGCCCATGTAAAAGATTTATCAAAATGCGAATGCGTTTCAACAAATCTTGGGAATAAAATATTTTTTGGTTTTGTAATTTTATTTTTTAAAGGCTTTAACTCAGAAACAAATCCATCCTCCCAGCTAATGGAAACTGAACATAAATCCTCTACATCGATAATGAGGTTTTCTATATCTTCTATTAAACAAAGGCTTCTGGGAATAAGAACCTCAGCTGTGCCGGAATTACTCAAATTTTTAGATTTTCTTTTATTTTAAATCATAAGAAAACTTTACTGAATTAGAAAATAATTCAAATTTCTCTAAAAGATAAAAATAACTATGAAAAATTACCCTTGAGTTGTTAAATTTATAAATGTGAGGCGGGCGTCGCCAAGTGGTTAAGGCAGCGGCTTGTGGCGCCGCTATTCGGGGGTTCGAATCCCCTCGCTCGCCCTCAAAAATATTGCAGCAAAATTATTTAACTTGTAATTTTGAATTAAAGAATCATAAAAAATTCCTAGCAAAGTGCTAACAAAAACAAAATCAGACGACAAAAAATCTCAAAAGAATTCAACTACTGGCAGTTATTGGATAACCACATTTGGATGCCAAATGAACAAGGCTGATTCTGAGAGAATGGCTGGGACATTAGAAAAGATGGGATATACCAGAGCAGATAATGAATTAAATGCCGATTTGGTCTTGTACAATACATGCACAATCAGAGATAATGCTGAGCAAAAAGTTTATAGCTTTCTAGGAAGACAAGCAAAAAGAAAGCACAAAACACCTAACTTAAAACTTGTTGTTGCAGGTTGCCTTGCTCAGCAAGAGGGCGAGTCCTTATTAAGAAGAGTCCCAGAACTTGATCTGGTTATGGGGCCTCAACACGTAAATAATCTTGAGAATCTTCTGGGGAAAGTGGATTTAGGTAATCAAGTTGCTGCCACAGAAGAAACCTTCATTTCTGAAGACATAACAAGTGCCAGAAGAGAAAGCTCTATTTGTGGCTGGGTTAATATCATTTATGGATGTAATGAAAGATGTTCATATTGTGTAGTCCCCTCTGTAAGAGGAAAAGAGCAATCAAGATATCCAAATGCTATAAAATGTGAGATTCAAAAATTAGCTGATGATAATTTTAAAGAAATTACTCTTTTGGGTCAGAACATTGATGCCTATGGTAGAGACCTTCCAGGAACTACAAAAGAGGGAAGAAAAGAAAATACTCTAACTGATCTTTTATATTATATTCATGATGTTAAAGGAATTCGCAGAATAAGATTTGCTACTAGTCATCCAAGATATTTTTCAAAAAGGTTGATTCAAGCTTGTGATGAACTTGATAAAGTCTGTGAACATTTCCATATTCCCTTCCAAAGTGGAAATGATGAAATCTTAAAACAAATGTCAAGAGGATATTCTATTAAAAAGTATAAGAATATTATCGAGAATATAAGGTCATTAATGCCAGACGCATCAATCACTGCTGACGCAATAGTTGCTTTCCCAGGAGAAACCGAACAACAATATCAAGATACATTAAAGCTAATATCAGAAATTGGTTTTGATCAAGTAAATACGGCAGCATATTCTCCAAGACCAAATACACCTGCAGCAGTTTGGTCTAATCAACTTTCTGAAGTGATAAAAAAAGCTAGATTACAAGAAATTAATGATTTAGTCGAAAAAACTGCTAGGAGTAGAAATCAAAGATACATCAACAATATTGAAAGCGTTTTAATTGAGGGTTTAAACCCAAAAAATTCCTCGCAAATTATGGGTAGAACTAGAACAAATAGATTAACTTTCGTAGAGATTCCCAAAAACATTAATTTTAATTTTTCATTAGGAGATGAGATAGATGTCAAAATAAATGAAGCAAGATCTTTTTCTTTAACAGGCGAACTTTATTTATAATCTTTTTAAATGATAGGGGGGCAAAAAAAATGTATTGGTTTAATATTTGGTGGTAATTCCAATGAACATGAAGTATCGATATCCTCTGCAAAAACAGTTTTTCAAGCTTTTAATTCAGAAATAAACCAAGAACGCTATAAAGTTAAAACCTTTTACATAAACAAATATGGAGATTGGCTTGATTGTCATCTCTCAGAAAAGATACTAATTGGTGGAATTAAAAACAATAAAACAAATAAACCAGAAATTTTTAATCAAAAAAAAATTAACTTCCTTGACGGAATTGAATTTCAAGATGTTGATGTTTGGTTTCCTCTTTTACATGGATTTAATGGTGAAGACGGATCAATTCATGGCTTACTTAGGTTTACAAATAAACCTTTAGTCGGATGTGGGATTATTGGCTCTGCACTTGGAATGGATAAAATATTGATGAAAACAATTTTCTCAAATCTTAAACTTCCACAAGTTAATTATCTATTTTTTCAAAATGAAGATCTCAACGATAAGCAAGTAAAAAATAAAATAATTAATGAAATTTTAAAAAAATTAAAATTTCCTGTTTTTGTTAAACCATCGAACTCTGGATCATCTCTTGGCATCTCTAAAGTCAAAAATGAATCAGAAATATTACAAGCATTAGAAAAGGCTCGGGGAATAGATTCAAGAATCTTAATAGAGGAAGGTTTAGAGGTAAGGGAGATTGAATGCGGGATAATTGGGAATTCAAAACTCTTAACCTCTGAGATAGGCGAGGTCAATTACGAAAGTGATTGGTATGATTACGATTCAAAATATCACTCAAATAATAAAATAATTATCCCAGCCAAAATAGATTCTAAAATCACAAAAGAAATTAAAGAAATTGCTATTAAAAGTTGTAGAGCACTAAATATTTTCGGTTTTGCAAGAGTAGATTTCTTTTTAGAAAAATCTTCAAATAAAATTTTGCTAAATGAAATAAATACAATTCCTGGTTTTACAAAAAACAGTATGTTTCCAATGCTTTGGGAAGCTTCAGGTTTAAAAATTGAACAACTTGTGGCTAAACTGGTAGATATATCTTTAGATTTGTAATTTAAATCAAATGTTGCATGGACTGCTTTGGTTACCATTACTTTTTATCTTCATTTTATTAACTGCACTTGGATGGTTAGAAAGGAGAAGGCAAAATCTTTTTAGAAGTTGGGCGATTGATTCTGAACTGTGCAAGTTAGATAGTTCAGGTGCAGCCTTTTTAAAAGATGGGGAGTTAAAGTGGAGCGCATTTGAAGCTGGTAAATTTGAAGAAAAAGATTGTTTTACAATCAAGAAACTAGAATTAGTTGAATTAATGGCACTAACTTCAGGAGAAGCTCCTCTAACAAGTGAATCTCAAGGTAAGTGCAGGTTGAGATTAGTGGGGGATGGTAAAGAGATGGATGTACCATTTTCAGATGCAGAGCAAGCTAGAGAATGGATGGACCAACTGATGGAAAAAGCTCGATGTGATTTGTGAAAAACCAAAAAAGAATAAAAAATAGAAGCTTTTTTTTTCTAATTTCATTTTTATTTTTAACAAGCTTTCTAAGCATAAAAACTCTCAAAAAAGTAAATACACAGGACATTAGAATTTCTGGTAGTGAATTATTTTCGCAGAATGATGTGATAAAAAATACATCTTTAAATTTTCCGATCCGATTAATTTTTGTTGAAACTAATTTGTTAGAAAAAGAGTTAAAACAAAATTTATCTCTCAAGAATGTCTCTGTAAACAGAGCATTATTTCCTTTTGGTTTGAAAGTTCATATTAATTCGAGAATTCCTATAGCTTACGGTGAGAGAATATTAAACGACAAAAAAATATTAGGCTTCATTGATAAAGATGGGATTTTTATAAATAAACAAAATGTGGATGGAAAAAATTTGAATAAATTAACCATAAAAGTTTTTGGGTGGAAAGAAAAATTTAAAAAAATATTATCTGAAATTTTTGTCGCAATAGAGAATTATGAATTAGAGATAGTTAAAATAACTTTTGCATCCGATGGGTTTCTAACTGTTGAGGAAAAAGATTTAAAAACAATATTCTTAGGATTTAATTCAAATTTAATCAACTATCAATTTCAGAAAATCAATAATCTTAAAAATGAATTTAAGAAAAATAGCTTTTCAAAAAAAATAGATAATATTGACCTTACTAATTTAGACAACCCAAAAATAAAAGTGTTCAAACCCTAATATTTGAAAAAGGATTTTGAGTAATCTTTTTTAATTAATGTAGTGTTGATATGGGTTTTGCATTAATCAAAATATTTAATAAATAAATATTTTTAGGATTTTCCTCAACAAATTCCTACAGATGAGCTCAGTAAGTTCATAATGCACCCAATATTAGTATTAGATTCCTATTAAGAGATGAGCTTCGGTAACAATCCAAACTTTGATCAATCGAAAGAAATCCTTCCAAGCCAAAACGCCAAAATAGAAGTTATTGGTGTAGGTGGTGGTGGCAGTAATGCAGTCAACAGAATGATAAATAGTGATCTAGAAGGTGTTTCATTTAGAGTTCTTAATACCGATGCACAAGCCCTTCTTCAATCTTCTGCAGAGAGTAGGGTTCAACTTGGACAAAACCTCACTAGAGGTTTAGGTGCAGGTGGGAATCCAAGTATTGGGCAAAAAGCAGCCGAAGAATCCAAAGAAGAGCTTCAACAAGCTTTAGAAGGATCTGATTTAGTTTTTATAGCCGCTGGAATGGGTGGAGGGACTGGTACAGGTGCAGCTCCCGTTGTTGCAGAAGTAGCCAAACAAAGTGGAGCTCTAACAGTAGGTATAGTAACCAAACCATTTTCTTTCGAAGGGAAAAGAAGAATGCGTCAAGCAGAGGAAGGTATTGCAAGACTAGCTGAAAACGTCGATACTCTTATAGTTATTCCAAATGACCGATTAAAAGACGTTATAGCGGGAGCTCCACTACAAGAAGCATTTAGGAATGCTGATGATGTTCTAAGGATGGGCGTCAAAGGCATTAGTGACATAATTACTTGCCCAGGATTAGTTAATGTTGATTTTGCAGACGTAAGATCAGTTATGACAGAAGCTGGCACTGCTCTTCTCGGAATAGGTATAGGTTCAGGAAGATCGAGAGCTATAGAGGCAGCACAGGCAGCAATGAATAGTCCTTTATTAGAAGCAGCTAGAATTGATGGAGCTAAAGGCTGCGTTATAAATATTACTGGTGGCAAAGACATGACTTTAGAAGACATGACCTCCGCATCTGAAATTATTTATGATGTTGTTGATCAAGAAGCAAATATTATTGTTGGTGCAGTTGTCGACGAGGCAATGGAAGGGGAGATACAAGTTACTGTAATAGCTACAGGATTTGAAACCACCCAACCATTAAACCAGCAAAGAATAAAAAACAGATTATCTAATCAACCCTTATATAATTTTTCAGAAAATAAAGAAACAGGAGCCAATATTCCTGAGTTTTTGAGATTAAGGCAAAATAAAAAAGATATGGGTTAAAAGGTAAAATAGAGTGACTCGGTTATCTCGCCTG
This sequence comes from Prochlorococcus sp. AG-347-I21, assembly GCA_003279055.1. Taxonomy (GTDB): domain Bacteria; phylum Cyanobacteriota; class Cyanobacteriia; order PCC-6307; family Cyanobiaceae; genus Prochlorococcus_A. The sequence goes on along the minus strand of QCBP01000008.1, from coordinate 58,158 downwards.
CCTCAAGCATCCCTTGTGGCTGCTACCTTCCGGTCCTGACCAGGTTTAGGCGTTAAAACCGCGAAAGGCCGAGTCAAAAGCATATTAGCAATTCTTGATTAAAAAAGATACATAAATTAATTATGTTACCTTCAGACCTAGTTAATTATAAAAAAAAATCTCGCAAAATCATTGCGCTTACTGCATGGGACTCTATATCAGGATCTATAGCAGAACAAGCAAATGTTGATCTCGTACTAGTAGGCGATTCATTAGCAATGGTCTGCTTGGGATACAAATCAACATTGCCATTAACTTTAGAAAACATCATCTATCATACTAATGCTGTTTCAAGAGGATTTAAGAAAAAAATTGAGGAACAACCCTTAGTCGTTTCAGATATGCCATTTCTGACTTACCAATGTGGTGAGGATAAAGCTGTTGAGTATGCAGGAAAAATCATTCAGAGCACTTATGCAAAAGCTGTAAAAGTAGAAGGAGCTGAACCAGAAATACAAAAAGTTATTTCTAGATTAATAAGAATGGGAATCCCTGTTATGGGTCATATAGGTCTTACACCACAAAGTTATCTTAATCTTGGATTAAAGAAACAAGGAGAAAGCCTCGAAAGCCAAGAAAAAATCAAAAAAGAGGCTTCTACTCTTCAAGAATTGGGATGTTTTTCAATAGTTCTTGAACATATTCCTGATTTGCTTGCTAAAGAAATAAAAAATACTTTAACAATTCCTACAATAGGTATTGGTGCAGGTAATTATTGCGATGGGCAAGTAAGAGTTACTGCAGATTTGTTAGGCCTCAATGATGATCAACCACCATTTTGCCAACCTATTATTAAAGGGAAGGAATTATTTAAAGATAAACTAAAAGAATGGGTAGACTCTGAAAGACTTAACTAGCCCAATTCATTTTGCCCTAAAGTCTAATTCCTTAACAACATTTTATTAACTAAGGCTTAGCAGAATATATAGTATCTTTTAAGCGTTTTATTTTCTTTTATTTTTGATATTTAAAACTAAGTTTGTATAGTTTGCAATAACTAATAAAAGCAAAAGGAATGTATTTATAGACATTTTAAAAGAGGATTGTTATAACCTTTAATTTAGTTCGATTTTTAATCGATAGATTTTTGTTTCAAAATTTATTTTTACAAATTTCAAAAGAAATTTCATAATATATTCCTTTAATTAATATATTGATTTTGAAAAACTCTATTTCTCTTATTACTTTTATTTCGATGACAATTCTTACATTGGGATGTTCAAATAAACCTGTAGAAAAAGAAATGAGAATGCCAATGTTATTGGATACCTGAGAACAGTCAGAAAAAGAAGCCCATAAATTTGGTTGCGAAGGAGCTCATCAAATGGGAAATAAATGGATGCCATGTAAGATGCATAAACATAAGCTTTAAAAACAAGTGTTTAATCTCTCCAATTTTTATCAATTTAGAATTATTTTATTGCCTAGATTTGCTTCATCCTTTTTTAAAGAAGTTTTTTCAGGAGTTTATAAATTCATCTAAAATCACCTGAATAGTATTTATACCAATAGTTTTTTGTGACCATAAGGATATTGTTAATCTTAACTAATCTCATCCCACCACCTAAACATGGAAATAAGAACTTGATTGCTAAGCTCCATTCCTTTTGGATCGCTTAAAAAGAATCTATTCCCCTTTTTCACTAAAAGTCCACTTTCAAGAAATCTTTCCCATTTTTCAAGTAATTTATTCAAATTGCTTTCAAATTTTTTGTTTTCCCAGTTTTGTTCTTTAAACACTGCTTTGATATCTACACCCTCTTTGAGTCTTAATCCCAACATTATTTTTTCATCAAGTTCTTTGTAGACAAACCCCTTATTAGTTAGTGATAAATCTAAATTAAGTTCATATTGTCTAAGCACCCATTCTTGATATTCTTTGCTAACTCTTGGCCTAGTAAACTTTTCCCCCCAAGGCGAACTAGTTGAACCTTGACCAAAACTCCACCAGCCTAAACCACTCCAATAAACTCTATTATGTCTCGATTGATGTCGCGGAAGGCAATAGTTTGAGATTTCATATCTTGAATAACCTGAGTTTTTTAAAATTAAATGGGTTGATTCACTGTTTCTAAAAGCTTCTTCATCACTTGGGAGTTTTAATTTTCCTAAACTGATTAATTTTTTAAAAACAGTGCCATTTTCAATATTTAAATCGTAGATAGATAGATGCGGTGGTGAAAATGTTATCGCTTTTTTTAAGTCATGTTGCCATTCTTTAAATCCACTAAGTGGCAAGTTCTGAATTAAATCTAAACTCCAACTTTTTATTAAACCAGAATCAAATTCTCTCTTCAACCATAAACAAGATTTTTCTGCATCTTCTTTAGAATGTCGCCTTCCAGACTTTTGAAGTATCTGATTATTAAAACTTTGGACTCCAAGACTAAATCTATTTATCCCAGCATTTATAAATCCAAAAAGATCATCTTGAGTAAAACTAGCTGGATCAACCTCCATAGTAATTTCAGCACCATAGTCAATTCCATAATTTTCTTTAAAAAGATCAATTAATTCTTTGATTTGCGTTGGATCTAAAATTGATGGAGTCCCACCTCCTATATAAATTGTAGACAGAGGTGATTTATGCTCAATTGACAATATTTCTTTAAATAAAAATTGCAAATATTCTTGAACAGTTTTGCTGCCATAACCTTTTAAAGTTTCAACTTTGTTTCCTAATGGAATAACTGCAAAATCACAATAAAAACACCTTCTGTGGCAAAAAGGTATGTGCACATAAGCACTTCTTGGAAACTTATTCATAATCTAAATTCATTTTTACGCTCCAAAAAAGTATTAAGGACCGAAAAAAACAAAATCCTTATTTACTCAATTAATAAATCCTAGTAGATTATAGATATGACAGATATCTTAGTATTAATTTTATTTGTATTGTCTGGGGCTGCTTCAGGATGGCTTGGTGTTGATTTATTGCCAGTGGACATACTCAAACAGGTATCTAATGTAGAAGGTTTTAGAATTGTTTTAGCAATAATTGGTTTTTTTGTAGGATTAGCAGCTGGTTTTGTATTTCTTCAACTTAGAAAGACGTTTCTTGATCAAATAAGAACAATGCCTACGGACTTACTAATAAGTAGATCCGTTGGATTAATTTTAGGATTACTTGTTGCGAATCTCCTACTTGCCCCAATACTATTAATTCCCTTTCCTAGAGAGGTTTTTTTCGCAAAACCATTAGCGGCCATATTAAGCAACATTTTCTTTGGTGTGCTTGGTTATAAGTTAGCAGATACACATGGAAGGACATTGTTGAGATTATTTAATCCAAATAATACAGATGCATATCTAGTAAATGAAGGAATCCTCCCTGCTGCAAGTCCAAAAATTCTAGATACTAGCGTAATTATTGATGGAAGAATCAATGGCCTATTAAGTTGTGGCTTATTGGAAGGCCAATTAATTGTTGCTCAAAGTGTAATTGATGAATTACAAACTTTAGCTGACTCAAGTAGTAATGAAAAAAGGTCGAAAGGAAGAAGAGGTCTAAAATTGCTAAAAGAATTAAGAGATTTATATGGGAGAAGACTTGTAATAAACCCAACAAAGTATGAAGGTAGTGGGGTAGATGAAAAACTCTTAAAAATTACTGAGGATATGACAGGAACTTTAATTACGGCTGATTATAATCTTTCTCAGATTGCAGAAGTCAAAGAATTAAAAGTTATGAATTTGAGTGATTTAGTTATTGCTTTAAGGCCAGAAGTACAACCAGGAGAATCACTTAATATAAAAATAGTGAGAGAAGGCAAAGAAAAAATGCAAGGTATTGGATATTTAGATGATGGCACAATGGTTGTTATTGATGAAGCAAAGAATTTTGTGGGAAGCAGATTAGATATTGTTATCACAGGAGCATTACAAACTCCCACTGGAAGAATGGTCTTTGGAAAACTAATAAATAATCCCGAGTCAAACAAATCTTTTAAATCACCAGCGACACAGGGCTAAATCTAGCTAGAATCAGATCAATCTTAATTTCGTGATACAAATGACTGTATCTGCTCCTTATTACGGTGAAAACACCGTTATGAGGACCCCGCCCCCCGATCTCCCCTCTCTTTTACTAAAAGAGCGAATTGTTTATCTTGGCTTACCATTATTTTCAGATGATGATGCGAAAAGACAACTAGGGATGGATGTTACTGAGTTAATCATTGCTCAACTTCTTTATCTAGAGTTTGAGGATCCAGAAAAACCAATCTATTTCTATATAAATTCTACAGGAACAAGTTGGTACACCGGTGACGCAGTTGGTTTTGAAACAGAAGCTTTCGCTATCTGCGATACAATAAGCTACATCAAACCTCCAGTACACACAATATGTATCGGACAAGCAATGGGAACTGCTGCAGTTATCCTTTCATCTGGCACTAAGGGGCAAAGAGCCGCTCTCCCTCATGCTTCGATTGTTTTACATCAACCTATAAGCGGAGCGAGAGGCCAAGCAACTGATATCCAAATAAGAGCTGAGGAAGTTTTGAAAAATAAAAAATCAATGCTGGAGATTTTATCTCGTAATACTGGAAAGACTATCGAAGAACTCTCAAAAGACTCTGACAGGATGAGTTATCTCAATCCCCAAGAAGCCCTTGATTATGGAGTTATCGATAGAATACTCACAAGTCAAAAAGATTTACCAAATAAAATTTAACTCTCACAAAACTATTTTAAAATCATGCCAATAGGAACTCCAAGCGTGCCTTACAGACTTCCAGGAAGTCAATACGAAAGATGGGTTGATATATATACAAGATTAGGTGTCGAAAGAATTCTTTTTCTTGGACAAGAAGTGAATGATGGTATCGCTAATAGCCTTGTTGCACAAATGCTTTACCTAGATTCTGATGACAATTCCAAACCTATCTATCTATATATAAATAGCCCAGGAGGATCAGTAACTGCTGGCTTGGCTATATATGACACTATCAAATACGTAAAAAGTGATGTTGTAACGATATGCGTAGGCCTAGCAGCCTCCATGGGGGCGTTCCTATTGGCCGCTGGCACAAAAGGTAAAAGAGTTGCTTTGCCTCATAGCAGAATAATGATTCATCAACCCCTAGGAGGGACATCTCAACGTCAAGCAAGTGATATTGAAATAGAAGCTAAGGAAATTTTAAGAATTAAAGATATGTTAAACATGTCTATGGCAGATATGACAGGCCAATCATTTGAGAAAATTGAAAAGGATACTGATAGGGATTATTTTCTAAGTGCGGAAGAAGCAAAAAACTATGGACTAATTGATAGAGTTATCACACATCCAAGTGAAGCAAATCAGACATAAATTTTCTAAATAAATATTTTAATTTTAATTTTTAAATTAATAATTTTTTGGTATATTTACACCTTTAATGTCTAAAATATTAAATATCAAATGCAAAGAAGTTACAACTAATGACCCAACTCTTTTACGACACAGATGCAGATCTAAGTCTTTTAAATAATAAAACAATAGCGATTATTGGATATGGTTCACAAGGTCATGCACATGCCCTAAACCTTAAAGATAGCGGCATGGATGTAATTGTTGGGTTATATAAAGGAAGTAAGTCTGAAAGCAAAGCTATAAGCGATGGTCTGCAAGTGTTTAGCGTTTCTGAAGCTTGCGAAAAGGCAGACTGGATCATGATTCTCCTCCCAGATGAGTTTCAGAAAGATGTTTACCTTAACGAAATAGAACCAAACTTAAAAGAAGGAAAGATATTAAGTTTTGCTCATGGATTCAATATAAGATTTGGTCTTATCAAACCTCCTAGTTTTGTGGATGTTGTAATGATTGCCCCAAAAGGACCAGGACACACTGTTCGTTGGGAATATCAGAATGGTCAAGGAGTTCCAGCATTGTTTGCAGTAGAGCAGGATTCTTCTGGAAGTGCAAGATCATTAGCGATGGCTTATGCTAAAGGGATTGGCGGAACGAGAGCTGGGATTCTTGAAACAAACTTCAAAGAAGAAACAGAAACCGATTTATTTGGCGAACAAGCGGTTTTGTGCGGAGGTTTATCAGAACTAGTCAAATCAGGCTTCGAAACTCTTGTAGAGGCAGGATATCAGCCTGAACTAGCTTACTTCGAATGCTTACATGAAGTTAAACTTATTGTTGATTTAATGGTGAAGGGAGGCTTATCTCAAATGAGAGATTCCATTTCAAATACTGCAGAATATGGAGATTATGTAAGTGGTAAAAGACTTATCAATAGTGATACCAAGAAAGAAATGCAGAAAATTCTTAAAGACATTCAAGATGGAACTTTCGCTAAGAATTTTGTAGAAGAATGCGATAAAAACAAACCATTAATGACACAATTAAGAGAAGAGAACTCAAAACATGAAATTGAGAAAGTAGGTAAGGGTCTGCGCTCAATGTTCAGTTGGCTGAAATAAATTTATTTTTAATATTTCTTGGATCGATTGGTTTTGATTTATTGATTGGCGATCCAAGATTCTTAATCCACCCTGTTCAAGTAATTGGTTTTTACATAAAAAAAATATCTTATTTCCTCGTAAATAATTTTGGAGACAAAAAAAATATATTGTTTTGGGGCGGTTTCACCGTAGCGATATCAACTATTGGAATGAGTTTTGGTTTAGGAAAATTGATTGAGCTCAGTTATGTGCAATCAAGTAATCATTTTTTTGGTGGATTGTTAATTTTTTTTGGACTTTCAAGTTGTATTGCGACTAATGGACTTATTTCAAGTGTGAAAGAGATTGCAGAGCTAATAGAAAGTAAGGAAATTAATGACCAAAATAAGAAAATAATTAAAGATAAAGTCCAAAGAATAGTAAGTAGGGATGTAAGTTCATCTTCTATAAAACATCTCTTAAGATCAAGTACCGAGAGCCTTACTGAAAATTCTGTTGATGGAATATTTGGGCCATTATTTTGGATTTTTATTGGAATTGTTTTTATGAAATTTTCTATTTATCTACCAGGGCCTTTGTCACTTGGTTTTTCTTATAAAGCCATAAGTACTTTAGATTCGATGATAGGTTACAAATATGGTTATTTTAGATATTTGGGTTTTTTCAGTGCAAAAATCGAAGATATTTTTACGTTTGTTCCTTCAAGATTAGTTTTAATCACGTTACCTTTAGTTAGCTCCAAGGTTAATCAATATGGATTAATCATAAAAAAAAGTTATCTTGATGGTAAAAAATATGATTCGCCTAATGCTGGGATTTCAGAATCTATATTTGCCTATATTTCCGGAATTAAATTAGGAGGTAAAAGTAAATATAAAAATGAAATTATTGAAAAGCCAATAATTAATGAAACTGGAGATAATTGCACTGAAGAAAAAATCAAATTAATTTGTCAATTAATTTTGAGATTACAATTTTTATGGATAATAACTTTTGCCTTAATTTTTTGTATAATCTCGAGTTTAATTTAATAATAAATTGGTTTAAAAATTATTAGAATAAAGCAAAAACCAATGCAAGAAAACGGCTCTCCAATGGAAAATCAAAATGATGGTTTTACTAATACATCATCAAGTGATAATGAATACTCAAAATGGGTAGACAATCAGGGAGATGAAGTAAAGAATGTTTTTGGATTCAATAGCAGCGCTGAGCTTGTGAATGGTAGAGCAGCTATGATTGGATTCTTAATGCTCATATTAACCGAGTTGGTTTTTAGCGGCAGGCCTGTGACTTCTTCAATTTTTGGTATTAATTAAAAATGGAAGAAAAAAAATCTAATCCAATAAAAGCCATCCTATACATATCTGTATGGGTAATAATTTGGGGAACATTAGGCTCTTTTATTGATTATCCTCTTTACAAAAATAAAATTTACTTAGAGGGAAGCATATATCAGTATCTTACTTTCACAATTACAGCGATGATATCAATAATAGGTGCAAAGTTTTTTTATAAAAAATTTGAGTTATAAAAATTTGTACCTAAATTTTTTAATAATTTTAGCTGGTTCTTTTTTGTCATTTGACTCGTACAGTATCCACTGATGTGTCTCAGTATCATGATCACAACCATATTTCCCAGATATGTTATCGTAACTTGAAAGATATGAATGACAATTTTGATCTGCCTCAAAAGCAGAATCATAACCTGTGAGGAAATATATTAAAAATAGAAGTATTACTAACAAGAAAAATACTTGGAAAACTAAATTTACTACCTTCATAAAATTTTTCTAAAATTTAAATATATCATTTAAAAAATTTTTTCGATCTAAAAATATTTAACGACCAAGATTAAAAACAAAGTCACGGAATTCTTGATTCTTTAAATAAAGGATGACTAGCAATATTAAAATCAAATTTAATCCTAATACTATTGATCCAAAAATATTTATTTGTTTTTTTCCTGGCAAAGTGTAAGTAAATTTTTTGCCTTTAAGAAAAGCTGCTAAGCCTTTTTTTTCTTTTTTTGATTCTTTTATTTCAGCATCATTTTTAACTTCATTATTAGAGAAACCTTTTACCATTAATACTTAAAATCCAAATTTATAATATTCCAAAAAAATAAAATTTTTTAATAATTAACAATTTTTAATCACATATGGGATAGTAAATGAAATGCTCTCATTTGAGATATTTTTTAAAAAATAAGCTTCTATAATTGCCGACTGCAACCCCAATAAACTTGATTGACATTTGAATCTATATTGGTCAAATACAAGTAATTGAAGTTTTTCTATTTCAGAAATTAACTCTTTACACACTTGGTCTTGAGAATCTTTAATACAATAACTTGCGTCCTTTAAAATCTTGGATTTTGTTGGTATTGTTTCTGACATCACAAAATTAGATAACAACAAAAACTTTAGTAATAACAAAGTTAGATATTTCATTACTTCTTAAAATTCAAAATGTGAGATGCCTTGTTAATAGTTTGGGTCATTTAGCTATTTTCATTTTATTGAAATTAAAAAAAAAGATGCTCTAAAAGAGCATCTTGGCATTAAAAGAAGAAATAGATTAAAAAGATTACCCTTGAACTCTATCCTTAAAAAGTTTACCTGCAGAAAATGTTGGAACTCTTTTAGCAGGTATTGCTATTTTTTCGCCTGTCTTAGGGTTTAATCCCTGTCTTGCAGAACGATCTCTTGGCTCGAAAGAACCAAATCCTAGTAAGGAGACTTTTTTGCCTTCCACTACTGAGTCAACAATAGTTTCAATAGCTGCATCAACAACTAAAGAAACATCAGTTTTTGTGAGCTCTGTACGAGCAGCAACAAGGTTTACTAAATCAGCTTTGTTCATTGAATTGTTTATAAAGCAGAGATTTAAAGACAAGTGTTTTAAGCAAGCCTAAAAACCTCGAACTTGCATATCATATGGAGCAAATACAAATACGGCAACCGAAAATGCCGGCGGCGCAAAGCTTTATACAAATCTTAGGGACAATTTTAGCTCCATTGTTTATTTTTATAGCCTCATATTTTTCTTATGTAAAAATTAGCCCCTCTAACTATAAAACAGCTAAAACCATTGGTAGCACTTGATTTATCCTAAAAAAATCTGACTTAATTTATAAGAGAAAAAATGTCAAAGATAAATAAAGTTAAGAATTTGATCCATTTATTATGTTTTATTAATTTTCAGATATATTTTCTTCTCATCACATGAAAAAGCATAATTTGTATTTTGAAATCAAGAAAAATCTGGTTTTTCACAATTAAGCTTTCTCTCTAAATCTTTTTATGCATTAAGAAAATGGATAGATAAATTGTAATTAATATGGGAATTAATAATCTCAAAGTCTAATAAAGTTGATTAGTGAAACCTTAAATTTTCGTTTTTTTCTTAATTTTGTAACTATTATTCTAATATCAGTAATTTGAATAAATTATCTCAATATTTAATTAATCAATGATAAAGAGAAAGTGACTCATATCAATAAAGGTAAACCATTTCCCTTAGGAAGTTCTCTAACTTCACAGGGGGTTAATTTTTCCATAGTAGCCACAAATGCAGAATATGTAGAAATCTTATTGTTTGAGAAAGAGGGCTCTATTTACCCAAAAAGTATATTGAAACTAGATCAGAATCAACATAATACAGGTCCCTACTGGCATGCAGAGGTAAAAAATCTAAATGAAGGTTGTATTTATGCTTTTAGAGTAAAACAAAAAAATAATGGGATCAATAATAACTATGAAAAAAAAGTATTACTCGATCCATGTGCAAGGGGTATAACTGGGTGGGAAAGTTATAAAAGAGAAAATGCATTAAAAAAGCAAGAAAATACTCATTCTTGTCTTAAAAGCGTTGTTTGCGATAGAAAATTATTTAATTTCAAGGATTTTCCTAGACCGAAACATTCTTGGGAAGAAACAATTATTTATGAAGTCCATATCAAATCCTTCACTGAATCAACTGATAAAACCGAAAGTTGTTTCAAGAAATTTTTAAAAAAAATTCCATATCTCAAAGAACTGGGAATTACCTCTATCGAATTACTTCCAATTTTTTGTTTTGATCCAACTGATGCACCAAATGGTTTAGAAAATTTTTGGGGTTATAGTCCAATTAATTGGTTTACCCCGCATTTTGAATACCTTTCGAATGAATCAGCTGAAAAAAATAGAGAGGAATTTAGAGAATTAGTAGAGGAATGTCATAAGGCAGACATTGAAGTTATTTTAGATGTCGTATACAATCACACTTCTGAAGGAGATTACAAAGGACCTGCGATATGTTGGAAAGGTATAGATGAAAACCTTTATTACTTTATTGGGAAAGATAAAAATTATCAGGATGTATCAGGTTGTGGTAATACTATTGCAGCAAACAGAGGGTTAGTTAGAAAACTAATAATTGAATCATTAAAGTGTTGGGCGAGTGAATTTGGAGTAGATGGTTTTAGATTTGATTTAGGTATTGCCTTATCAAGAGGAGAAAATCTCTCGCCACTCGATAATCCTCCAATTTTCGAAGATATAGAATGTGAACCAGAACTTGTTGATATAAAGTTTATAAGTGAGCCATGGGATTGTGGTGGTTTATATAAATTAGGTGATTTCCCATCTAAAAATACTTTCACTTGGAATGGTCATTTTAGAGATGATTTACGAAGATTTTGGAAGGGGGATAAAGATACAGCCTGGAATATGAGCGATAAAATCAAAGGTACTCCATCAATTTATAAAGAAGATACTATTTTCCCAAAATCAATAAACTTTATTACTTCACATGATGGATTTACTCTAAAAGATTTAGTAACTTTCAATAGAAAATATAATTTTGCCAACAGAGAGCAAAACAGAGATGGTGATAACCATAACAATTCTTGGAATCATGGTATAGAGGGCCCAACTACAAACTTATTAATTAATGATTTAAGAAAAAGACAACAAAAAAATCTTATTCTTAGTTTACTTATCTCTAGAGGTGTTCCAATGATTCTTATGGGTGATGAGATAGGAAGATCACAAGGCGGTAACAATAATTCTTGGTGCCAAGATAATTTATTGGGCTGGATGAATTGGGAATATAGTCAACAAGATTTGGAATTATTAGAATATTTTAAATACGTTATAAAAATCCGAAAAAAACTAATAAACATTTTCAATCCATCATTCTCCCCTAATAATCAAACAAATGAAAATATTCCAACATATCATTGGCATGGAACAAAGTTAGATAATCCCGATTGGAGTAGTTGGTCTCACACAGTTGCTTTTAGCATTAACAAAGGCATTCCTAATCCGTTGGTCTGGATAGGTTTAAATGCATATTCAAAAAATATCGATTTCCCCTTACCGAAATGTAAATATAATTGGTTAAAAGTTATTGACACTAGCATGTCTGAGATTTTTGAACCCTTAACTATCAATGAAAAATTTGTTTCAATAAAGAGTAGAAGCTCTTTATTAATTATTTCAGAAGAAGTATTTGGAGCAAAAAATAATTTACTCTAAAGCGGGCGGCGGGAATCGAACCCGCATCTTCAGCTTGGAAGGCTGAGGTTTTACCACTAAACCACGCCCGCATCAAGTAATAGAATTACCATTGCAATAATACATTATCAAACAATCAACAAAACAAAAAGATTGGAAAATTCACACTCGAAAAAAAATATTACTAGATCAACAACAAGATTAATGTTCTCTTACGGGCTAGGAGATGCAGGCACAGGTTTAGTCGCGACGCAATTTGGTTTTTTTCTGTTCAAATTCTTTATTTCTGCTGGTTTACCAGTAATAATTGCAGGTTCATTATTAATGTTAATAAAGATATGGGATGCAGTAAATGATCCGTTAATTGGATGGTTAAGTGATCGTACTAAATCAAGATGGGGGCCTAGAATCCCTTGGATGGTAATAGCATCTGTTCCGCTTGGTTTCTCTTTAGCTGCGATATGGTGGACACCTACTGGCTCCGTGCTAACCAAGACTATTTACTATGCGATAATTTCTATAATCGTAATGACTGCTTATACAAGTATTAATCTTCCTTTTGCAGCACTATCTACTGAAATTTCTGAAAAAACAGCAATAAGAACAAGATTAAACGCATCTAGATTTACTGGGTCAATAATTGCAGGATTAACTGGTTTAATAATTGCTGGAGTTGTATTAGGTTCTGAAGGATCAGCAAATAATGAATATTTTTTAATGGGTAAAATAAGCGGATGTATAGCAGTTGCTGCAACATTAATTTCTTGCTGGGGATTAGCTCCATTCGCTAAAAAAGCAAGAAGGCCTTCAGGAAAAGTTGAAGCCATAACACTTCAATTTAAAAGGATCTTCAGAAATAAAAAATTTCTAAAAGTTATTACGCTTTATATTCTTCTCTGGTGCGCCTTACAATTGATGCAAACAGTAGCCCTAATCTATGTAGAGGATGTACTTAATGTACCAACATATATCGCTAAGTGGATCCCGATACCTTTCCAAATTAGCGCTTTAGTGGGTTTACAAATATGGACCAGAGTATCAAATAAATTGAACAGGATTTCAGCTTTAAACTATGGAGCAATTATGTGGATTATTTCATGTACTGCAGCTTTATTTTTACCTTCATTATCAAAAATTTCAGGAGTTGGAGATAGTTTATTCCAAAATGCCGGCAACATATTTCTCTTCATTCTTTTAATTTTCATAATCTGTCTTATTGGAATTGGAGCTTCAACCGCTTTTCTTATCCCTTGGTCACTACTTCCTGATGCAATAGACGAAGACCCAGAGAAACCGGCAGGATTATATACTGCTTGGATGGTACTTATTCAGAAGATTGGTATCGCGTTTAGTGTTCAATTATTAGGATTTTTATTATATTTATCAGGCTATCAATCATGCTTTGTTGATAAAGATGGTCTAAATATTATTGAACAATGCTACTCAGCACAATTAACTATTAGATTATGTATTGGTTTTATACCTTCAATACTGGTAATAATTGGTCTTTTAATCATGAGAAAATGGGATCGAAAATTAATTACAAACTAATATAAAGATATGTATTACCTAAATTTTTTTAAAAGACTTCTAAGCAGTCTAATCATTGGCGGACAAGCAATTAATTTTATCTTTAAGGGTAAAATTTCCAAAAATGATCTCTTTGACCAACTTATGGAGTCAGGTCCTGGCAGTTTATTAATTGTACTAATTACAGGAATTGCCGCAGGTACAGTTTTTAATATTCAAGTTGCATCACAACTTACAAGTATGGGGGTTTCAAGTGAAATTGGAGGTTTATTAGCTGTAGGCATGGCGAGAGAAATGGCTCCTCTTCTAACTGCTACTTTAATGACTGGAAAAGTTGCCACGGCCTATGCTGCTCAACTGGGCACTATGAAAGTCACAGAACAAATTGAAGCAATAACTATGTTAAGAACCGAACCAGTCCAATATTTGGTAGTCCCAAGGTTACTATCGATGGTAATAATGTCTCCAATACAGTGTCTTTTGTTTTTATCTGTAGCTTTGTGGAGCGGACAAATTTGGAGCACAATTTTTTATAAAGTTCCTCCAATAGTTTTTTGGACATCTGTAAGATCAGGTAATGTGAGTTTAACCAGTACAGACTTAACTTCAATGTTAATAAAATCTGTAGTGTTCGGATTACTTATTTCAATCATTGCTTGTGGATATGGACTCACAACTAAAGGAGGTCCAAAAGAAGTTGGAACAAGTACAACAGGTGCAGTTGTAATGACTCTCGTTATTGTATCTTTAATGGATGTATTACTAACGCAAATTTTATTTGGATAATTCTATGTTTAATACTAAATCAAAAAAAGAGGAACCAGTAATAATTGCTCCTTCATTTCAGTTGCCAATCATTCTAATATTTTTAAGTTTTATGCTTTTGTTTTTGAATATTGGTTCTTTGCCAACAATAATTTTTGCTTCTTTTAGCTTTTTTTTATTACTTCAGTCATTCACCTTAAGAATAAAAATAACAAATGATGATTTTATCGTTTTACAATTAGGGAAAGAGATTAGAACTTTTCCTTTTAAGAACTGGATTTCATGGAAATTCTTTTTCCCTATAATCCCAGGTATTTTTTATTTTAGAGAAAAGTCGAGTCCTCATTTATTACCAATTTTATTTAATCCAAAGCAATTGAAAGATGAGCTCATAAAAAAAGTTGACTCCCTAGAAATTAAAAATTCTTAAAATTCAGACTTTGCTTAATCATCAAAATTATTTCAATGACCAATACAGAAATTTCCGACAATAATCCTGAAAAGGAATTAATAATAGACAAGTCAATTTCAGTTGATAAAACCAAACAAATTAGCAAGAAAAATACCCCCCAAAATAAAAAAATTACACCAAAAAACGACAAATCAACTAAATCTTTTGATGAAATTTCTAATGAAATTTTTAGAGATCTTATTTCAAAAAAAGACTATTTAGTTAAAGAAATAAAAGAGTTAGAAACAAAAAAAAATGAAATAGAAAAAGATATTGAGTCAAATTTTAAAGGACAGTCAGATAATATTGCTAAAAGAGTTAAAGGCTTTCAAGAGTACTTAACTGGAGCTTTACAGAATCTTTCACAAAACGTAGAGAAACTTGAATTGGTTTCTCAACCTATAATCGTAAAGCCCTCTCCCCTTGATGAGAAAAAGCAAAGCAATAGCACAAATAATATAGTTAATGTTCCCGCTCTCTCTGAAACATTCAAGCCAGATGAAAAGATTATAAAAAGTTGCTTTTCAAGTTTTACAGAACAACCGGACTTTTATGCAGAACCTTGGAAATTAAGACGGAGTCTTGATTCATCAGATATAGAAATTATGGATGATTGGTTCTTTAACATGGGAGGAAGAGGTTCTCTTGAAAGTAGAGGTTCTCGACAAAAAAATGCCTTGTTATCAGCTGGTTTAATATCTATTCTTGGCGAATTATATGGAGATCAGTTTCAGACCCTTATTTTAGCTTCGCAGCCTGAACGATTAGGTGAATGGAGAAGAATTCTTCAAGATTCACTTGGTCTCACAAGGGATGACTTTGGACCAAATAGTGGGATTGTTCTTTTTGAAAGGCCTGAAGGTGTAATCGAGAGAGCTGATAGATTAGAAGCGAATGAAGAATTGCCGTTTATTATAATTGATGCAGCAGAAACCTCTGTTGAAATTCCAATACTTCAATTCCCATTATGGGTTGCTTTTGCTGGTTCAGACAATGAAATTTACGATGATCTTGAACTAAACTAAGCCTTATGAATACCTTAATAATTTTTGCAAGTTATCTTTTAGGATCACTTCCGACAGGTTTTTTAGTTGGCAAATATCTCAAAAATATAGATCTAAGAACTATAGGTTCTGGATCTACAGGTGCCACAAATGTCTTGAGAAATGTTGGAAAATGGCCAGCACTTTTTGTATTTATCATTGACGTTGGGAAAGGTCTTATCGCAGTAAAAATTGCTCAACATTACACAGATCAAGGATTAATAGAAGTTATAGCAGGGATATCCGCTATCTCAGGACATATTTGGCCAATATGGCTTAGAGGTAAAGGAGGGAAAGCTGTTGCAACTGGATTAGGTATGTTTTTAGCTCTTTCTTGGAAAGTTGGACTCGCATCTTTTGGTATTTTTTTAATAGTCCTAATAAAAACTAAATTTGTTTCTTTATCCAGTATTTCCGCTGCAATCTTACTTCCTATTTTTATGTTTTTTTACCTAGGTAAATTTATGCACTCATATTTTTTTGTAAGTTTAATTGTGGCATTATTAGTAGTCTGGAAACATAGAACAAACATAAAAAGATTGCTTAAGGGAGAAGAATCCAAAATTAATCAGAATCAATAGATTTAAATATTTCTATTAGAGCTTTATTAGGATCTATAGCTTTTGATATTGATCTACCAATGACTAACTTAGAAGCGCCATTACAAATAGCTTCATGGGGAGTCATAATTCTATTTTGATCATCTTTACTTTCAATATTTAATCTGATGCCTGGTGTAATAAGTTCAAAATTATTCTTGTAAATAGATCTCAACATTTTTACCTCCCAAGGGGAACAAACACATCCATCTAATCCAGCATCAAAAGATAATTTTGCAAGTCTCAATACATTTTCTTCAATTGAATTATTTCTATCAAGATCAGTTTGAAAATCTTTAAGAGAAAAGCTTGTTAAAACAGTTATTCCTACAACAAATGGAGGTTTAACACTGACTGAAGCAGCTCCTTCTAAAGATGCTTTCTTCGAATCCCTAAGGGCTTTTAGACCTGCTGAAGCATGAATAGAAATTATATCAACCCCTAATTTTGAAACTTGGAAACATGCTGCACGCATGGTATTGGGAATATCATGAAATTTTAAGTCTAAAAAAATTTTTTTATTTAAACCTTTTAATATTTCAATAACTCTTGGACCTTCCCTAACAAAAAGCTCTAAACCAACTTTCACCCACTTAATATGGGGACATTTTTCCAGAAGTAATTTTGCTTGACTTACATCTAATCCATCAATGGCCAATATTATTTTATCTTCTGAATTAAATCTTTTATCCATCAATTTTCAGTTTTCAAACCTCTTAATTATTTTTTTTCCAATTTGCAAAATTTTCCCTTCCAAATCATTTTTTGAATTAAAAACTAAATCAGGATTTATTACTTTCTGACTATCAATTTTTACACCCCCGCCTTTAATAGATCTTTTGGATTCGCTGCTAGATTTGAAAAGTTTTAGCGCACTTAACAAGTAAAAAAACTTTACTGGAAAAACTACTTCTTTTAATGAAATCTCTGGAATTTCTCCAACTTTTTCTTTTTGTCCAAGGAATAATTTTTCGCAGTTTGATTGCGCCTTTAAAGCTTCTTCAGCCCCATGGAATAAAGTAGTAACTTCTAAAGCCATTCTTCTTTGTAATTCACGAGGATTTGAGTTTTCAAGGAATTTTAAATCTAATTTAGTAAGTAATTCAAAATAGGTAGGTATTATATTATCAGGTACTTTTTCTAATTTTGAATACATTGAAAGAGGATCTTCAGTCAAACCGACGGTATTAAATTCAGATTTACTCATCTTCTTAATTCCATCTAAACCTGTCAAAATTGGCAGCAGAACACCAAATTGAGGCTCTTGTTTAAAGTGCCTTTGAAGATCTCTTCCTATTGCAATATTAAATTTCTGATCTGTACCTCCAAGCTCGATATCTGACTGAACAACTACTGAATCGTAACCTTGTAATAGTGGATATAAGAATTCATGCAACGCTATTGGAACTTGCGAAGTGTACCTTTTATTAAATTCCTCCTTAGCTAGCATTTGACTAACTGTTGCACTCCCCATTAATTCAATTATCGAATTAAGATTTAACCCTTTTAACCATTCACTGTTATATCTAATTTCTATTCTATCTTTTGAATCAAAATCTAAAATAGATTCATTAGCTGGCTTTCCCATCCCTAGTTGGGTTAAATATGTTTTTGCATTATCCTTGACTTGTTTTTCAGATAACTGAACTCTTGTTTTGTTTTTTCCGGTTGGGTCTCCAATTTGAGCAGTAAAATCCCCAATAATTAGAACTGCAATATGTCCATTATCTTGGAATGCCCTAAGTTTTTTAAACAATATGCTGTGCCCAAGATGAATATCTGTTCCAGTTGGATCGATCCCGAGTTTAACCCTTAATTTTTTATTATTTTTTTTCGCATGGTCAATTATATCCGAAAAGGTTTGTTCTGTTCCCTTAATTGGGAAATATTCTTCTATTCCTCTTGACAGCCATGATGGCAATATTAAATTATCTGACATGAAGCTTTAACAGTTAAATTTAAGAAGTTTTATCAAGTTCATCCTTCATTCTTATTAAGGTTTTATTCATTTGATCGAACATTTGATCAGGAGTAATCCCAAATTGACTTAACTGTGTCTTTAATTGTTCTACTGTCATTTTTGCTTGAAAATCTTCAGATAATTCAAATCTCTTCATAAAAACCTTGTAACGATCCATAAGTGATTCCATTTTTTTAATAAACATTTTTTTCCCTTCTCTATCAAATTTTCCATAATCAGAACCAAGTTTCATAAGTTCTTGGTAATCTGTAAAAAGCTTTTTAGCTTCTTCTTGAACGATGTCTGACTCAAAAAATCCCATTTCTATTTTTTTACTTCGCAAGATTAAGGCTCAATTACAAGATAACAAGAATCTTTTAAATTGATTAGAACATTAATAAATTTTAGTTTATAAATAATTCTTTGATTTATATTTTTTCAGAATTAAATTTAGTAAAGATGTTTCATAAATATTGGAAAAATTTAACGTAAATAATATTTCAAACCAAAATAGACAATTTGAATTATTTGGTTCAAATGTAAATACATCAATTAATTTTCAACACTCAAATAATCTAAAAATCAATGGCGAAATCCTAACTGAATGGAGAAATAGAATATATAATCACCAATTCAAAATTTTAAAAGATACTCACAATAAAACTTTGCACCAAACAAGTCTTCCTATAAATACAATTTCCAATGAAATAAAAATTGATCCGTTTTCCTTGCATCCATTATCATTGAACTTTTGGAGAACCAACCAATATATACATAATGGTCCAGCAATGTATTTTGTAATTGACTCGATAGAAAATTCTCAAATAATCCTTTATATAGGAGAAACAAATTCAGCAAATAAAAGATGGAAGGGAGAACATGACTGTAAAAATTACCTCATGAACTATAAAGAAGCTCTAGCTCATAACAAAATCTCAAGTCACCAAGATATTCGTTTCTTATTAGATGTACCTAAAGAAGTAAAATTAAGACGTAAATTAGAACAGCAACTGATATATTTATGGTTACCACCTTTTAATAAAGAAACCCGAGATAGGTGGGCAACTACTTTCACAAACAACTAAAAGTTAATTAAATCAATTTAACAAATGCAATTTTCCACATTCCAAAAAAATCTAGATAACTGGCAAGGTACTTCATTAATTTTTGGAGTTTTAGAGGAAGAAATTGCAAGTCAACTTGAAAACATAAAATTTGTTATTGACCCAAAATTATTACTAAAAAAAGTTACTCAAAAAAAATTTAAAGGAGAAAAAGGAAAAACTTTAAGCTTTGATTTTTTTGATCAAAAATTAGAAACTTTAACCATAGTTGGTCTTGGTAAAACAAAAGACCTAAATAAAAGTGATATAGAAAACTCTATAGGAAATCTAGTTAGGAAAACTGTTGATAAAAATGAAAAAATCAGCATCTTGCTACCTTGGGAATTTATAGATCCACAACTAGAAATAAATCAATTAGCAGAGTCAGCCAGATTATCTGCCTATAAGGACAATAGATTCAATAAGAAAAAAGATGAAAAGAAAGTTCTTAAAGAAATAGAGTTTTTGAATTTAAAAAAATTTGAGAATATTAGCTTTGAAGAGACAGCTCAAATTTGTGAAGGTGTAGAACTAGCTAGAAAACTTGTGGCCGCCCCTCCAAATAGTCTTACGCCTCAGGAAATGTCTATACAAGCTTCTCAAATAGCTAAAGATCATGGTTTGGAAGTAAAAATTTTAGAGGCAAAAGATTGTGAAGATTTAGGAATGGGTGCATATTTAGCTGTAGCAAAAGGTTCTGATCTAGATCCAAAATTTATACATCTTACTTTAAAGTCAGAGGGTCCTATAAAAGAAAAG
Source organism: Prochlorococcus sp. AG-347-I21 (assembly GCA_003279055.1). Classification (GTDB taxonomy): domain Bacteria; phylum Cyanobacteriota; class Cyanobacteriia; order PCC-6307; family Cyanobiaceae; genus Prochlorococcus_A. The sequence continues at coordinate 38,010 of QCBP01000008.1, read as the reverse complement.
ATTGCGCTTGTTGGGAAGGGTTTGACCTTTGATTCTGGAGGATACAATCTGAAAGTCGGAGCATCTCAAATTGAAATGATGAAATATGATATGGGCGGAAGCGCTGCAGTTTTAGGAGCAGCAAAAGCACTTGGCGCAATAAAACCCAAGGGATTAGAAATTCATTTTATTGTGGCATCTTGCGAAAACATGATAAATGGATCTGCAGTACATCCAGGAGATGTAGTTAAAGCATCTAATGGTAAGACAATTGAAATAAATAACACTGATGCAGAGGGTAGACTCACATTAGCTGATGCTTTAACTTATGCATCAAATTTAAAACCTGATTCAATAATAGATCTCGCAACTTTAACAGGAGCTATTGTTGTTGCATTAGGGAATGATGTAGCTGGATTCTGGAGCAATAATGACGATCTTGCAGATGACCTAAAAGCTGCATCAGCCAAGTCTGGAGAAGAATTATGGCAAATGCCTTTACAAAAATCTTACAAAGAAGGTTTAAAGTCTCATATAGCTGACATGAAAAATACAGGTCCTAGAGCAGGTGGATCAATAACTGCTGCTTTGTTTTTAGAAGAATTTTTTGATAAAGAGATTAAATGGGCTCATATTGATATTGCTGGAACTTGTTGGACTGACAAGAGTAAGGGAATTAACCCATCAGGCGCAACAGGTTTTGGAGTTAAAACTCTTGTTCAATGGATTAAAAATAAATAACTTCATTTAAATCATTCATTCCAAATATTTGTTGATCTAGCGTTATCTCCCCATAATTGATCCAACCTCTGATCTCTCCCACATGAGAATCTATAGAATTTATATTTTAATTCATTTCTCTCAGCAAAATCCTGATGATATTCTTCAGCCATCCAAAATTGGCCTTTTGATTTTAGTTCTACAGATATTTTTTCTAATGGTACTTTCAATTCATTAGAGGCAGAAACAGTTGCATTTATCGCATCACTTTCCTCAGTTGCATCATTGAAAAAAATCACTGGCCTATAAGAATCTCCACGATCACAAAATTGACCTTTGCCGTCCAGAGGATCAATATTTCTGAAATAGAGCCTAAGTATCTCGGGCAAAGTTACCAATTTGGAATCATAGTTCACCAAAACCACTTCCTGATGTCCTTCATGATTTTCGTATGTAGGATTTTGTAAATCTCCACCTGAATAGCCACTTTGTACAAAATTTATCCCCTTTAATGACTCTAAATCATGTTCTAAACACCAAAAACAACCTCCTCCAAGAATCAATTCCTCTGCAAAAGCGTTTACAGGGTTAATAAATATTGAAAAAGCAATTATTAGAGGTAAGAAATATTTCATTTTTTTATTATAAAGTTCAAATAATAGAATTAATAATCTCTTCAGCAGCTCTTTGAACTACGCCATCTTCTCCTAATTCTTTTTTTAAACAAGCATAACCTTTTTTAATTTTTATTTTTTCTAATTTCCCTTCAAGAATCCTACAAGATTTGTAGAATAACTTCTTTTCGTCAAAGTCTTTTTGTACAAATTCAGGGATTATTAATTTATTAAGTAATAAATTAACAGGAGATATAAATCTTACTTTGAAATTGAGAATTTTTTTTGCAATAAAAGCGGTAACCCTACTTACTCTATAACCAACAATTTGTGGTATCCCATATAAAGCTAACTCCATATTAACTGTCCCAGATTTACAAAGAGCAATTTTAGTGAGCGAATAAATATAAGGCTTTAATTGTGCACTATCTTTTTGAGAAATCAAATGTCCTTTCACTTGATATTTTCTAAAGGCTTTTTTGAATATTTCATCAAATGAATGCCTACAGGAAGGAATATAGACAACCAATCTTGGATATTTTTGTTGTAATTTTTTAGCCGTTCTCATAAAAGTAGGTAATAAGTATCGTAATTCTTGAGGTCTTGATGCGGGCATCAAAAGTAGGATGTTTTGATCTGGGCGAAGGTTCAGAATCATTCGGGCATCTTTCTTTAGAGGAAGTTTTTTTGTTAAATCAATCATTGGATGTCCTACCCAGGAAACATTTCCGCCCCTCTTTTTATAAAAAGCTGCTTCTTTCTTAAAAATCGCGAAAATTTTATCGGAAAAATTTATTAAATTTGTCGTAGTATTATTTCCAACCCTCCAAGCCCACTCTTGAGGTGCAATATAATAAAAAATTGGAATTTTAATCTTCGCCCTTTTTAATTTAATTCCAATTTTTATATTAGGACCCATATAGTCAATCAATATTAAGCAATCAGGAGGATATTTTTTTAATAATTTATAAAATCTTTGCTGAATTCTTATTGTTGGAATAATAAGAGGTAAAGCCTCCCAAATTCCAATTGCGCTTATGGATGTGGTATCTTGAAGAATTTTTACACCTTCTTTTTTCATTCTTTCCCCACCTAATCCGCAAATTTCTAAATTGATAGATTTTTTTTTAGCTTCATCTAATAATGCTCTTGACAATAAACTTCCGTGCAAATCTCCAGATACTTCTCCGGTACTAATAAATATCTTCTTATTCATAAATTCACTATGGGCATTGGTCCTCGTCTTTCCTTAGCTATTGATTCTTTCAAAAAATCACATAATTTTGTTGAAGATAGATCTAATTGACCTTTTTTTGCTATTTCCAATGCATCAAAAATCACATTTTCAGACTTAAAAAGTAAATTCCAGGTATTCTGCAAAATTTTTAAATCGAAATCCTTATTTCCCATCAAACCACTTCTTTTTATTCCAATCCTATTTAGACCTCTCAATCTTCCTGGATGTCCTTCGGCCAAACAAAAAGGAGGGACATCTCTATCAACTCTTGTCATTCCTCCTATCATCGCTAAATATCCAATATGCACAAATTGATGAATACCTAAACAACCACCAATAATAGCTCTATCTTCAACCTTTACATGGCCAGCAACTTGAACACTATTTGATATAATTATCCTATCGCCAAGTTCACAATTATGGCCTATATGAGTATAAGCCATTAACAAATTATTATTTCCAATAGTAGTTTTTTCTCCTTCATCAGTAGCCTTATTAACCGTTACACATTCTCTAAAAGTATTATTATCTCCAATTATCACTTCAGTAGGAGCTCCCTTATATTTAAGATCTTGAGGATCAAAACCTATAAAAACATTTGGAAAAATTTTATTATTTCTTCCAATTTTAGTTTTTCCAGTAATAATTGAATTCGGACCTATTTCAGTCCCTTGTCCAATAGTCACATCAGGTCCAACAATAGCTCCCTGAGAAATAATAACTCCATCACTTAATTCGGCACTAGGATCAACAAAAGCATTTGGGTGCACTTTTACACTATTTGAGCTTACCTTTAATTGAGTATTTTTATTTTCCATAGCTCTAATCAACCAATGAAAACATTAATTCTCCAGCACAAACCAACTTCCCATCAACGTGTGCCTCACCTTTAACCTTGCCAAATCTCTGTCTTTTAATGCTCAATAACTCACAAGAAATTATTAATTGATCTCCAGGTACAACAGGTTTTCTGAATTTGACATTATTAATTCCGGCAAAAACGAAAAGTCCTTTAGGAAGATTGGGCATTTGCGTTACAATTATTCCACCAACTTGAGCCATTGATTCAACAATAAGAACTCCAGGCATTAATGGTCTGTCAGGAAAATGTCCTTGAAATTGAGGCTCATTTATTGTCACATTTTTAACTGCAACAGCGCGCTCTCCAGGAATATTTTCTATAACTTTATCCACAAGGGCAAAAGGATATCTGTGCGGCAATAAACCTAGTATGCTCTCAGATGAAAGTTGATTATTTTCACTGGATGATTTTTTTTCCAAAATAATTTTAGATAAAGTTAATTTTTTAGCGATGAGGCCAATAAAGCATTTAAAGAATGTGATCCCTTATAAACTAAAATTTGGGCCTTAGGTAACCCTACCAAAGCCAAGTCCCCAATTAGGTCTAAAATTTTATGTCTTATTGGTTCATTATCAAATCTTAATGGTGGATTAACCCATTCATCACCATCACAAACAAGAGCATTTTCCAAACTTCCTCCTTTTATTAAACCAAGTTCACTTAATTCCTGAAACTGATCTTTAAAACCAAATGTTCTTGCAGGAGCAATCATTTCAACGAAACTTTTTGGATTCAAATCAATCACAAAAGTTTGATTTCCAATAGCTTTATAAGAAAAACTTATAGTAGAAATAATTGTAGTTTTTTCAGAGGGTGTCGCCGCAATAACTGAGCCTTCTTTATTTAAGATTATTGATTTATTAATTTCTCGAAAAAAATTATCTGGTTTAGGTGCCTTTTTTATACCTACTTCTTCAAAAGCTCTAACCCACTGTATTGCCGATCCATCTAAAAGAGGAATCTCTTTCCCATCAACTTCAATATGTATGTAACTTAACCCACACCCAGCCAACGAAGATAACAAATGTTCAATAGTATACAAATTTCTACCACCTAATTTAACTGCAGTACAAAGCATCGTACTTCCAATTAAATCTTGTGTTAACTTAAAAATCTCTTTTGGTTTATCTCTAAATGAAACATAATATCCTTCTTTTTCGTAAGAAGATATTGTGACTTTTGTCTTTTCTCCACTATGTAACCCTACACCTTCTCTGGAGATAACACCAGCTAAGGTATAGCAAGAATCATAACTAGTAGGCCAAGAAAACACTTAAAACTTCCATCCCACTCCAAGTGTATATCTCCAATCTCCACTTAAGTCTTTGCTAGCAACATCTAATCTTAGTGGACCAATTGGAGTTTTCACTCCAACTCCCCCGCCAAGAGAATAACCTGAGCCTGATTTTTGTAATAGTTTACCTGGCTTCCCAGGAACATCTTTTTGAGTTCCTAAATCACTTCCCGCATCAACGAATAAAGCTCCAGATATCATTTTCCAAACTGGAAATCTATATTCTACTGTCCCCTCAACAAAACTTTTACTAACAGCTAAATCACAAGTTCCCCAACCTCTAACAGATGATGTTCCTCCCATACAAAATGCTTCGTAAGGAGGCAATTCTCCAAGAATAGTTCCTGCATTTATTTGAAAACCAATAGCCTGAGGACAATCTTCAGTATCAGAATTATTTAAACGACATGATTTGGTTAAATTTATTAATTTTGTTGGTATAAAAAAAGAATATGAGGCTTTCATCCTATTAAAAGTTGGAGAGTTTTCCCCCATTGAAATAAACTGTTCAGTAGCAAATCTAAATTTATTTCCTGCAGTTGGGTTAGCGGAATTATTCAAATTATTTCTAGAAGTACTCGCAATAACACTTACTAATGTATTTTCCGCGGGGCATGAACCATCACTTGGAGTAAATCCAATACAAATAATATCGCTTATATTGCCTGTTGTTGGTGTCGTATCACCATAGGGTTTTTGGTTGCCATCGCCATCGATCATCTTTACTTTCTTAAAATTCATTCCTGCGAGAATTCTCCATTTAGAGACTTTAAATGGATCGCCACCATTCAGAGGCCTTGAGAAGGAAAATCCGCCTCCTGTGTTTTCTAAAATTATTGACGAAAAAGTATCAGAACTCGAAGAGTTTGTATCATCTACAGCATATATCCTTCCATTTTTTTCACTTTTAAATTCTTGAGGATAATCTCTACTTAGAAAAATATTTGTTCTAAATGAGGTTTTGTATTTATCTCCTTTAATCCATGGATCTGATAAAGAAAAATTATAGGTTGTTGAATATTCTCCAAAATTTAGATTGAGATTAGTAGACCATGCTCTACCTAATGCATTCGTCTCTTGCAAACCAAGTGAAGCAAATATACCTGAACCGTTGCTATAACCAAGTCCACCAGTTAATGATCCTGTTCTTTGCTCGCTTAGATCTAAAAAAATTATAACTTGGCCAGGTTTTGAATTATCAGGAGCAAGAGAAACTTTTACATCATCAAATAATGATGTGGCATAAAGTCTACTGATATCAGCTTCTAAAATTTTTCTATTAAATATCGTGCCAGGTTTTGTTTTTAATTCTCTTTTTACAACCCAATCTTTTGTTTTTCCTTTTCTGGGTTTTCCATCGATAAATGATTCACCATCAGATCCTGGGAATCTTAACTTTATGTCAGATATCACCCCTTCAGAAACTATTAACGTTACGATTCCATTTTCTGAAATTCTGTCCGGTCCTTTAATTCTAGCTAAAGAATAACCCTCACTTTCATATCTCTTCTTTATAATTTCCATCTTATTTTTAAATTCATTCAGGTTAAGAGTGGTACCATAATAATTCTTAAAAATATCATCTACATATTCATTAGAAATCACAGAGTTTATTGGTTTAAGTTCAACTTTCTTCAAAATTGGATTAGGCACTACACTAACAATAAGCTTTACGCCTAATGGCCCATCTTGAGAGTTTATTTTAACTCCTGAGAACCAACCACTTGCGTATATTGCATTAAGATCTTGTTTTAAAATTTGATTATCAACACTACTGCCTGGCTTTATGTTCATAGAATCATATGCAGCCAGTTCAAGTTTTCTACCCTCAGGATGATTTTCCCAACCCTCAATGATTATTTCGGAAATAAGAACACTCTCTTGATTTGTATTTTTCTTGTCTTCTGCAATTAATAAATTTTCTTCTGGGTTGACATCTAATCCTTGAAATAAATCATTGTTTATATTTTTTATTTCTAAATTTCTAATTAATTTCGCACCTTCATTTGGCAAATACTTAGCAGCTAATTCTGAATTATTTGATATCAAAATCAAGGGAGAGCAAGCAATATTTGTGAAAACCTTTATGAATTTTAAAAAATGTTTTTGCATGGAATTGTTGATCAAGGTAAATAAAAAATTATTTATTAGATTGAGTTAAATGAAATTGTCTATTCTTCGATTAATTTCACTATAAGCCTCAATTAGACCACCTAAATCATTTCTAAATCTATCTTTGTCTAGACTTACAATTGTATCATTTTTCTGATTAAGATCCCACAATCTGCAATTATCAGGACTTATTTCATCCCCTAGTAGGATATTGTTTTTAGAATCAAAACCAAATTCCAATTTGAAATCTACAAGTTTTAGTTGAATTTTTTTAAAAAAACTTTTCAGTATGACATTTATTTTTAAAGTCAAATCTATTATTAAATCTAAATCTTCAGAGCTGATTATTTTCATTAGTTCAATTCTATCTTTCGTAATTAAAGGATCATTAAGTTCATCATTTTTAAGATAAATATCAATTAATGGTTTTGCCAAGAAAGTGCCGGGTTTGATGGTAGTTTGTTTACACAAAGAACCATAAGCATTATTTCTAAGAACAATTTCTAAGGGAATTACTTTTATTTTTTTTGCAATAATTGTTTTTTCATTTTTAAGCTCAAGAAAATGAGTAGGAATATTATTCTTAATAAGAAGTTCGAAAATTCTTGCACTTATTTGACAATTCAGTTTACCCTTACCTTCAAATTTAGCTTTTTTCAACGCATTAAAGGCTGTAGCATCATCTTTAAATTCAATTATTACTTTATCTGAATCATCATGATTAAATACTTTTTTGGCTTTACCTTCATAAATTAACTTATATTTATTTTTCATTAACTTAAAACCCCATTTGATAACTAAAATTAAGATTTGTAATTAACATATTTACTAGAGATCAACTTTTTAAAATGGATACTTCATTTTAGCTGATTATTTAACGAAACCTCATAACCTTCAAAAACAAATATATGAGTATTTATTCAACAAGTTCTCAAAGCTTAAGTAGATTAGAAAATATTTTAATAATTGGAAATGGCGGAAGAGAAAATTCTTTGGCCTGGGCTATTCAAAAAAATGAATTTGTCAAAAAAGTTTATTTGATTCCTGGTAATGCCGGATCAGAAAGGATAAATAAATGTGAAAGAATAAATATTGACATAAAGAATAGAAATGATTTAGTCGAAAAGCTTAATTTATTAAAAATAGATTTAATCTTAATAGGGCCAGAAATACCTCTAGCAGAGGGGTTAGCCGATTTTCTCCGCGAGAAAGATTTTAAAGTATTCGGTCCCGGTAAAGATGGCGCAAAATTGGAATATAGTAAATCTTGGGCAAAGGAATTTATGCAAGACGCAAATATACCGACTGCTAAATTTTGGAAAGTCAATTCTCTGGAAAAAGCCAAAGAAATAATCCATTCATCTTCGTATCCTCTAGTAGTAAAAGCAGATGGTTTAGCTTCAGGAAAAGGTGTCTTTATTCCCGATTCAAAAAATGAATGTTTGAGAGCAGCAGAATTAATCTTCAATGGAAAGTTTGGAAACTCTGGAGATGTGGTAGTTCTAGAAGAAAAAATTCAAGGACCAGAAGTTTCAGTTTTTGCTCTTTGTGATGGGAAAAAATATATACTACTTCCAAGCGCACAAGATCACAAACGTCTAAATGAGAAGGATAAAGGTCCAAACACAGGAGGAATGGGAGCTTATTCTCCCGCTCCACTTTTGACAGAAGATTACCTTAAGACAATTATCAAAGAAATAATTGAACCGACAATAAATGAACTAAATCAAAAAAATATTGATTATAAAGGCGTAATTTATTTTGGATTAATGATCACAAAATCCGGACCCAAAGTTATAGAATATAACTGTAGATTTGGTGATCCAGAATGCCAAACAATAATGCCCTTAATGGATCAGAATTTTGTATTCCTTTTGGAAAAATGCGCAATGGGAAAATTAACTGGTTATGAAAAAATTAATACTTCTAATAAGGTTAGTGGATGCGTAATAGCCACCTCAAAAGGTTATCCTTACGAATATAAAACTGGTTTCCCAATAAAAATAGGGAAGATTGATTCCACTGATTGTCAAATTTTTGACTCAGGTACTTGTTTTAATGAAAATAGGGAATTACTCACTGCAGGTGGAAGAGTTTTAAGTATCGTTTGCCAAGATAAAGATTTTGATTTGGTTTTTGAAAAAGCATATAAAAATTTAAAAGAAATAAATTTTGACGGTATTTACTTTAGAAATGATATAGGTCACCAAGTTAGAAGAAACTTTTCAAAGGAGAATTAAGCTTGTGGATAAAAACAAGAATTTAGATAGAGGTGAATATGATATTCATGATATTGACAATAATAAAAATAACTACTGGACTAATAGGCTCATTGCTTGGTGGAGTGGCTTCAGTTTAAGAACAAAATTATTAGCAATAGCTACTCTCGTTGTAAGTCTACTTATGACAGGGATAACGTTTTTTGCACTAAATAGTATTCAAAGAGATGCGGGAATGAACGATACAAGATATGCTCGAGATTTGGGTTTATTATTATCAGGGAACGTAACAGAATTAGTTGCCAATAACCAAAAAAAAGAAATTTCAAATGTAGCTGAAAAGTTCTGGAGATCGAGTCGAAATCTACGTTACATATTTTTCACTGATGCTGAAGACATCGTTCAACTTGGTATCCCTATAAGTGCCACACCAACTAGTTCAGATAGTCAGTTTCAGCTTACAAGAAGACTCAAACTGCCATCAGAATTAAAGAAAAGACCGCAATTCCCCTTAGTTAGGCAGCATGCTACACCCCAGGGTCAAGTAACAGATGTATTTGTTCCAATGTTGTGGAAAGGCAAATATCTTGGAACTCTAGCCTTAGGAGTTACACCCAATAAAAAAGCATTAGCCAGTGCTGCACTTACAAGAGAATTGACAATTGCAGTATTTATATCTATTTGGGTTTTAGTAATCCTTGGAGCTGTATTTAATGCACTTACAATTACTAGACCCGTGAGAGAATTAGTTAGAGGTGTCAGAGAAATTTCAAAAGGAAACTTTAAATCCAGAATTTCTTTACCTATGACAGGTGATCTAGGAGAACTTCTAAATGGATTTAACCGAATGGCGACCCAATTAGAAAATTATAATGAGGCAAATATTGAAGAACTAAAAGCCGCTCAAATAAAACAACAATCACTAATAGCCACCATGGCTGATGGTGCAATATTATTAGACTCAGTAGGCAAAATTGTGCTTACTAATCCAACGGCAAAAAGATTATTTCGTTGGGAAGGAAGATTCTTAGAAGGTAAATATTTTTTGAATGAAATCCCCGAGATTTTATCAAATGACTTACATTCAAACATAGAATCAATTTTAAAAAGAGAAAAAGAAAATGACGACTTAAGATTTAGCTTGGGAGAACCAGCTAGAACTCTAAGAATTGTCTTACAGTCGGTTTTAGATACAAATAAAGTTGAATTAAAAGGGGTTGCTGTAACAATCCAAGACTTGACAAGAGAAGTAGAGCTTAACGCAGCACAAAACAGATTTATTAGTAATGTCTCTCACGAATTAAGAACTCCACTTTTTAATATCAAAAGCTATGTAGAGACTTTGCATGATTTAAAAGATCAGCTTTCTGATGATGAACAGCTCGAATTTTTGGGTATTGCAAATTCAGAGACTGATAGACTAACAAGGCTCGTAAATGATGTATTAGATTTATCAAGATTGGAGTCCGGGAAAATAATTCAGCTTGAACAAATGGACATAAAACCAGCAATAGAGCAAACTCTTAGAAATTACAGGCTTAATGCTACAGAAAAAAATGTATCATTAGCTCATGATATTGAAGAAACTATTCCACCTATTCTTGGAAATTTTGATTTACTTTTACAAGTTTTTGATAATTTACTTGGTAATGGATTGAAATTTAGTCCAAAAAATAGCACCCTTATTATAAGAGCTTATACTTGGCCAGATTCCTGTCCTGCCTTCCCTCCAAATAAAAACAATGATCAAGCACCCCAGTGTGAGTTAGTTTCACCATTACCAAAAGTTAGAATTGAGATTGCGGATACAGGCTCAGGAATATCTCAAGCTGATCAAGAAAAAATATTTGATCGTTTTTATAGAGTAGAGAATGCAGTGCACACCGAGCAAGGAACAGGTTTAGGTTTATCTATAGTTAGAGGAATTATTGAAAAACATGGTGGGGAAATTCGTATGGCCAGTGAATTAGGAGTAGGAACAACCTTCTGGTTTGATTTAGCCTTAGCAGAATCTGATAAAGATGAATTATTGACAAAAGCTATTAACAATAAAGATGCTTTTACAAACACTCAAATTATTTAAATTATCTAATTATTATCTATAGATTGAATAACTCCATCTTTAACAATTATTGAGACTTGCATTTTTTCAATAAGATTGTCGCCCACAGTGACATCACAGAAACTATCCACTTGTCCTTGATCAACAATTTCATCCATCTTTAACTCGCGAACTTGACTCTGTTGTTGAAGGAGATTTCTTTTTTGTTCTTCAATTTCATTTCTTTTTGCTGCTACTTGTTGTTGAACCTGACTAACCTGTTCCTGAACCCTTGGATCTAAAGGATTAACAGACTGGGTTCTAATATTGTTAACTATTTGTTGCCCCTCTTGTTCAAGTTGAGATAATTGCTGGTCAATGTTTGAAATTGCTTTGCTTAATTCTTTTTCAGCATCCTCCTTCCAAGTTTGTGTAACTATAGCTTTAATAGCTATTGAGCGTTTTATCGATATTGAGTTTTTTGTTTCCATAAAAAATAAAATTACCTTTTAAATATATATAGAACTAATCAAATTTTCTTACTAAATTTGTTTTCATACATATTTTCTATTTGAGATGAATACTGTTTTTCTATTTCTTTTCTTTTTTGTTTAAGAGTTTGCGTTAACAAACCATTTTCTAAAGTAAAAGCATCTACAAAATAACAGTCTAATATTTGTTCTTCTGATCTTGCTCCTAATCGAGCTCTAAGCAAATTATTGATTTGCGATTTAAAAAATATACCAATACTCTTATTAAGGTTTAATTTTGCTAGGTCTTCTTCAAAGAACTTATTTTTAACTAATTCCACATTAGGAACTATAAGGGCTGTTAAACATTTCTTATCTTGTCCTACAAGTTGAACCTGATTAATAAATTCAGAACTAAGGATTTCAGTCTCTAGCGGATTTGGTTCTATATTTTCACCACTTGACAGCACTATTGTATCCTTGGCTCTTCCTGTTATAAAAAGAGAGCCATTTGGTATTAGAAACCCTAAATCACCAGTATCAAACCAACCATCTTTCGATAAAACATCTTTTGTAGCCAATTCATTGTTAAGATAACCCTTCATTACTTGCGGTCCCTTAACAAGAATTTTTCCGACTTCTCTGAACTTCAGAATCTTTTTTTTATCATCATTCACTATTTTAATTTCTGTAAATGCTAAAGGCTGTCCGGATGATCCCCTAACATTTAATTCTCTTCTCCTACAAGTTAAGACTGGACTAGTTTCTGTCAGCCCATATCCAACCAAAACATCTACACCTAGAGATTCAAAAAAAAGATCCACATGTTCTGGTAATGCGCCCCCGCCGTTAATAGGAAATTTCAGTTTTTCTCCGCATAGTTGTCTAAGAATATTCGGCCATAAAAAAATAGTCGACAATTTATGTAAAGGATATCGACCAATAACAGAAGCCAGTAAGGGGATTTTTGATTTAAAAGTTATTTGACTGATATCTAAATTTCTTATCTTTCTTAGACTTCTTTTAAAAACTGAACTATTACCTATCAAAAACTGAATAAGTTTTTGCTTCTTGGAAGGCATTTTTTTTAAGGCCTGAAAAAAACCATCATGTATTGCCTCCCATAGTCTTGGCACAGTGGCCATTACAACAGGTTTTATTTGTGTAATATCATCTTTCAGAAATTTTGGAATTGTATAGTATTGAGAACAACCACATGAAAAAAAGAAGTATTCAGCACTTCTTTCATAAGAATGCCAGATAGGCAACACGCTTAATACAGACGTCCCAGGTTCTGGATCAGCGATATAAGCTAAATTTATTATTTGATGTAAAAAATTTGCATGAGTCAATGGGACACCTTTAGGTTTTCCTGTTGTCCCTGAGGTGTAAAGAATAGTAGCGACGTCATCAATTTCTGGATTGAACTTTTCAATATTATTATTTTTTGAATTTTTCTTTTCTGCGGCACTTATAAATTGACTCCAACTTATTAAACTTTCAAAGTGTTCATCTTCTAAGTTGATTATAAATTTCAGTCTTTTTTTTAATTCTTCTTTGTTGTTTAACTTCAGCCAAATCTCTTTAGATTGAACTATTAAACCTACTGAATTAGAATGATCAATAATATAGTCTAATTCTACTGAAGGGGAATTAATACCTCTCACTGCATTTATAGCTCCTAATCGCATTAAGCCTTGATCAACTATCAGCCATCTTGGAGAATTTTCAGATATTACAGTAACTACATCCCCCTTTCCTAAACCATAATTTTTAAAAGAAAAAGAGACTTTTGTTATTAAATCAGCCAGCTCAGAATAAGAAAATTTTTCTTTGTATTTCCCTCTTAAATCGCAAACAGCTAAAGTATCACCACATTTAAATTTTAATTTTTCCCAAATTTGATCTATATGATGAAGGTTGTTAATAAAATCTCTATTTTTAGCAAATTTATCTTTTTTAGAAAGAGGTTTGGCAGAAGGCCAGTATGCTAAATCACCCATATTAAATTGATTTTGAAATTTTAATTTCTATTTTGATACAAAATCAAAATTAAATTCTTCCTGAATGATTTTTTTAACAATTCTCTTGACTTCTTGAATATTTAAATTTTTGTTGTAATCAATCATATTTGCCATAAGACAATTTTCTATTCCGCAAGGAACAATTTTATTAAAGTTTTCTAATTCGCAGTCAATATTTATTGAAAATCCATTTATTGTAATCCATCTTTTACAACCAATTCCAATTGAAGCAATTTTCTTATTTCCTATCCAAACACCAGTGAAACCATCTCTTGAATGACAATCTATATTAAAAGTTCCAAGAATTTTGATAATAATTTCTTCGATTTTTCTTAAATACCAATTTAAATCTTTATTAAAATTTTTCAAATCTAACACCAAGTAAGTTACTAATTGTCCTGGCATATGACAAGTAACCTCACCACCTCTATCAATCTTAAAAACATCATAATTATCATCATTCAAAGAAAATAATAAATTATCGTAATTAGAGCCCCTGCCCAACGTATAACAGAGTTGATGCTCACCTATCCAAATAAAATCAGGGTTAGAATTATCTAAAATCAATGCCTCCTGATATTCTTTTTGTAATTTATAAACATCATTGAAAAAAGAAATATTATCAGGTTGTTTAATTATTGCTGTTCTATTAATCATATTTAAGTAGATTAAGAAAGTAAGTAAATATTTTTAGATTTGTTATGAAAATTTTAATCCATGGGAAAAATCTTGAGCTCACTGGAGCATTAAAAGAATATACTGAGGCAAAGATAGAAAAAGCGACACATCACTATAAGGATATCGTTAAAGAAGCAGACATACACCTTTCAATAGAAAAAAATCCTAGAGTTTCCTTCCAGACTGCAGAAGTTACTATTTTTGCAAATGGCACCGTAATTAGAGCCGAAGAAAAAACTGAAAATCTATACTCAAGCATTGATTTAGTTTCAAATAAACTTTGTAGAAAATTACGTAAATACAAAGAAAGAAATAATAAAACAATCCATAATAATCAATTTAAAAATAAAGAGTCTTTCCCAATTGAAAATACAGAACCAAGATTTTTAGATGAAGATTTACTTAAAGATGGAATAGAAGCAAGTCTGCCTGAGCCATCTATAAAAAATAAATACTTTGAAATGAATCCAATTTCTTCAGAAGAAGCAAGAAAACAATTAGATCTCATTGATCATGATTTTTATGTTTTTCGAAATAAAAAAAATAATGAACTTCAAGTTATATACAAGAGGAATCATGGAGGTTATGGACTGATTCAATCCAAATAACATTTAAATGCCCAATATTGAATATGAATTAAACGAAAAAATTCATGCCATTATTATTAACCCGTATTTAGGCTGGGAAGATTTCTGCGCGAATTGCGATTTAATAAAAAAATATAATATCAAGAATGTTTCTACTTCACTTAATTATTTAGATTATCTTAAAACCCGTTTGAGGAATTATAGTGCCAACATAAACGTGCTCATCTCTTACCCTTTGGCAGATTTACCAGTTACATTTATTGAAGAATTAGTTAATTTTGCAAAAGATAAAGGTGCAAACGGAATTGAATATATCCCAAACTTTATAAATTTATCCAAAAGAAACTTAGAAATTTTCGCTGCTGAAATTGAGAAAGTGAAGTTATCGGGATTACCAGTTTCAATAATCATAAATAAATCAAAACTACAAAAAGAAGTTTTGTACAATACCATAGAAATATCTTTGGAATTAGGAATAAAAAATTTTCAATTGGGAGATGGGTTTGGACCTCCTATTACGTTAAATGATGTAGCGGAAATATTAAAAATAACGGGTACCCAAAATCACATTAAAGTTGTAGGTGGAATAAAAAAACTGAAACAAGTTATTGATTTGTTTGATAATGGAATTAGTTGCGTTGGAACTTCTAATTTTCATGAGATTTTTCAAGAAGTAAAAGTTTTTTAAATGTCTGGTTCGGGTGAGTTGAGACTAGAGGGTCTCTGTATTAAAGCTTCTCCATTAGGCGAGAATGATAGATTAATAACTATTCTTACTGATGAGCAAGGGATTGTTCGATTAGCGGTACCTGGTGCTAGACGTCCTAAAAGTAGTCTTGCGGCAGCTACTCCATTAACATATTTAAGTCTACAAATTTTTGGGAAAAGAAATCTTAAATCTGTACGTCAAATTAAAATATTAAAAAGCTATTCTGGTCTAGGGAAAAATATTGAATTTCTTGCTGCCGCGCAAGCAATAACTGAATTAACTTTTTTATTAGTAGGTAATAATGACAAGCAACAGAACTATTTATCTTGTGTTCTTGCACATCTAGATAGGATTTATTTGTATGAAGAATCTAAAGAAGAAGATATTAAAATACTCTCAATGAGTATTCAATCTTTAATCCATCTATTAGCTATTGGAGGTATAAATTTACCAATTCATCATTGCTGTAAAACTGGAGAACCTATTATTCCGCCTTTAGGAAATTGGGAATGGAGTTGTTATTATTTGCCAAGTGAAGGGTTTTCGTCCATGGAAGATCCTCAAAGTAATCTAAAAATAAATGCATCTGAAGTTGCTCTATTACAGAGACTGCTTTTTCCCGAATTACCAATAAAATCTAATGGAGAGTTATTGGGACCTAAAAAAGTCTGGCTTAAAATATTATTTATTATTGAAACTTGGATTTCTACTCAATTAGAGAAAGATCTATCTTCACTAAAAATGTTGAAAGACATATATAGTTAACATTTCCATAACTATGAATAAATTTTAAAATTATGATCATGGGTCCTCTGACTGTTAATTTAATAAATAGTTAATTCAATCAATGTGGTTCATGTTGCCTGGTTAGGTAAGAAATCTCCTTTTTGTGGAAATGTAACTTATGGTAATTCAACTACTGAGAAATTAAAGGCCAGAGGTCATAAAATTAGTTTCATTCATTTCGACAATCCTTCTAGTTCAAATTCATCAAAACCATTATTTCTGGCAAATGATCCTGATGTAAGTCTTCCATATTTAATTAAATCCCAAGTTTATACAATACCCTCACCAAGAGCAGAAAAAGAGCTAAGGATATCATTGGAAAGATTAAAGCCTGATTTAGTACATGCAAGCTTAACTTTATCTCCTTTAGACTTTAGACTTCCAGAAATTTGTGATGAAATTAATCTTCCACTCATAGGAACATTTCACCCACCATTTGATGCAAAAAATAGAAATTTAACTGCTAGCACTCAACAGTTAACATATCAACTTTATGCTCCCTCTTTATCAAAGTTCGATAAAATAATCATTTTTTCCGAACTTCAGAAAAATGTTCTTTATAAATTAGGAGTACCTAAAGAAAAACAAATAATTATTCCCAACGGTGTTGATGAGAATATTTGGAAACCTTTTTGCGAAAAAAACAAAAAATATGATCAGGTAAAAAACAAACTTGGAAATGAAAGAATCTTTTTATATATGGGTAGAATTGCCAATGAAAAAAATATAGAGGCACTTTTACGTTCTTGGCGCCAAACAAAAACTCAAAATTGCAAATTAGTTATTGTTGGAGATGGACCAATAAAGCCAACACTTGAAAATAGTTTTTCTAACCTTGTTAATGAGAAATTAATTTGGTGGGGTGCCGAATTAGATTTAGAAACTAAGGTAGCGATAATGCAAATAGCAGAGGTATTTTTCTTGCCAAGCTTAGTAGAGGGTTTATCTTTATCACTTTTAGAGGCAATGTCTACTGGTACTGCATGTGTAGCCACAGATGCCGGTGCTGATGGTGAAGTTTTAGATAAGGGAGCAGGGATAGTGATTTCAACTGATAATGTGGCTGCACAATTGAAAACTATAATCCCAATTCTTGTAGAGCATCCCTCATTTACAAAAGATCTTGGAGAAAAAGCTAGAAAACGAGTACTTGAGAGATATACAATTACTAAAAATATAAATTCGCTTGAGCAAGTTTATATGAACTTTAAAAAGTAGTTTCAAAAACTAACGAAACTCTTTACTTCTATTACTAGCTGAAACTATTGATTCTATTAATGCTGACCTTACACTCTTTTTTTCTAAAACCCTTAAAGCAGAAATAGTTGTTCCACCTGGAGAGGTTACTAAATTTTTAACCTCAGAAGTAGTAAGTTTATTTTCCTTTATTAGACAAATAGTCCCTAGTATCATTTCCATAACAAGTTCCTCTGAAATTATTTTTGGTAATCCCCCGCTTAATCCTCCATCACTTAATGCTTCTATAATTAAAGCAATAATTGCAGGACCTGATGAAGTTAATGCTAAAAATATATCAAGGTAATCTTCAGTAAATTCATAAATTTTACTAGTATTTTCAAATAATTTTTTTGTAAATTGTTTCTGATCTTCTGTAATTTCTTCTCCCCAAGAAATCCCTGTTAAACCTTTTCCAACAGTTATTGGAATATTTGTAACCACCCTCACACATTGATGATTAGGGAACTTTTGAGTAAGTCTATTTATTGAAACCCCCGCAAGAATTGAAACTATTAAATTGTCCTTGTTTTTTATATGATGAACCTCACTAATATCATTAAATTGTTGGGGTTTTATAGAAAGAAGTTTATATTGACAATCCCAAATTATTTTTGAATCTTTAGAACCTGATCTATAAACATTTATATTATGTTTATAATTTTTTTTTATATTTTCTAAACTTTTTTCTGAATTTACAACACAAAAAACATGCTCTGGCTGAATTAATTTGTTATCTAATAGAGGAGTTACTATAGCACTTGCAATATTTCCAAAACCAATAATCGCAATTTTATCAGTCACAAATTAATCATGAATAAGCACTTAACTTAGAATTACCCCATGCTGGTTCAGGAGTAGTATTTTTGCCCAAACTATATTGTGGTGCGTTTTCTGTAGGCAAAGAAGAAGGAGACGCTTCTTCTGGAGAAGAACTAGTTACATTTACACAACTTGGCGCAAAAAGAAAAATACTTTCGCCGACTCTCTCTTGATGTCCATCAATTGCATATGTGCCCCCAGCAATAAAATCAACCGCTCTTTGAGCTTGATCAGGATCCATCATAGTTAAATTAAGAATTACGGTTTTTCTCTCTCTTAATGCTTGTATAGCTTGAGGCATCTCATCAAAACTTCTTGGTTCCATTAAGCTTACTTCTGAGGATGAATTTGAAATTCCAGGCATACCAACCACTTTTGATGATCTGTTGTTATTCATAAAATCGAATGGATTTGAATTTGCAAGTGCATTTGCATTCCTTGGATTTTGTTTGAAATTATCAATATCATTTAATTCATCCTCTGACGCATAATCCAACTCATCAAAATCATCATCGAGATACTCATCCCCCGCAACAACTGCCTTTAATCTAGAAATAAGTGACACCTTTTAAATCCTCTTGAAATTGATTACTAAGGTTTAAGAACCTTAAGTAATAGATTCATTTTTTAAATGAATAAACTACCTATACTTAAATAACGTTAGTTGAACTTAACTGCAAGTTTATAGATAAGATTTTTATAAAAAAATAACTAATTAGGATCTACTTCCAAAAATTAATGATCCTAATCTTAACCAAGTTGATCCAGCTTCAATAGCTTCCTCCCAATCGCCTGACATCCCCATTGAACAATCTGGCAGTTGAAGTGAATCAGCGAGAGCACGACATTTTTTAAACAACCCGAAATTTTCTTTAGAGCTAAGTCCTCTAGGATTGATAGTCATCAAACCGGTTAATGAAATATTTTTCAACTCTTGAATTTCTCTCCATTTCAATATTAGAAATTCAGGATTAAAGCCTCCTTTACTAGGGTCATCACTCAACTTAACCTGCAACATTATTAATGGATTTTTCTTCTCTTCTCGTGAAATATTAGAAATCTTTTGCAACTTTTCAAATGAATCTACTGAATGAATGTATTTAAAATTTTGAACTATTTTTCTTATTTTATTACTTTGTATTCTTCCAATAAAGTGCCAATTTATTTGTTTAAGATCTTTTAAGATTAATTTTTTTTCAAACGCCTCTTGAACCTTACTTTCTCCAAAATCGTTCTGACCTATACTATGAATAATCTTGATTTCTTGACTTTTAAATCCTTTACTTACCGCAAGAATATTTACATTTGATGGTATTTTATTTTTTATTTCTAAATAATTTGCAGGATTCACCTTTTTATAAAAAAGTTTGCGTAAATAAATTCTCCCACTTAGATAGTTCTGCTGACCCTTTTCTTCTAGCTTTTTGAATGTTTAATTCGGCTTGATTACGGGCATCTAAATAAGGTATGACTTCAAAAAAAACTTCTCTATCTCTAACTTCTACCAAGAAAAACATTTTTTGGGCGTATAAAGTCGCATAAATATCTCTCCCATCATTTCCAGGAGAAACTTGGTACAACATTCCAAATGTTGGATGGTTTAAATAACGCTCAGAACTCAAACCTAAAATATTCTGTTATTTATAATGCACCATACAGTTTTCTCAGAAAAATTGCTACGCAAATAAAACAAATCGATAATGTATTAACAATTACATTAAGAGATTTTGAAGGATAAAGAGTTCTAAATCTATTGGTTTTTATAGTAATTTCTTTCTTTGATAATAATGATTCTGAGCCATGATCAATTCTCAGAAGTATATTTTGAAATAACCTTTCCACTGAGATTAACAAAACATTAAATGACTTCTTTAATCCTAAATTTCGAAAATTAATTGATCTAACTGATAATGATTTAATAATATTTTGAAATTCTTCCTGCACTAGAGGAATAAAACGCAATGCAATTAATAACTGAAAAAGCCACTTGTTAATTGGCAATCCAATCTTTCTTAATGGATACAAAAACCAACTTAATCCCCACACAATATCTTCTTGCAATGTGGTTAAAAGCATCAAATTCACGCTATGAATAACGGTAAATATTAAAGTGGAGGTTTTTATTCCTAGTTCAAAGGCTTTTCTTGATAAGTTAAAGGGACCAAAATTAATAAACCATATCTTCTGCGAAGGAATTTGAAAAATATACCATTCTTTTTGGCTTTCCAGTACTACTTGCAACTCATTGGGATTTCTTAAGTAGCCATCAAGAGATTGAATGTCAGACGAGGCAAGTATTGATATAAATCCAATTAATAGTGATAAACATGAGAGAAAAAATAACGATCGCCACCATACTCTAGATGGCAATAAACTTAAAAAAGTAATTAATAGTAAAAAGCCTACTAAACTCAATCTCCATATTGGGCCTGCCCAAATTGGCGTGATTAAAAATAGCATTACTATAATAATTTTCAATCTACTATCTACAATCCTTAGCCAACTTCTATTACCGTATACGTATTGACCAATAGAAAATTTGGTTAGCAAATTCATTAATCTTTTTGTATTAACTCAATATTTTCCCTTTCGACTTCTTTATTTAATGCTCTTTGCTGTTTTCCTCTCCAAAGTAAAATGAGAGGTGTGCCTTCAAAGCCTAAATTTACTCTAATTTGTTTTTCAATATATCTTCTGTAAGTTATTCCGAATAATTTTGGGTCATTTACAAAAAGGGTAAAAGTCGGTGGTTTGTTCTTTACTTGAGTACCGTAATAAATCCTACCTTGCTTGCCGCTTCTCTTCGTTGGAGGACTTTTCCAACTAATAGACTCTTTGAGAACTTCGTTAACCACAGATGTTGTAACTCTTCTTCTGTGTTGATTAACAGCATTAAGAGCGTGCTCAAAAATATTATCAACTCTTTGACCAGTTAGGGCAGATATAAAAATCATTTTTGACCAGTGCAAAAAATAAAGTTTAGATCTAAGCTCTTTTTCTACTTGATAAATTGTTGAACTATTTTTCTCTACAAGATCCCATTTATTAACAACAATTATACAAGCTCTGCCTTGTTCTTCTATGCGCCCAGCTAGCTTCTGATCTTGATCAGTTACTCCGTCAACTGCATCTATAACTAAAACACAAACATCACTTCTATCTATTGATTTAAAAGCCCTATTAATACCAAAGAATTCAGTACCATATTTAACATTTTTCTTTCTTCTAATCCCTGCAGTATCAATAATTTTCCAGTAATTATCATCTTTTTTAATAAGCGTATCTATTGAATCAGTTGTCGTACCACTAATATTACTAACTATTGCTCTCTTTTCTCCACAGATCGAATTTAACAAACTAGATTTACCAACATTAGGCCTACCAATAATTGACATCATTATCTTTTCTTCCTCATCCTGAATATTATTTTCAGGAAGTTCGCCAATAACGAGATCTAAAAGATCTCCAGTGCCTGATCCATGAATAGCCGAAACAGGGTTAGGTTCGCCCAATCCTAATTTCCAGAATTCTGAAGCTAAGGATATTCCAAGAGTAGTCGATTCGCATTTATTAACAGCAACAATTATTTTACAGCTTGAGTTTCTTAACCATTTTGCTATTGATAAATCACCATCTGTAACGCCTTGATTCCCATCTACGACTAGTAACGCGAGTGAAGCCTCTTCTAGAGCTAAGAAAACTTGTGTCCTTATCTCTGGGAGAAATTCACTATCATCATCAAAAACTAAACCTCCAGTATCAACAATTTGAAATTCCTTACCTCCCCATGAAGCATTTTGATAAGTTCTATCTCTTGTAACACCAGGTTTATCAAATACTATTGCATCATTACTTTGGCAAAGACGATTTACTAAGGTAGATTTCCCAACGTTCGGTCTTCCGATAATTGCTATTGTAGGAAGAATCAATTCTCCTCTCCAAAGAAAGTAGTATCCATTACAACTATACCTTTAATAGAATCATTTACCTTATTCAAAAAAACTTATTTGATTTCTGGATCGCCAAAATGTCCTTTAATTGGATTAACAGGGGGGGGACTAGGATTTGGGATTAATCCACTATCTTTTGAAAAACAATCATTTTCAATCGCCCAAAAAATCAACCAATTTACTGCCGTCGCTCTTCTAGTTTTTCTTGGATAGAGTTCATTAATCTTATAACCTTTAAAATTAAGAAAATTTTTCAATCCCTGTTTATAGTCTTTTGGAATTGATCGAGTCAAATGTACTGAAGCTGGTCGCTCTGAAATGATTTGAGGAGCTTTTTCAAATTTCTCTGACCAATAATTAGGAGTTAATGCACTAGAAACCCAATTATTAAAAGTTGTTTCTCTAATATAAAAAAGTCTTTCCCAAACTAATTCACAAACAAATACGTCACTAACCTTATCTTCAAGAACAAGAAATAATAGATCCTTAGATATTGGCCATGTAAATTGATTTTCAACTAATTTTTCTTTTTTATACATTAATCGAACCTTATCAAAATCAAAGAAAAATAAGGCATAAATTCCTTTTTATATTGGGATGCATATTGAATAATTTGATCAGGCATCCCAACACTTAATGCTATTAATGATGTATTGATGATATCCTCTTTTTTTAAAATTTCCCTGACTAAATTCCATCTTTTGCCAACTTTCATAATGGCCAATACCATTTTATTTGCCTTACTTTCCCTAATTAGGTTTGTCAATTCAGGTTCTGAAGAAGGGCATTCTTTGATAATCAAGGTCTCACCTTTTTTGACCAAATCAAAATCATTCAAAGCTGCTGCTGCTGAAATAGAGGAAATACCAGGTATGGTTTTTGTAATAATTTCAGCATGATTATTTTTTATTAACCTCAAAATATTAGAAGAACTTGCAAATAGGGAAGTATCTCCAAGACAAAGTAAAACAACTGATTCTCCATTTTGTATAAATTTCACAATTTTTTCTACAGCATTAGACCATACTTCATCTGGATCAAAATCCTTCCTAGACATTGGAAAGATAATAGGGATATTTTTTTTAAATTTAGTGTATTTCTTGACTATTTCTGCAGCGAAACTCCTTTTATTATCATCTGAAATTGGAAAAACTATAACGTTCGCCTTTTTGATTGCATCTACAGCAGCAATTGTTAAAAGCGATGGATCTCCAGGGCCAACACCAACGATGGTTAATGTTGGCAAATCAGTTTTATATCGATTAAGTAAACTTAAAAACTTATTTTTAATCATTTTTAATTTCTTATCTTTAGCTATGTACCCTTGGCATCATAAAAGTTTCAGCCAGTATTGCTGACTCAATTTCAGACAATTCCTCTAACCTTTTAAAAGTTTGATTTTTAGAGAATTTAGTTTGCGCTAGTTTCCAGTAAACTCCAAAATGTCTTGCCTCACTCTCGAGCAGAGACTCATAAAGGGATTTATATGATTTATCTTCAGAATTCAGCGCAA
The DNA here is from genome assembly GCA_003279055.1 of Prochlorococcus sp. AG-347-I21. Taxonomy (GTDB): domain Bacteria; phylum Cyanobacteriota; class Cyanobacteriia; order PCC-6307; family Cyanobiaceae; genus Prochlorococcus_A. Next base: position 14,157 of record QCBP01000008.1, on the reverse strand, counting down.
GCAAGCTTAATCTTTCATGACTTCTTGCTTCAATAAGGCCTGCTATTAAGAAACTATCAAGCATTCTATTGGGCTCTTCCTTTCTTATATTTTTGGATAATTCAGCTCCATATGGAGGAGGTTTTAAAGACTCAAGAGAATGTCCAAGATCCTTTAAAAAATAAAGTATTTTTTCAAAATGCTCTAATTCCTCTCTCGCTATTGGACTTAGAACTTCTGCCAGATTTGGTTCTGATGGATATCTAAACATCAATTGAATTGCTACTCCTGCTGCTTTTCTTTCACAATGAGCGTGGTCAATAAGAATATCTATTGGATTAGATAATGCGAGTTTGATCCACTCATTTGAGGTAAGTGACGATAAATATTTAATATGAGAAGTGGGCCTTTTAAAATCGACTAGCATTTAATCTTTACTACTTAAATATCCAATGACCCCTTCAAGAGCTAAGAAATAACTTGATATGCCGAATCCACTTATAATTCCTATAGCTTTATCTGTAAGAAAAGATTCTTTACGAAAATCTTCTCTACTGAAAATATTTGAAATATGTAACTCTACAAAAGGAATTTTTGATCCAATTAAAGCATCACGAATAGAAATCGAGGTATGAGTAAAAGCGCCAGCATTTATAAGAATACCTTGGATACTTTTTACAGACTCCTGAATTTTATCAACTATTTCTCCTTCATGATTACTTTGAAAACATTCAAGATTAATACTTTTTTCTTTAGCAACTTTAGTTAAATCTTTTTCTATATCACTCAATGTTTTATTACCATATATTTCAGGCTCTCTAGTTCCCAAAAGATTTAGATTTGGTCCATTTATCAATAAAATATTCATCATCAATAAAGTCTTTCCTTTACAAATGCTATCTAGAAAGAAACAAAAAAACCAAAACAATTTAACACAAAGTGTCCATTAACTGATAAGTTCAAATAGTGGGGGTCGGTGCCCGAGTGGTTAAAGGGGGCGGACTGTAAATCCGCTGGCTCTGCCTACGTTGGTTCAAATCCAACCCGGCCCACTTTAAAATTGCCCTTGTAGCTCAGCGGTAGAGCACTCCCTTGGTAAGGGAGAGGTCTCGGGTTCAAGTCCCGACGAGGGCATGGCCAAAAGTATTGCTACGAGAAAAAAGATAAGTACTAAAAATTATAAATATTATTTCTTTGATTCGACAGGGGATCCTTGCAGAATTGATCAATATAAATGGGATATCGTAGATCAGCATTTTATCCAAAATTCAGATATATTTGACAAAACTTGTATTCAGTAATGTCACTTTCTTTATACCGTATGCAAAGAATTTATCTTGCAGCGACAATGAATTATGGTCTAGGTTCTAATGATCCTGAAGAGTTGGCATACTACAACAAAATCAGAAAAGAGATGGATGATATGAAAAAAGAACCTTTTAAAAGAGGGATACCTCTTAGTTGGGATAACCCCGAAGAAATAAATAAATGAATCTAAATACTTTTTTATTAATTGATGGAAGTCTAATGCTTATTGGTTTGCCTTTACTAATAATTTTTAAAGGGAAAAAAATAATTGAAATTTTCCAAGATTTTAACCATATTCAAATTCGATTGTTGATCCTTTATCCGTATAAGGGAGTTCCTCAAACCGTACATATTTATTAGTCGGATAGCTTGCCTGACTAGTTAGAACATGATTGTAGTCGTCATGAGCAAATGTCTACCAAATCCACCCTAAAAAAAGATCATAAAGCTGAGATTGAAGAAAGATCAGAAGAAGAACTTCTTGAAGAAGAAATCAGGAATCAGCAAACATTGGATAGCTTTGTTGAATCTGATAAAAACTGGAGCTGATCAAAACTTATTTATTAGGAGAAAGTTATGAACTTAAAAAAGTCACCATTCTCAATCTTGAATAAAGAGAGTAGAGAAATTGACTATATCAAAGGAGTTTACAAGAGAAAAATTCAAGCTGAAATTGAATCTTATAAAGATCTCAAAGATGAAGACAATAGAGATACAATCCAAGCTCAAGATATATTGATGCTTGATAGGATCTCAATTTAGTTATTCTTTTTTTTCATCTTCTTATCCTTTTTTTTCTTCTTTACCTTTTCATAAACCTCATCAGCCTTCTGTTCAATATTATCCAGCTTATTTGAAAGTTCATTTAAAGTTTCTGCTTTTCCTTCATTAACTAGGGTATTCTTTAGCTCAATATTTTTAACAGGTTCTTCTTTAACCAGAGTATCTTTTGTCTCTTCGGTTTTAATTCCAAACTTACCTTTTATAAAATTGGCTATAAAAATAAGCACAGGTACATGGGCTAGACCACCTATTACTATTCTTGTTTCTGAATAAACCATTTAGTAGTTAAAGTTCTGAGATATTTAAGCATAAATTTAATTTTAAAATTCGTTTTATTAAGCCAATAAATATTAGTAATCATTTCTTGATTCGTACATCAAAAATCTTGCTAATAATTAAGTAGAGCCTTTTTTTATTAAATGCCATTAGACGTATTTCTAATGAACATGTGTGTTGTAGTTATAGCATTGCTTATCAGAAGAGAAATCAAACTTAAGAAGGCGAGATAAATTATGAAAACACAAATTGCAAAAGAGCATTACATTCCAAATATCCATGCTATTACTATTTTACTAATGCTTCTTCTATGTCTATGGTTACCTCTAGGACTCAGATTCTTATTAATATTTTAGGCGAATTAATTTAGTTAATACTCTTATCGTTTAACTTTAAAGACCTTTTTTATGGGTATAACTTTTTAATAGCTTCTTATTGTTCTTGTTTTTTTATTTCTGCAGCATCATATACGGGACAAGTATTCTGATTAAGTGATGAGAAAAAAGCACTTTTTTTTAAAAACGTTTGAATATAGGAGTCAATAGTAAACTTCTCATTTTTTATATTTGCTAAATTGTTCAATCATACTTATCACCCTTTTTCCCAAACTTCCTCAGTTTTCCTCCAACCATGAGAGATTAACCTTTCATAAATTTCTCTAGCTAAATCTATATCTACAGAAATTGTTGTTGTAATTAAAGGTGGTTCTTTTCCAAACAAACCAACTATTTTTCCAGTATCTACAAACATATACTCAAAAACACCATCTATGCTCTTATCGTTTTTCATAAACCTTTTTACTTCTGTTCTTTTTGGATTAATTAACCAATAAGATTTAGTCATCAATTAGAAGGTATAAATAAGCCTTTCATTAACAATATAGAGCTACTGTTTGATCTAAATCTGCACAAGGTTCAATAGTAAATTCCAATAATTCTCTCCAAGGACTCCACTGTTTCCAAATAGTTTCTAAAGAATCAGCTTCTACAACAGAGTACCCATTGCCATGTTGAGGTAAGAAAATCCAAGATTGAACGTCATAACCCTCTGGTCTATTTTGTGGCCCTCCTCTGTCGTACCATTCTTTTAACATTTTTGATCCCTTATCTTGGGCTTTTGCATCAGTAAATTTATAAGAAATTAAAAAAAGCATAAATAAATAATAATCTAAACTAATATTAAGAGTCTAAATTTAAAAGTAACTTGTTATAACAGTCGAATCATAAATATGACCTGCACTCTCAATTAATGGTTTAACTGCTGGATCTTCAAACATAGCTATTGATTTACCTTCTTCACCCTGTTCAATAAGAATTACACTGGTTGGATCTTCTTTCTTTACACCTTTATATAAGCAAACAATTCCACGTTTTTTATTCATTTGTATATTTTCTTGGCTGTCATAAACTGCAGCCCATTCCTCAAAAGGAACGTTTATTTTGAATGTAAAAACAGTAGTTTCAAGAGACATAAAAAAAGGAGCTTGTTGCTCCTTATTCTAGATCGACTGTCAATCAATTGGATTATCCCATTGCTGCAACAGCATCAGCAACTTGTTTGTTTCTTTGAATAACCTCATCATCATTTAAAACAGCAGTGATATTCCAATCAAGACCAAATTTCGCTCTCCACACTCCAAAATGTTGAGATATTGCCATGTGATTATCAGCCTTGAAAGTTACAAAAACCTCTCCTGTTTCTGGCGCATGGAATCTACTTACTAATTCAAATCCATCAAAATTATCCATAGGTGCACCGGAAGCAATATATTGCTCAAACATCTTGTAACCTTCGGACTGAGAAATTCCGTCTGGAATAAGTCCATGAACGTGATAATAAGCCATAAAAAAAATCATGAATGTAATTTCAATTTAAAAACCATAATTTAAAAATCATTTAAATTATCTTTAAATTTAGATTTTTAAGCCTTTTTCAATATGTATTAGCGCAAAAAAAATTTTTATTTGGTATCGCATGTACCGTTTATAAATTTTTTTTTAGCTATTAATTGGCTATGAGTTATTTTGCTGAACCTAACCATATTGAATATGATGCATGGTTCGATGAAAACATCGACCCAGTGGATCTTGTTAATTACTCAGATGAAAAGGAGTTCAGTGATTCAGTTCACGACAAGTTCCTCAGGATGTCCAATAGAAATTTAACGATTGGTTCTTCTGATAATTTTCACTGGTAAGTAAAAGATTTTTCACTCCATAGATATTTATGAATCTTAGGCAGAATAGGTTCCATCACTTTCTCTTCTTGCCTTAGCTAATACAATTTCATCTACAACTTTTTCAATCATATAAGCACTTTTTTTGCCAAAGCATTTTTCTTTTTTAATGCTCTCAAAATCATTTGGGATTAAATCATTATGTTCACAACAGTCGCATTGAATATCAATTTTATTACCTCTGAAAACATCCAAAGCTCTAGAAAAAATCCATTGCTGAACTGAAATACTGTCCCAACTATCAAAATTCGACCATTCATCAAATTCCTTATTAAGGATGTTTTTTAATCCATCAGCCTGGTTTAGATATACTAAGTATGAATCTTCTCTTGGTTCATCATTAATACCAATTGTTTTGACAGAATTTTGATTCATTAAATATAAATTTATTGAGTAGCCTTATAAATCTAGAGGATAATTTCAAAAATATAAACAAAAAAATATCTCAAATAAGTTCATTAATTGCTTTATCTAGTCTAGAAGTATGATTTGTATTTCTCAGTAATTCAAAATCCTTAAAATCAAAGCCCGGGCCAACACAACAACTCACTAAAGTAAATTCGCCTGTACTTTTTGCAGCCTGCCAATATCCAGATGGGATCATTTCTACTGGATTATTGGAATCTAAAATTAAATTTCTTATTAAATTATTATCATTATCAAGGCACCATAAATTCAGAGGATCTCCCCTTAGATAAATCCAAATTTCATCAGCATTTTTTACTCTGTGCCAAGCACTTTTTGCATCTCTCTCCAAAAGATAATAAATTCCGGTAATAAAGTTTCTAATTTGTCCATCTTCCCTTATTAGAGAATTCTCACTCCTTACTATCTCTCTAAACCATCCACCCTCAGGATGAGGAGATAAATTGAATTGTTTAATTATTTCTATGTTTTTTTTATTAGGATTCACATCACAAAAATATCAAGTAAATTTCTCTTATAGTTAAAAGCTATCTGACAATAAATCAAAATAAACTTTATTTTCTAAAAAATTAAGAACAAATAACTGACAAATCTACGAAATTTTTATTTTCATCTGCCAGTTCAGTAATGATTCTATTGAGCCATTCAGAGGTCGTTTCGCAATAGCCGACATTTAAAATAGTTTTTTGCTTTTCTGTTCCTTCTTTATTCATAGTTAAAGTATTTTTATATAAATTAGTCTTTAATTAATTCTATGTGAATAAGTCTTAATTACTATCTATTTTAAAAAGTTGTATTTAATACAAATTTAAAAACTGCTAGTAAACAAATAAAATTAAATCGTTGACAAGAAAATGTATACAAGTAAAAGTAGAAAAAATTTATTATTTAACCTATGAATAACATCAAGATTGATGAATTGATGAAAGTAAGGTTGGATGGTATTGCTAAAAGAATTGGGCAATTAAGCAAAAGGGAAAGTGAGTCTTTATTACTTGAGCATCTTGAGTGGTTAGAGGGAGGATGGGAGACTGAAGAAATCTTATTTTTAAAAAAGCCCTACAGAAAATGGTGGTTCTAACTCCACTTCTATAAATAATTAATGATGGCCTAAGGGACCAGGGCCAGATCCTATTTTATAAGAATTTTCTAAAGATTTCTCAACAAATAATTTGGCTTTTTGTATGGAATCAAATAGATCAAAACCTAAAGCCTTGTAACCACAAATAGCAGCACTCAAAGTACAGCCGCTACCATGGGTATTTTTTGTATTTATAAAATTATTAAATAGCCACTCTTTTTTACCATTTAAGTCAAGGAAAAAATCCTTCCCTTTCATATCTTTTAAACCGCCACCTTTTATAAGTACCGCTTTAGCTCCAAAACCAATAATTTTTCTTGCTGAATTTTCGATATCTTCTTTACTCCTTATTTCTAAACCAGAAAGTAGATTCGCTTCATAAATATTTGGAGTTACCAAATCAGCAATTGGTAATAAGAGTTTTTTATAAGCATTAATAGCAGAATCTTCCAGTAATTTAGAACCAGTTCTTGTAACCATTACTGGGTCAATAATTTTAGTTATTTTGTATGTATTTAATTTTGAAGCAGTATCATTAATTATCCTTTCATTTAATAACATTCCAGTTTTCAAGGCATCAATACCAAAATCAGCAAATAAAGTATCTAATTGATTTAATAAAGTATTCTTCTCTACTGGTTGAACGCATGTAACCTCTATACTATTTTGAGCGGTAATACATGTAATAACAGAACATCCATGTACTTTAAGGGCCATGAAAGTTCTCAAGTCAGCCTGTATGCCTGCTCCACCCCCGGAGTCACTACCGCCTATTGAAAGTGCAATTTTAGAATACATAATTTATTAACTCGTTTTTGAAAGTACTATAAATAAATTTTAATTTAAATCAGAAATCTGAATATGCATTAAAAAAATCTAACTCCAATTCCATAGCTCTCCTGTATAAATATTTGGCCTGATTAATATCATATGTTTCTTTATTAATCTCAATAAGATTTTCAAGTGATTCTGCTAGCTTTTCAAAGCTCTCATCAGAATAAGTAATTATCCATTCTTTATATTTAGTGTCAAAATCCTTTTTGTACAAACTTTTTCCTATCCAAGAATAAAGTCGCATACATGGAGTCATTGCAAACATTATTTCAACGGAGCTAAGTCTATTGGAAGTATCATCAAGAAAATCTGTATAATTTTTAGTGGCTTTTTTTATATAGTTATTAGATAAATCAATATCCCATTTTTTTGCATAAGTTTCATGAAGTATTAACTCCTCTGAAACACCCATTAACAGTTCACTTAACTTCCTTATTGAGTACTTATCTTTTGATTTGGAAACAGCAAGACCATAAGCCTTAGCAAAAGTCTCTAAAAAGAAATAATCTTGTGCTAAATATTCTTGAAATATATTTTTAGGGAGACTTCCATTCTTTAAACCTTGAACAAATTTTGTATTTAAACTTAGTAAAGCAATCTCATAATTATCCTCCCAAAGTTTTTTTGTTATTTTCATTTTTTTGATTTTTAGTTATTCTAAAATTTTTTATATTTTTTTACCTACAAACTTAATCTTAGTTTTCTAGGATTAAAACAAAAAATTATGAAAGGAATAAATATCTTATGGTTTAAGAAAGATTTAAGAATTTTTGATAACGAAGCTCTTTGTGAGGCTATAAAAGATAATGATATTTTACCTATTTATATTATTGAGTTAGATATTTGGAGGCAAAATACTCATTCAGATAGACAATGGCAATTTTGCAAAGAAAGTTTAATAGATTTAAGAAATGCACTTGCTGAGATTGGACAACCATTAATTATTAGGACTGGCAATGTTATTAATATTTTTGATGAAATTAGTACAAAATTTAAAATCAAAGGTATATATAGCCATCAAGAAACCGGAGATTGGCTTACTTATAAAAGAGATCAAAAAGTAAGAGAATGGGCTTTAAGCAAAAATATTATTTGGAAGGAATTTCTACAATTTTCAGTTTTTAGAGGAAATTTAGATAGGAATAATTGGTCTAAAAAGTGGCAAGAAAATTCCGACAAAAACTTACTTAAAGCTCCATTAAGAATTAATTCTATTAACTTTAATATTGGAGAAATACCCTCAGACGAAATTTTTACCTTTAAAAAAGAAACTTGTCCAGGAAGAATGCAAGGTGGAAGAAAGAAAGGTTTAGAGAGAATGCAATACTTCTTTAGTAATAAATTAGATTCTTATTCAAAAGATATATCTAGCCCAGAAAAATCATTTGATAGTTGTACAAGACTATCACCATACATTTGTTGGGGATGCATTTCATTAAAAGAAATTTTTAAAAAGGCAAATATGTCAAAAAATAATAATTCCAGGATGTTAAAAAGCAGATTAACTTGGCATTGTCATTTTATTCAGAAACTTGAAAGTGAACCAGAACTAGAGTTTAGGGAATACCATCCTTTTTTTAAAAATATTAGAGAAAAAAATAATGAATTACTTTATTTATGGAGTTCAGGTAATACGGGCTTTCCTTTTGTAGATGCATGTATGCGTTCATTAAATTTCAATGGATGGATTAACTTCAGGATGAGAGCTATGTTAATGTCTTTTGCTAGCTATAATTTATGGCTACCATGGCAAGATTCAGGTTCTGAATTAGCAAATAAATTTGTAGATTATGAGCCTGGAATACATTGGAACCAATGCCAAATGCAATCTGGAACTACTTCTATAAATACCAATAGAATTTATAATCCTATTAAGCAGGGAAAAGATCATGATCCACAAGGAAAATTTATAAAAAAATGGATACCAGAATTAAAGGATATATCACTTAATTTCATTCATGAACCATGGCTATTATCTAAATTTAATCAAGAAGAATATGAACAAATTAATTACATGAGACCAATAATTGACATCCCAAATAGCACTAAAACAGCAAAAAAGAAAATCCAGGAAATCACTAAACAGGATGGATATTGGGATATCTCAAAAGAAATTTATTTAAAGCATGGCTCTAGAAAAAGGCTTAGAAAAAATATAAATAATAAAAAAACTGTTTCTAAGGAAAAGGAAAAACAATACGAACTGAAATTAGATTTCTAAATTTTATTGTCAGAAATTTCTAGATTCCTTTTAGCGCCTTAGAAAGCATTTTCAATTTTGAAATTAAATATATAAATCCACGATGAACTAATGCAAGCTTTAATGTATTTATTAGATTTTATTAATTATGTCTGAAAGATTTGAATGGGACGATACCAATAGTTCAGGTATATGGTGGAGTACTAATGTAAGTATTAGAGACGAGTGCATTTTGCTCAAAGAAGATACTAAATGCGAAGATTCTGATATCGTCGAGCTTCTTAGGAGTATTGCACAAAATATTGAAGATAATGGCCTTTAATTTTTAAGGAATATTCTCTCTTTTAGAGATTTTGAATTCCTTTTACAGCTTTTATTAGTTCGATAGTAATACCTTTTTCACTCATTGAATGACCAGCATCATCAACAATAATTAATTCAGAATTCTTTAAATTTTTATTTAGATCCCAAGCACTCCTAACGGGACATACTACGTCATACCTACCCTGAATTATTTTTGTTGGAATCGATTCTATTGTTTTTATATTTTTCAAAATAAAATCATCCTCTAAGAAAATATTATTAATAAAATAATGACATTCGATCCTTGCAAAGGCATCTGAAAAAGAATTAACTTGAGACTTATCAAAATCAAATTTTTTATTTATTAAATGACTAGTTGAGAGTTCCCATTTTGTCCAAGCTGCTGCTGCTTTTGATCTAAGATTTGCATCTGAAGATGTTAGATATTTATAAAAAGAACTTATTAAATCATTTCTTTCTTCTTTTGGTATTACAGAAATATATTTTTCAAATTCATCAGGGAATATCTCACTTGCACCATATTGATAGAACCACAATAATTCAAACTTTCTACATAAAAATATTCCTCTCAAAGTTAAGCTCGTAACTCTTGAGGGATTTTTAATTGCATATATAAGTGAAAGTGTTGAGCCCCAAGATCCACCAAACAAATGCCAACTATCTATTTTTAATAGAATCCTTAATTTCTCAATATCATCAACTAAATGATTAGTCGTATTTTCTTTTAATTCGGAGAAAGGAGTTGAAGAACCGCAACCCCTTTGATCAAATTGTATAATATCAAATTTATCTGGATCAAAGTATCTTCTATATCTTGGTTGACTTCCTCCTCCTGGGCCTCCATGAATAACTAGTATTTTTTTACCATTTGGATTGCCAGATCTTTCCCAATAAATCGTATGAATATCACTTACTTGTAAAAAACCCTTTTCACGAACTTCAATTTTAGGAAACAAGACTTGATCTTTCATTGTGAAATATTTTTAAACACTTAATAAATCAATATTATCCAAAAAGAAGTCTAGTTTAGAAGTAGTTTATTAAAAAAAAAGGACTGGTGGTACAGTCCTTTTTGATATTTGATTTCCTTCTAACAGGATATAAAATTACATATTTTAAAGTCTATTTACTCATAAACCTAGAATACGTGAATTCGGGGATTTCTCTCGATAATTTCAGTCCCTATTGTCGCTAGTAATTATAAAGCGAAGTCTTATCAGACTAATTGATTGAACTTTAATTTTCGAATAATCCCATTCTCAGGAATACGCTTCCTATATTTTGGAATTTGCTAAATTTCAGGCGGACTATCAATCATTTAGATTGCCTCCGAACTCAACATTTATAAATTACTCCTTTTTATATTTTCAGTAAATCCGTAAATATGCTGATTTACTTTTTTCTTAATTTGTAAGAGAATTTTATTGATCCTTTGTTATTTATAGATATAAATAATAAAGTCTAGAATCTCTTAGTTATTCAGATGCATAGAGCAAAATAGATTCAATTTTTTTTTATCACTATAAGAAAGTTTATAATCTTCCAATTTCTTCTGAACAAATTTTACAAACTTATCAATAGAAGGATTCTTATCCCGGCACTTACGCCACTCTCTAATCGAATCTGCCAAGGCAAAAGTTATTTTTGTAGTAAGCATATTTACCAATCAGGGTAATTAAAATCTCCGCCTAAAGGTTCTTCATAAAATTCACCTTCTTTTATACCTTTATCATATTTTTCAATTATCTTTTTATAAGAAGCTATTGAGGGAAGTAAATCTCCTACATATATGGGATCCATTCTAATTGTTATAATAATTTTAATTATTTATTATTTTATATAAGAATTTAATAAATAGATTATTAATATGCATTATGGATTTCATCAAAAAGAACAAGATCTTAACAGTAATGGCTGTAATTGCAGTTTTATCATTTGCATTAGAAAAAGTAGGCATAATACACCCTTAAAATAATTAATTTCATTTGTTAAATACTTCCTAATGAAATAAGTAAACCGATACTATTACTGCAAAAATAAGCAATGGAGATAATAATGTAAAAATTAAAGTTGAAAGATTAATCAGCATAAATTTTAAATAAATAAACAAATTTAATAAACATCACTTTTAAGCATTTGCAATAAGTAAAATCTAAATTATTACGATATAAAAAAAATTTGAATAAAGAAATATATAAAGAAGAATATTAAGAGGGGTCTGACTTACTATGGCCTAGTGATAAAGAAGATAAAATAACTCGGCAATTTTATAAAGATTTATCTGATTTTTCAAAAAACATAAACTATAGTAAAAAGAAAAAGCTAAAACTTTTTGAACAAGTAGTTGCAATAATAAAAGGCAACGGCTGGGGTTAATTAATATTCAAACTAAAATGAAAAATGTAATGATATTTATTAGAAGTTTTTTCTTTTAAGACCAAGATTTTTATCCACTATGTTTTTTATTCCTATTCTTTATGGCATTAGTTGGGCTTTATCTCAGCCACTTTTATTGTTTAATTTTAAAAAATAAAATTTATCTTGAATTGGTACTATTATTACTTTCTTACTTTTTATCTTTTTACTTCCATATTGGTTTTATATCAAACGAAACAAATCAAGTGCTTGGATGCTTGTTTGGATAAAAGAAGATTTTTACTAGATGTTTTAATTAGATATAAATACGGATTGATTTTTGATTAGTATTTGTAAGATTAAAATAAAGCTTAATACTCATATGAACTTTGAGGCAGGAATAAGGTTTATTTTATTTTTAATAATTTTTGGAGTTACAAACTATCTAATGATGTTGAGTAGGTATGAAAACGACATCAAAAAAAAGAAATATTTACAGCAGAAAAAAATTTCCAGGCTATACCCTAAAGGTTCATTTATTTTCTGAAATTAAAAAAAGTTTTTGTAGAATTTCCTCACCATTTTTTATTAGTTTTTTGCCAACCTTCATTTAACAATTTTTGCCATAATAATCTTGCTTCTTCAATAACAATTTTTTTTCTAGTTTTCATTAATGGCGGATTTTCTCCATGAATTCCCATAATAATTCCTTCTTCAATAAACATATAATCAATAGATTTATCAGAATTATCTTTATCTTTGTAGAAACGCATCACCCCTACAAAATTGGAGTCAATTAACCAGAAATCATTAGTTTTATTCAATAAACCAAAATGAAATTAAATTTATAATATGCTTTCATTACAATTTACGAGGTAAATATTTATTTAGTTTATTCATATTTGATATGTTTTTTCTTTTTGTCTACTTTTTTTCAATTCGCCACGTTTTTTTTTAACATCAACTCTTTTCTTTTGTGATGCTTTAGTAGGTTGTGTAGATTTTCTTAATTTAAATGATTTATTTAAAGCATTTTTTATGATTGAACTAAATTTCATTAAAGCTAGCTGCCTATTTAATAATTGATTTCTGTGTTCTTGAACCGCTAAACGTAAGCTATTATTCACTAATTTGTTTTTCAAGTTTCTCTTAAGAATTTCTTTCTGATAATCATTTAATACTTTGGAATCTTCTAAATTAAAAATAATCTCTACTCTGCTTTCAATTTTATTTACATTTTGCCCCCCAGGACCGGAGGATCTGGAAAATCGCCATTTAATTTCGTTGGATGGGATTACTAATGTTTTAGTAATTTTTAAATCCATTTTTAGTTCTTTTTGATTTAGATCTTTAGAATCATCTCCTTAATACTTTAAAACATAACTTAAAATTAGATCGGTTAATACTGGGCGGTTAAGTTAGGTAAACCGAAATTCGGTGTATTTGCCGTATCAATATCTTCGGTATTTATCCTTTCATATTTCAAAGAATTATCAGATATTGAGTTTGTACTAATTCAAAGGTCACTTATGTATTCAATGTTTGATCTTCTTTTTGAAACACCTTCATATCGTCCAGTATATGTTATTTCCGATAGTGAAATGAAGGAGTTAAAGAAAAACCAACATCAAGAAGAGCTTGATGAAATTACAAAACAAAAAGTAAGACTTGAAGATGCTTTTAAAGCTCAACTAAAACATCTTCAAGAGAGAGAAAAAGAAGTAAAAAAAGAACTTAAAGTACTCTCAGCTTCAAAAGATAAATAATTTATTTTTAGAGAAATTATTTTTTCCAAAGACGGTTTTTAACCGTCTTTTTTAATTCTTTTAATCTTAAGGAATCCATTAAATCCACAGATTTTAAAAATATTTTCCATAATTAAAAAATGAATAACAATAAAGAAAAAATAAGAATGTTCTTACCCTTTAGCTGGGTAATTTGTGCAGCAATATCTTTTGCTTATATAAATTCACATTTAATAAATACCTAATATAGATGTCTTATCCCTCAAGAGACGAAATACTTGCATCTTCAAAAGGGTGGGTAGCATCTTTTTTAAATTTTCTTCCTGGTTTAGGATCGGGTTACTTATATCAAAGAAGATGGAAACCCTATTTTTTTACCATCACTGCTAGTACTGCATGGTTCGCTTTAGGGTTTTTTTTACAAGGAAATTCAGAACCCTCTCAAAGTGAACAAATAATTGGAATTTCTGGTCTTTTTTTTATATCAATAGTTACAGTTATAGAAGCAAACTTGGCTTTCAAAAAAGCAAATAATAAAACAAAAGCTGAAAAAGAGAAAATAATATCCACTCCCAAAAAAGGATGGTTTAAATAATTCAAAAATGAGATC